>DATNHL010000252.1:0-11184 GCA_035604995.1 Occallatibacter sp. | reverse complement strand
CTCGGCGAGACCCTGGCGCACCTGTTTGAGCTCGCGGTACTTCTCGACGGGAGTCTCTATTTCGCGCAGAGCCTTCGCGGCCTTCTGGTATCTCTCGTGGTCATTGAGAACCTCAGGCAGGGCGAACTGCGACTGCAGGTCGTTGTAGCGCTGCTCCATTTGTTCGAGGCGATCAAGCATGGCACTCCGTGCCTTTCAAGTTTTGGATAACTGTTGTGGATGGATGCGAAGAGGCGCAGAAGAGCGTATGCGGCGGGCGCCGCTAGAGGAGGGCCGGGATGGGGTGGTGGAGGGTCACAGCAACTTCTATTTTAGCGCGGATCGGACCTGATTGAATCGCCTTACACGCCGCCTTTGCCGAGGAGGATACCGATGCCATAGGTGACGGCGCCCTCGATAGCGCCGACCATGGTCATTTCGAGGCCGGAGGACCACCAGGAACGGACGGTGATGAGCGACTTGGCGGCGCCGACGGCGAAGTGCGCGGCCAGCGAGACGACAGCAGCGGCGATGACGGCGGGGATTCCCTGCATGAAGAAGAAAGGAATGACGGGGATGATGGCGCCGACGGCCGTGGAGAGCGCGCCCGAGCTGGCCGAGACGAGGGGGTTGGCGAGGGCCTCTTCGCTGGAGCCAAGGCGCTCGGCGGCCAAGGCGCGGAGCAATTGGTCGGGATCGCTGGCAATGTGGCTGACCATGTGAAGCGCGTCTTCCTCGGGCAGTCCCTTGACCTGGTAGTAGAGCGAGAGCAGCTCGCGCGCCTCGGGGCCGTTCATCTGGATGGCCTCGCGCTCACGGGCGATTTCAGCGTGGTAGATTTCGCGCTCGCTCTTGGCGGCGAGGTAGGCGCCGGAGCCCATGGAGAGCGCGGAGGCGATCATGCCGGAGAGGCCGGCGAGGAGGACGTACTTGGGGTTGCCGGCGGTGGCGCCGGAGACACCGGAGACAATGCCGAAGATGGCTCCGAGGCCGTCGTTCACGCCGTAGATAGCATCGCCGATCCACGCGCCGGGCTGCTTGCGGCCCTGGTTGCGCTTGGCGAGAAGTTCTTCGAGGACGGCCTTGGGGTCGATTTTGGGCACGCCAGGGGGCGCTGTGTAGTGGCCGCGCAGCAGCGAGCCCAGCTCGCGGTAGTGGTCCTTCTCGTCTTCGATGACGTGGTCGAGGATGGCAATCGACCCTTCGTCGCCCAGGGCCTTGAGTTGCTCGCCGTAGGTGGCGATGTGGCGGCTCTCCTCGATTTCGAGGCGGCGGAGAGCCATGCGGACGCCGCCGGCTCGGTTGGCCAGCGAATCGGCCTCGCCGCCGGGCTTGCCGCGATAGACGGGCTCTTGGCCGCCCAGTTCGAGGATGCGGCCATGCCAGAGAGCGGCGTGCTCCCACTCGGCAGAGGCCAGGTGTCGCAGCACCTGCGCGCGGACGGGCTCGGTGTCGCGCTCGGCCAGGGCCAGGTAGGTGTGGTAGGCCTCCATCTCGGCCTGCCAGTTCTGTTCGATAGCCGTCAGGACCTTTTTCAGTCTTGCGCCCGTCAGCGTTGCAGTGGCCACGTGTCTCTCCTTGCTGTGCTATCAGGATAACGGAACTCGGGGCACGGGGGTAGCCTCCCCATGAATCGTTTGAGCTGTCACTTCCCCGGCAAGGGGTTTCCCGTATAGTGTTTGTATGCAGCAAAATGCCGGGTTTCCAGGCAGCGGTACACCAACTCACCGGAGATCCCGGGCGGCCATCTTCGGGCCCATCCAGGTCCGGGATGCAGACAAGAGCCCTAACCGGGCGAAACACTTTTTTCGAGGAAGCGGGGAACAACCTCCTATGGCAGCAGAAACGAAACACTCGTCGGCGCTCACGTCGCCCGGGTACCTTGTCCCGTTCATCACGGTGACGGCGCTTTTTTTCATCTTCGGGTTCATTACCAACCTGAACATGGCGCTGGTGCCGCACCTGCGGGCGATCTTCACTTTGCCCTACGCATGGGCCATGCTGGCAGAGTCGGCGTTCTTCCTGGCCTATCTGGTCTTCTCGTCGCCGACGTCCAAGCTGATCGAGATGATCGGATACAAGCGGACGATGGTAGTGTCGCTGTTCATCCAGGTGCTGGGATGCCTGCTGTTCGTGCCCGCGGCCAAACTCGTAAGCTTCCCGCTCTTTCTGGCTGCGGTGTTCATTGTGGGAGCTGGCGTTACCGCCTTGCAGACCTCCGTGAATCCCTATGTATCGATCCTGGGTCCGGAAGACAGCGCTTCCATCCGCCTCAATCTGGCACAGGCCCTCAACTCCCTCGGCGGCACCATCGCGCCAATTATTGCCGGCGCGTATATCCTTACCGACCCTGCCAAGGTGGCTTCGCAGGCAAGTGTGGCCAACACGGTGCGGGTGCCTTACCTGCTGATTGCCGGCGGACTGCTCCTGCTGGGGCTGGCGGTTACCTTCATGCACCTGCCGCACGTGGAGCAGACGCAGCAATTCCGCCCCGCCAAGGCAGGCGATCCCATCCTGAGTCGCAGCATCTGGAGCTACAAGCACACGGTGCTGGGCGCAATCGGCATCTTCCTCTATGTAGGCGTGGAAGTGGGCCTGGCCTCGATCGCCGTGAACTACTTCAGCTCCCAGGGGATGAGCACTGCCAAGACCGCTTCGTTCCTGGTATCGCTCTACTGGCTCGGCGCGCTGGTTGGCCGTCTGCTTGGCGCCGGAATCATGACCAAGGTCAAGGCCGGAAAGCTTCTGGGCGCCTTCGGTTTTACCGCGGCGGCGCTCATTGCGCTTTCGATGTTTACTTCAGGCTGGGTGGCTATCGGCACGCTGGTGCTTTGCGGGTTCTTCAACTCGGTGATGTTCCCCAACATCTTTACGCTGGGCATTGCCGGCCTGGGACCGATGACCAGCAAGGGCTCGGGATTGATCATGACCGCGGTTGTGGGCGGAGCGGTGGTTCCCTATCTGATCGGCGCGCTGGCGGACAAGGTCGGCATTCAGCACTCGTTCGTCATCCCGGTGATCTGCTACCTCTACATCGCCTATTACGGGCTGTGGGGCTCCAAGCCTACGCGGACAGTTACGGCGTAGGTTGGAGGCTGTTGACTGAAGGCCCTCCGGCGCAAGCTGGAGGGCCTTCGTACGTTTGCGGCGAATTGCGGCTGCAGTGCGCGGTCCGCATCAAGGTTGTCACTGCTTTCGCACTATGGAAACAGAATTCGCGGTAAGATGGGTGTCGCTTCCAGGCGGCTCTCCGCATGCATCCCCAAAAAAAGTCGCGTCCTCAGCGCTTGTTTCTGGCAGGCATTGTGGCGCTTTTTGTTTTGCTGCTGCTGTTGCGGCTGCTGGTGTTTGTCGAGGGGCATGGGCGGCGCAGGGCGCGTGGAGCGGGGGGCGAGCCGGCTGCGGGCACGGTTCACGCGGCCAGCGATGGGGCGGGCCGGGATGGACGGGTGTGGCCAGCTTTTAAGTGGGCGGACCGGTTTAGCGATGGGACACCTGACTTTCTGCGGCTAACCGACCCGGCGGACCAGGCAGCCTTCCGGCAATGGTTTACGCAGATTGCGGACTACGAGGCGGTGCGGCCGCGGGCGGAGGTTCCCAGGGAAATCACCGACTGCGCGAGCCTGCTGCGTTTTTCTTATCGCGAGGCGCTGAAACGGCACGACGACACGTGGTTCGCCGAGACGGGGATTGAGGTTGCGGCGCTGCCGGGAGAGATTCGCGCCTGGCGCTATCCGGAGACGCCGCTAGGGGCGGGGCTGTTCCGGGTGCGGCCGGGGAGCTTTGAGCCCGCGGATGTGGCGAATGGGGCCTTTCAGCAGTTTGCGGACGCGAAGACGCTGGTGGAACGCAATGCGTACTTCGTGAGCCACGATGTGCGGGCGGCTGAGCCCGGGGATTTGTTGTTCTATCGCCAGTTCGGCCAGTCGTCGCCGTGGCACTCGATGATTGTGACGCGCGTCGGCGGGCAGGCGGCGGTGGTCTACGACACCGGGACCGACCACGGCAAAGCCGGCGAGTTGCGCCGCATGGCTCTGGCGGAACTGCTCGATCATCCCCAGCCGCAATGGCGCCCTCTCCCGTCCAATCCCAACTTTCTGGGCGTTTATCGATGGAATATTCTGCGAGGAACTTTATGAGGCTCGGTAAGCCGCTTCTGTTCGTCTCTTTGTCCCTTCTCGCTGCTTTTGCTGCGGCCCAACCCGCGGCAGCCAAGGATCCGCCACGGTCCTTCTCGCTTTCGACCACCCGGACCTTCTCCCCGGGCGAGAGCGTGAAGGTGCAGCTTCTGGCGCGCAACGTGCCGGCGCTCGAGTTTCGCGTCTACAAGGTGCGCGACGCGGAGAAGTTCTTCTCCGGGCTCAAGGACCTGCACAGCTTTGGAGAGCAGAGTTCTTCGCCCAGCGAGCAGATTGACCAGCGCACCTGGATCGAGCGCCTGCACGACTATAAAGCGCACCTCTGGTGGCTCGTCCGCCGCTTCTTCCGCGGCCAGTTCACCGACGAGGCGCGCGACAGTTTCCGCGAGAGCCAGGGCAAGCTGGGCAAGCGCAGCCGCGTCGTCGGCGCCGCCGAGTTCGCTCAAATCCCGCTGCTCAACGAGAGCCAGCTCGTAGCGCGCTGGAAACTGGAAACCCCTCCGGCCATTGTGAGCGAGACGCAGCAGTTGCCCATCGAGGGCCTCGCGGCAGGCGTTTATCTGATCGAGGCGACGGACGGGACGTACAAGGCGTACACCGTGGCTATCGTGACCAGCATTGCGGTTGTGGAGCGGGTGAAGAATGGGCAGGTGAGCCTGTATGTGGCCGACCGCAAGACCGGCGCGCCAGTCGAGATGGCGGAAGTGGCGCTGTGGGCCAACGGCAAGCAGCAGTCGCAGGGGCAGACCGGAGCCGACGGCCTTGCCACTCTGGCCATGGGTGCCACCGGCGCACCTGCCACCCCGACCGTCGGAGGCCCCGAGCCGGAGAACGTCTGGATCCTCGCCCGCCACGCGAGCGATGCCGCCCTGGTCACTCCCTGGAACTACAACTTCGCGTCCCCGCCGGCAAGCGACCTGAAGACTTTCATCTACACCGACCGCCCTGTCTACCGCCCTGGACACACCGTCCACATCAAGGCCATCATCCGCAAGGAAACTCACGACGCACTCGATTTGCCGGATGCGAACACCGTCAAGCTGAAGGTCACCGACGCCGACAGCAAGGTGGTGCTCGAGCAGGAGGTGGCTGTCTCCGGGTACGGAACCGTCACGGCTGACCTGAACCTTGCGCCCGACGCGGGACTGGGCTACTACTCCATCGGTTTGGAGGGGGATCAGGCAAGAAGCGGCAGCTTCTATGTGGAGGAGTACAAGAAGCCCGAGTACCAGGTCACTGTGAAGCCGGCTGCGCCGCGCGTACTTCAGGGGAATTCAGTTCAAGCGACGATCGAAGCCCGTTACTTCTTCGGCGAGCCTGTGGCCAACGCCAAGGTGAAGTACGTCGTCCATACGTCCACCCACTACTGGTGGGATGAGGATGAAGACGATTCCAGCGGAGACACTGGCGCCGATGACTCCAGCGCCGACGACTCCGACTACACCTACGGCGCCACCGAGCAGCAGGAGCACGAAGGCGTGCTCGACGCCAGCGGCCGCCTGACGGTTTCAGTGCCGGTGGCGATCGACGGCAAGCATGAAGACCAGGACTACCGCATCGAGGCGCGCGTGACGGACGCGGGCGAGCGCGAGGTGAGCGGCCACGCGACGGTGCTGGCGACATACGGCTCGTTCCGCGTGACCGCCGAGCCAACCAGCTATGTGTTCAAGACCGGCGACCCAGTCAAGGTCAAGGTCACCGCGCAGGACTACGACGGCAAGCCGGTGCAGACGCCAGTGCACATTGCGGTGAACCTCGAGAAGTTGGATTCGACCACGCACCTGCGAAGCGAGACGCCGGTGACCGGCAGCGATGCCGCGACTGGAGCGGATGGAACGATTCTGGTGGACCTGCCGTTGAGCAACAGCAGCAGCGGCGACTTCGAGGTGACGGCCAGCGCGCAGACGCCGGAGAGGCGGACGGTGGAGGGCCGCACCTGGGTGTGGATCTGGAACGGCGGAGGCGAGTGGTACAACCAGAACACCCAGGCGCAGATCGTCGCCGACAAGAAGAGCTACCAGGTGGGCGATACAGCGCACCTGCTGCTGGTGACGGGCCTGAAGGAGTCGTGGGCCGTGGTGACGGCCGAGGGAGACAGCGTGCAGTCGCGGCAACTGCTGCATGCGACGGGCGAGAGCTTAGCTTTCGACGTGCCGATCACCAAGCTGGCCCAGCCGAACCTGGTCATCACCGCAATCATCGTCCACGAGGACCAGCTCATCACCGCGCAGAAAAGTCTGAAAGTCCCCGCAGTCGAGCGCACGCTCACCATCACTGCCACGCCCAGCAAGGCCAAGTATCTCCCCGGCGAAAAGGGCAGCTTCGATGTGTTTGCGGTCGATTACCAAGGCAAACCCGTCGAAGCCGACCTCAGCTTCGGCGAAGTGGACGAGGCGCTTTACTCGGTGCGGCCGGATGAGAGCGGAGACATTGTTGCCGCCTTCTATCCGAAGCGCTCGGTGGGGTTGGAACCGCAGACCTCGTTCGAGTTCTACTTTTCCGGCGAGGCGGGATTGAAGAGTCCGCTGCTGGCGCAACTGGCCAGCGGCCTCTACCATCCGCGGCTGGCGCAGGTAAAACCCGGCTCGGATCTGGTCGTCCCCAAGGTCCGCAAAGCCTTCCCCGACACGGCCTACTGGAATCCCAACGTGCACACCGGCCCCGACGGCCACGCCAAGGTCGAGTTCAACTTCCCCGACGCGCTGACCACATGGCGCACAACCATCCGCGCCATGACCGACGACGGCAAGGCCGGCGGCGTGGTGACCCGCGTCCTCGTCCGCAAGAACCTGATTGTGCGCCTTGCTGCCCCGCGCTTCTTCCGCCAGGGCGACGAGGTAACCCTGCGCGTCATCGCCCACAACTACCTGGAGACGGCAAAGGACGTGACCTTTGCCCTGGATGTGCAGGGAGTGGAGGTTGTGGGCGGGCAGCAGCAGACGGTGAACGTGCCGGCCAGGGGCGAGAGCTATGCGGAGTGGAGAGTGAAGGCGCACTCGACCGGAAGTGCGGTGCTGACGGCGAAGGCGCTGACCAACGAGGAGTCGGACGCCCTGGAGATGACGCTGCCGGTTGAGCCGTATGGCGTGAAGCAGCGGGCGGCGGCCTCGGGCGTGGTCTTCTCCGGAACGGGACAGAGCGCCTGGAGTTACAGCTATCCGGCGGGGTCGGATGCAGGGTCGCGCGGGCTCACCGTCACGGTGGCGCCCAGTGTGGCCGGCACGGTCTTCGACGCGCTCGACTACCTCACCAGCTATCCGTGGGGATGCACGGAGCAGACCATGTCCAGCTTCCTGCCAGACGTGATTGTGGCGCAGGCGGTGGACAAGCTGCACCTGAAATCCCCCATCGACCGGGCCACGCTGAACATCATGGTGCGCGCCGGCCTCGACCGGCTCTACAGCTTCCAGCACGAGGACGGCGGCTGGGGCTGGTGGCCCGACGATCCCAGCCGCGTCTTTATGACAGCCTATGTGGTGAGCGGTCTGGGTCAGGCCGAGAGCGCTGGCTACAAGGTGCAGGAGAGCAGCCTGAATCGCGGTCGCTCGTGGCTTCAGGCCATGCTCTCAGCGCATCCGGATATGATTCCCGACTTGCGCGCCTATGTGGTCTATGCCCTCGCTACCACCGGCGGCGCGCCCAAAGAAGCGCTCGATAAGTCCTGGGAAAACCGCAGCCACTTGAGTGACGAAGGGCTGGCCCTGACGGGTCTGGCCCTCCACTCGTCCGGAGATTTTCGCGCACACGAAGCAGCGGAGTTCCTGGAGAAGAAGGCCAAAACCACCGGCGCAGATGCCTACTGGTCGGGCAACTACGACGAACTCCTCGACTACTGGGGCGATACAACGCCGGAAACAACCGCCTTCGCGATGAAGCTGCTTACGCTTGAGGACAGTGGCAGCGGCCTTCTGCCCAAAGCTGCCGTCTGGCTGGCCGGGAACGACACCGGTGGGTACTGGGAATCCACCAAGCAGACCTCGATGGTCATCCAGGGCCTTACCGACTACCTCGCCGTGAGCGGCGAACTGGCCAATACCTCCAATGTGGAGGTGCTGGTGAACGGCACCAGCGTGGGCAAGCGGCACTTTGGGCCTGGAGACGGGTTTGCGCTGCCGTGGAGGATTCAGGTTGCGGCGGCGCAGGCGGGCACAGGCGGGCAGGTGACCATCCGCAAAAACGGCAACGGGATTACTTACTGGGCCGCCGAAAACAGTTGGTACTCCGCCGACCGCAGGTCCTTCCAGCAGGAGAAGCTGGGGCTGAACATCGCACGCGACTACTACGTGCTTCAAAAGAAGCAGCCGACGCCAAGCGACCCCATCACCTACGACCTGGTTCCCCTCAAGGGCCCCGTGCACGTGGGAGACATTGTGGCCGTGAAGCTGGCGGTGAGCGGAACGAGCTGGAAGTATCTGCTTGCCGAAGACCCGATTCCCGCCGGAACCGAGTTCCTTGACCACACCGAGCTCTACAAGCTGAACAACAAGCCCGACTGGTGGGCCGACTGGTTTACGCGCAAGGAGTTTCACGACGACCGGGCGGCGTTCTTCAATTCAGAGTTCAGCGGCCGGCGCGAGTATGTCTACCTGCTGAAGGTTGTCAACCCGGGCAAGTTTCAAATCAGCCCGGCCGAGGTGGGGCCCATGTATCAGCCGAGCGTGAATGCCACTACCGACCCGGCGACGTTGGAGGTGCAGCCGTGAGCGTTTTTACTGACTTGTTTCGGCGACTGGGGCGGGCGCGGGTGTGGGTTGCGCTGCAGTTCGGGTTGACGCTGGTGCTGATTCTCGCTGGACTCGCCTGGACGCGGCTGCTGGACAAGCACTGGTGGCAGGTGGCGCTTTCGCTGCTGGTGCCGCTGGTGCTGGCGATCTCTGCGCTAGAACTGCAGGCGGGGACAGTGCGCAGGCTGGCGGACGACGACGGCAAACGCGTGAAGCTGGTGTGGGGCGCGGTAACGCTGGTGGTGTGGGTCGCGGTGGTTTGGGTGACGTGGGCCGCGCTGGACTGGTGCGACGACCGGATCTGGCAATGGGCGAGCTACCTGAATTCGAAGGCTTCGGCGGATGGGAGGTCGAGGCTGTTCACGTTTGAGCACATTCAGAGCTGGCTGACGGGGCTGGAGTGGGTGCTGCGGTGGATCGTAGTGCCGGCCAAGGTGATTCCGTATGCGGCAGCATCGGCGCAGTGGGGGTTGCGCATTCCGTGGCTGAGGGTTCTGCGCCTCCTGTGGAACTGGCGCTGGTGGGCCGGAGCGGCTCTTGCGGCGTTGGTCGCCGTCGTTCTGCCGGAGAATTTTTTTGCCGGCGAGCCGCGCGGGACGGTCACGGCGCAGGTGTGGGCTGTGGGGATGAAGCTCGCGGTGACCTATCTGCTGGCGGTGGCCTCGTGGGTGACTCTGCTGGGGTGGTGGGCGGCGCTGTTCTGCCGCCAGCAAGAGCCGCCGGCCGAGGAGGCACTGGTGGCTGTGCCGGTGCTAAGCGGGCCGCCGGACGGGGAGTTGAGGGCGAGGGCGGTTCCGCCGGAGGACGAAACAAAATGACCTGGGGATTGGACGGACGCTTGCGCTTTGGTGGAGCAGTTTTCGTTCTGGCGCTTTTGGCAGCGAGCCTCTCGGCTCAGACTCAACGGCTCTCGGTCTCAATTCCTTCGCTCAAGCTCACCGCGAACGAGCGCATCGTCGGGTTCGATATTCACGTCCAGTCGGGAGTGATAGTGGAGCTTCCGAAAGTGCCTTTTGGATGGAGTCTCTCGATTGACAATGACCCCTCATGGAAGACCAGGGTCAGTGGCTCTTTGTCGGTGGGAGCGGCGGCCTTGGGCCCGGATTTCTTTCGGGACTTCCTTGTGATCGACGTTGAGAAGGATGCGCCCGCGGATGTGCCTTTCGCTTTACACGGTGAGGTAATCGTAACTTCCGATTTTGCAACCGAAAGACGGGTCAAGCTGGGGATGAAGGACTTTGTTCTGAAGGCCGCTTCGAGCGGTCGAACAGGACCAAGGTGACGGGCTGAGGTCGGACCGCGTTCAAACTGTGAGAAGAAAGGGCAACCGCAGGTCCTTCGACTCCGGTCGCTGCGGCGACCTCTCCTCAGGATGACAGTTCATTGGTGGGGTGAAAGCTTCGCGCTGGGCGATTGCCGGGCGGCACCGCTTACTCTTTGCCCTGCCCGATTCTCCACGCCTTGATGAACTTCCAGTGGATGTAGACGGAGTGGTTCAGGTGCAGAATGAGCCCTTCGCGGCCATCTAAAAAGCCCAGCCGAAAAAAGTAGTTATAGAGAAAAGTTGCCGCCGGATTCGCCACCGCGTTCCACAAAAAAGCCGGCCAGGAGTTGCTTGTCTGTCCCTTCGCGGCGAGCAGGTGGGCGATCTCGTTGCTGTATCGATTCATGTGCTCGAGGTAGATGCCCAGGGTGGGGTAGGCGTAGTGGAGCATGTCGCCCTTGAGCTTGCCTTTTGGGCCCGCAAACTGCGGCGTCGAGTGCGGTCCCACACCCTCGCTCAGCCGCGCAGACCCGCGGCGGAAGAGCCTCAGCTTGTGGTCGGGATAGAACCCTCCGTGGCGAATCCAGCGGCCGTAGTAAAGGTTGAGCCGCGGAATCCAGTAAGCGCCAAACTCCGGCTTGCGGCCGTCCGCGCAGGCCAGCAGTTGTCGAATTTCCTCCTGCAGCTCCGGGCTCAACACCTCGTCTGCGTCGAGCAAAAAAATCCAGTCGCTGGTGCACAGATCAAGAGCCACATTCTTCTGCTCGCCGTGCCCGCCGAAGGCGTGATAGCTGGTCTTGGCGCCGAACGTCCGTGCGATCTCCAGTGTGCGGTCAGTGGAGCCGGAGTCGACCACGATAATCTCGTCGGCCCAGCGCACGCTCTCCAGCGTGCGGGGCAGGTTGGCCTCCTCGTTCATGGCGATCATGGCTATGGAGAGCGTTTGACGCATCGATGGAAGGATAAATCAGCCACCTGCGGTGGGGCAGACGAAGTCAGCGAATGGCGGCGAGCACCGTGGGCGGTAAGCCGGAATGCAGCCAGGCGAGGACCTGGGTGCGGCCGTAGCGGTCGAGCA
>DATNHL010000251.1:0-2257 GCA_035604995.1 Occallatibacter sp. | reverse complement strand
GCGCTGGCATGGGATGATCGTCAATATCAACGAGAAAACGTCCTCCCTGGACGTTCGCAGGCAGAAGATCACAAAGAAAGTCTACTACGACAGCTCGACCAAGTGGACCCAAGGAACGAAGACTACAGAAATGAAGGAATTCAAAATAGGGTCGGATGTGATTTGCCTCGGCACATTCGACGAGAAGGGCAATATCCACGCCACACGGATCGACCTGCGGGCGCCGAGGGGGTTGTAGCCGCTACGCAACTAGCACGGAGCTAAATCCCACGCCACACGGGTCGACCTGCGGCGTCGATAGCGAGCTCACTTCGCTCGTGGCAGCGAATCTGCCGCTGCCGGGCAGAGGTGCCCATGATGGGAAGTTCATGCGGCGCAGGAGGCCCTGGAAGCGCGGGGCGGTGTGCAGGGCACTGGCTACGGGAGTTCCACGTCGAGGGCGTAGATTTCCCGTGAGCCTGCTTCGCGCGCGATGAGCGGCGAACCCTCGGGGGTGATCCCATACCAGGCGAAGGTTCCCCAAACGCAAGCGACCGCGTGAGCCTCACCGAATCCGGCAACCTCCTCGGTCTTGCGCGTGGCAATGTCAACCCGATAGAAACCCGGCGCCGCCGCAGCCGTGTCAGCGAAGAAGACGTACCTGCCGTCTCTCGACCAGTTCGGGAAGCTGACCCCGCTGCCGCCCAGCTTCTCCCATTTTTGCGTCTCGAAGTCGAAAAGCACCAGCTTGTAGTCTTTGGACAGCGCGGCCACGTAGCGGCCGTCGGGCGACCAGCGCGGAGAAAAAATCCCTTTTGAGCCGGGGAGCTCCGTGACCGTGTGCGTCCGCAAATTCCGGACTTGGATGCCAGAATCCGGCAAGTTGCCGTACGCGAGTACGAGCGAATTCCCATCGGGAGACCACATAGGGTTGTTTTCGTTGTGCTCTCCCGAAGTCAGCGCCTCGAGAGCGCCGCCATCAGCCGAGATGGTATAGACTTTCGAATGGCCGTCTGGAGGCGCGTCAGAGAACGCGAGGCGCTTGCCATCCGGCGACCAGCGCGGCAGGAAAACCTTCATGGGAGGGAAGGTAAGCTGAAGCTGCTCGGTTCCGTCCATCCTCATCCGCCACAGCGTACCTTCCGGCAGCCGGACGTAAGCCACCCACAGCCCATCTTTCGAAAAGCTCACGCTCTCGGCTGGGATGCCGCCGAGATAGGGCACGAACTCGCGGAGCCTGGAATCATAAACCGAAAGCTCAGCATTGCTCTGGCCGCCCACGAAGAAAATCTTCTTGCCGTCCTTGCTGACGGTCGGCCCATAGTGGTCCATCGGGTCAGAGGTCAACTGCACAGGGCTGCGGCTGCCCCTGCCCAAGAACCCGCCTTCGCGAACCGCCCACAGGTCCCAGTGTCCCGAGGCCTCCGCCTCAAACACGTAGTACTTCCCGTCGGGCGTCCAGGTACCGTCAGACTCCTCGCCGCCGACGTTCCAATCCGGCAGGAAGCGGTGCAAGTTCGAGCCGTCAGGTGAGGCCTCCCAAATCGAAACGCGAAGCCGCTTGTTGTCGTAAACGGTGAAGCGCAGGTGGCTGCCGTCCGGAGAGTCGCGGAAGAGGTAAGGGACGCCGGGCGCGCTCAAGAGCTTCCGAGACCCGGTGCCATCAGCATTGGCTAAATAGACATCTTGACCGTTCGAATAGATCAGGCCGCGGCCATCGGGAGTGTCGGCCGCGTCCGAGACCACCAAATCACCCACGCGGCGAGGCGTGCCGCCCAGGACCGGGACACGCCAAATCGTAGCGTGCTGCCCATCCGGAGCGGAGCTTCCAACCATCAGTCCACTGTTGTCCGGCGAAATGCCCCCAATGGAGGCGTCCTTGAGCGGCATGGGAATCTGAACCGCATCGCCGCCCGCCGCGGGGGCAGCCATGGGGGTCGCGTGGCCAGCAACGACGTCTGTGAAGTAAACTCTCGCTCCGTCCGTGACACCCATGTACTTTTCGTGGCCCGTGTGGGTGATTTGGTGAATCCCCAAAACCTTTGGCGCGGGCGGAGTGCGCAGGAAGAGCCAAAGCACCACGCTGGCGGCCACCAGCGCGGCGACGCCGGCGAGGGCAATCGTCCAGCGCCTCTGTACCTGCGATGCCCTCATCGCGGCCGCCGGTGCGGGCACCAGCGCTACAGCCGCCGATCTCCCTGATTCCGTATCGCGCTTGAGTCGAACCAGGTCCGTTCGCATGTCAGAGGCGTTCTGATAGCGCAGCTTGCGATCCTTC
>DATNHL010000250.1:0-3299 GCA_035604995.1 Occallatibacter sp. | reverse complement strand
CGAGCGCTTGTATCACGCCGCCCTCGAGCGGAAGGAGAGCGAACGGGGCGCCTTCCTCGACGAGGCTTGTTCCGGCGACCCCGGCCTGCGGGACGAAGTTGGATCACTGCTGACTTACGACAAGCGTGCCGAACACTTCATGGAAGTGGCGGCGCTGGAGTCGGCGGCGAAACTGCTGGCTCAGGAGCAAGCCCTGTCGCGCCAGTCAGCCGAAGAGAATTCCCCCTTGATCGGAAAGACGATTTCCCATTACCGCATCCTCGAGAAGCTGGGTCGGGGTGGCATGGGGGTCGTGTACAAGGCGGAAGACATTCGCTTGGGCCGCAAGGTGGCGCTGAAGTTTTTGCCCGCAGGCCTGGCGGACGATCCCGCAGCGATGGCGCGATTCCAGCGGGAGGCGCGTGCCGCCTCGGCGCTCAATCATCCTCACATCTGCACGGTCTATGAGATCGACGAGGTGGAGGGACAACCCTTCCTGGCAATGGAACTGATGGAGGGTTGTACCCTTAAGGACCTCATCACCGGCCAACCGCTGCCGGAGCGCCGGCTTCTCGACCTGGGGATGGAGATTGCCGACGCACTCGAGGCCGCGCACGCCGAGGGCATCGTTCATCGCGACATTAAGCCGGCGAACATCTTTGTGACCCAGCACGGGGAAGCCAAGATCCTGGACTTCGGGCTGGCGAAATTGCAGGCTTCAGGGAGTGGGGTTCAGCGGCCAGGAAACCATCCGTCAGTGGAGGACAACTCGCGCCCCCCAGGGCGAGAGGGTACTGGGGGTAGCGAGACGAGGGAGGAGGCACAACCGTGCAACCCTCGCTCCTTCTCCATGGAGCCGGATGATATCAGCGTCGCCGGCGCCGCGATGGGGACGGCGGCCTACATGTCGCCGGAGCAAGCACGGGGCGAAAAGCTGGACGCGCGCACCGACTTGTTCAGCTTCGGCGCGGTGCTTTACGAAATGGCGACGGGCCGGCAGGCTTTCAGCGGCGACACTGCGGGGGAGATTCGGGAAGCAATTCTCACCCGCCAACCGACTGCCCTACAGCGCCTGAATCCCGCTATCAATCGCAGGCTCCAAGCGATCATCGAAAAGGCATTGGAGAAAGACCGCGACGTCCGTTACCAGCACGCCTCAGAGGTTCGCGCCGACCTCGAGCGCCTTGTGCCGCCGCAGCGAGGGCGCCTCCGAGGGACGCCTCTGCAAAAGCGCTGGCTTGCGGCCGGGATGGCCGGCGCGCTCGTCGCGCTGCTCTCGATGCTCATCGGTCTTAATCTGGCGGGCCTGCGCGACCGCCTGGCCCCTTACCTAGGGTGGCACAGCACTCCATCCGCACAGGCGCTGCGCATCCAATCCATCGCCGTGCTGCCGCTTGAAAACCTCTCGCGCGACCCCGAGCAAGAATACTTTGCCGACGGCCTGACCGATGACCTGATCACCGACTTGGGCAAGATTGCAAATCTGCGAGTGATTTCCCGAACCTCGGTGATGCGATACAAGGGCGGCCCTAAGAAGCTGCTGCCGCAAATCGCGCGAGAGTTAAACGTGGACGCCGTGGTGGAAGGCACGGTGCAGCGCTCCGGCGGCCGGGTACGAATCACCGCACAATTGCTCGAGGCGCGGACCGACCGGCACCTGTGGGCCGAAACCTACGTGCGGGACTTCGGCGAAATCATCCGGCTGGAGGAAGAGGCGGCGCTGGCGATCGCCCACGAAGTCAGCGGACAGCTCACCAGCGCCGAAGAGGCGCGCCTGGGCAGCCAGCGAACGGTCAATCCGCGCGCCTACGATGCCTACCTCCGTGGTCGTCATCTTTGGGCTGAGCGAACTGCCGAAGCTGCGGTGGGGGCGCGCGTCTACTTCGAGCAGGCCTTAAGGGAAGATCCCAACTTCGCGCTCGCCTATTCCGGGCTGGCTGATTACTATGGGGTAAGCTGGCTGGTCAAGTGGAACCAGCCTCTGGCGGAAACCTACGCCCGCAAGGCGGTGGCGCTCGAACCCGACCTCGCCGAAGCCCACGCATCGCTAGGAGTCACTTGTGCGTACCAGAGGAAATTCGCGGAGGCGGAGAAGGAGCTGAAAAGAGCAATTGAGTTGAATCCGAACTATGCCATGGCCCACCACTGGTACTCCCTCCAATTGCTAACCCTGGGCCGCTTGAACGAGGCGCTGGCAGAGAACGACCGGGCGCGGCAACTCGACCCGTTCTCTTTGCCCATCAACTTCCTCCGCGGCAGCATACTCCTCAGCCTGCACGAATACGATCGGGCCGCGAAGCAGCTCGAGACAGCGGCAGCAATAAACCCGCAATCGGCCCTTCCCCACGTGGATCTCGCCCGTATCGACTGGATCGAGGGCAAAGTTCCGGACGCCCTGGCCGAAGAGAGAAAGATGGCGGCTCTAGCGCACCTTCCGGCGCTGCTCCGCAACCAGGAGGAGATCGCCGCGGCTTATGCAAAATCGGGCCTTCGCGCTGCGCAGCGCAAGGACGCGCAACTCACGGATCGAGGCTACGAAGCCAGTCGGCAGGAGCAGGAGAGTGGCGCGCCCGCTGAGGGTTCTTATTCCGCTTCGTACGTCGCCATCAAGTACGGGCTCCTCAAGGATAGGGAGAAAACGCTGCATTGGTTGAACCAGGCTTGCCATGAACCAACGGTGGACCTCACCGACTTGAAGAGCGCACCCGAACTCGACTTCCTGCGCTCCGACCCGCGCTTCCAGGACCTCCTGCGCCGCATGAACTTCCCGCCCTAGCGCTACATATGCCTGACTGAGCTTTTCTCACCCGCAGCCGCAAAAGCGCACCCGTCGACTTGCGACAGGCAAAGGTAAGAATCAATGCGTGCACCACGAGCGGGAATTCTTAAGACGATGCGCCCGTTCCTACGGGGCCGGGTAATGGGGCCTCTCCGGCATGGTCTTGGTAAGATGACTTACAAAGTTGTGCAACATTTCCGCCCCTCCAAACGTAATAAGGGTTAGAGTGCGGCGTTTCCGGCAAACGGAGGGAACCATGATCCTCAGGCTGAACGATTCATTTCGGATTGATAATCTTCGGCGTTGCCCGTCTGAAATGGTTGAAGCGCTACGCAACGCGCTGGTGGCAGGGGTGATCGCGGCTGCCGACCCTCGCCGCAAGAACTTCTATGACCTGGAAGCCGGAGACAGTATCTTTTACATTCATGTGAGCCCCACCGGAACCGTTCTTTTGCTGGCCTGCTGGCGTAAAGAACCTGCGGAGCAAACCATCCCGCGCGAAGCGCCGCGCCCCGAAGCGAGGGCCTACTGCTGATGGGGA
>DATNHL010000249.1:0-2426 GCA_035604995.1 Occallatibacter sp. | reverse complement strand
GCCCCATCATGATGACCACCATGGCCGCCCTCTTCGGCGGCTTGCCGTTAGCCATCGGCATGGGAGTAGGCTCCGAGCTCCGCAAGCCGTTAGGAATCACCATCGTCGGCGGCCTCATCGTCTCCCAGATGCTCACCCTCTTCACCACGCCGGTAGTCTACCTCTTCTTCGACCGCCTCCAGTGGCGCGTCATGAAACTCCACCGCCTAGGCTCCGAACTCGAAGAATCCCCCGCCGACTAGCGAGCCTCCCGAATCTTCAACAAATATTGAAAATCGAGCTGTCATCCTGAGCAGAGTTTGGCGCGTTCTTTGCGACAAACGGAGTCGAAGGACCTGCGTCTCGGGGAGCTCGGCCGGGTGCCGGGTGCCCAAGGTCTCGCTTCCGGGACCTGGAAAAGCACAATTCCCAACCGGCCTTGGCCGAGCTCTTGCGTAGCTCAAAGACTAGCTATATTATCTAAGTTAGCTACTTTGCGAGGTGCAACCGATGATCACCATGACCTCCGTCGAGGCCCAGAACCGCTTCGGACACTTGCTCGACACCGCGCAGCGCGAACCTGTCGCCATCACCCGGCACGGGCGTCCCACGGCCTTCATCGTGTCCCCGCAGGAGATGGAAGAGCTGCTCAGCGCACGCCGCAAGCGCAGCAAGGTCGTGGCTGAACTGGAAGCATGGAGTGCCCAGGCCCGGACGAGCATGTCACCCGCCCAGGCCGCTGCCGCAGCGGCCCTGACCGATGAGGATGTGGTTCGTCTGGTGCATGAATCCCGATGAGCGGTATCGGGCGTGTGGTCTTTGACACCAGCACCCTGGTCAGTGCCGCGCTTCGAAGCGGGTCCGTACCCCATCAAGCTTTGCTCAAAGCCTTTGCGTCCTGTGACGTGTGTGCCAGCGGGGAAACGCTGGCCGAGTTGGAGTTGGTCCTCGACCGCGTCAAGTTCGACCGTTATCTGGACCGGGAATCACGCCGTGCATTCGTCGCCCTGATCCGCCGGAACGTCTATCTCTTCGTTATCAAGGCCGCTGAACTCGCTGCCGTTCAACCACCCTGCCGCGACCCTAGAGACGATCAATTCCTCGCCTTGGCGCTGGCAGCGGAAGCCGATGCAATTGTCAGCAACGATGAAGATATGTTGGTGTTGCATCCCTGGCGAGGGATTCCGATTCTCACTCCAGCCGACTTTCTCTCCATGGACCCAACTGATCAACCTTGAGGGCGGAATCCAAGCCCGCGCACCGACGCCTCAATCAGCCGATGCAGCGCAGGGATGTCCTCCTCCGTCGCCAGGCGAAGCACAAATCCGCTCTCAATCTCCATGGAAAGTTCAGTCGATCCGGCTGCCCACAATCTGCGCTGCCCGCCCATACGACCCCAGGTTGTAGGAGTTCTCGTAGCCCACCGCCTTCAGCCTCCTCATCGCCTCAACGCTCCGCGACCCGCTCTGGCAGTGCAGCAGCAGCACCTGGTTCTTGTCCTTCACCTTGCGCGCGATCACCGTCTCAATCTCGCTCAGCGGAATATTGATCGCCTTGGGCAAATGCCCCGCCGTGAACTCCCCCGCGCTGCGCACGTCGATCACCACCGCCCCATTTCGCAAATACTCCACCGCGGCCTTCTTTGAAATCTGCCGGGTGCGCACAAACAGCAGCATAGCTGCCACCACGGCGACTGCAAATAGAATCGATGTCCACGTCATAGTCTTCAGCTTACCGCTTGCCCTTCCCCGGAGGTCCGCATCGCGAGAGCCGTCCCTCGCGCCCTCGCCCCGCGTCGCCCCGTCACACTCTGGCCGACCGCACATTCTACGCGCTGCAACAATCGCTTGTGTTGGATTTTTTTGCTCGCCCGTCGCAGTTCTTTCCCGCGCCCGCGCCCCGCCCCTACCGCGTCACCGCATCCACCCTGGGATGGCTATACGCCGCCGGCGGCACGGCCGTGAGCGGCAGCCCCGGTCCCTCCCACAAAAGCTGCGGCGCCCCTTGGCTCACCGAGTGCAGCCCCTCCACGTGCAGCGTATGCTTGCCCGCCCGCAGCCCCAGCGACCCCCGGTCGTAGCGCATCGCGTTCCCCGGCGCGCCGCACACCTGCGCAAACGGTGGCCCCGTCTTCGCCACCACCACCCCGTCGATCGTCAGCCGCGCCCCGTCCCGGTCCAGCAGATGAAACGTGTACCCCCCGTCCGCCGGAATGTCGATCAGCCCGTCCCACGCCGCCGCATAGCGCATAAACCCCTGCGCGTCCGCGTGCAGGTTGGCCGACTCGCCCCTGAACACCGCCTGCTCCTTCGTCAAATCCGGCAGCTCCGTCCAGGTCCCGGGAAAAACCTGCCACGTCAGCCCCGCAACCGTCGGCACAGACCCGCCCGCGGCCTCGTGCCACTTCGCCACCACCACCACCCCCTGCCCCGCCCAGTCTTCTCCGG
>DATNHL010000248.1:0-5157 GCA_035604995.1 Occallatibacter sp. | reverse complement strand
CGTCCATCCAGGTCCATTGGCTGCCGCTGAACTTCCACAGATCGTTCTGGTAGGGCGAGGTCCCGGAATAAACCGAGCTGAAACCCTCCCCGCCGAAGAGCCAGAGATCTCCGGAAGCGTCCGTCCAACTCATGCCGCTGTCGCGGGACCCTGGCGAATTGCCTGAGGAAGCGGTTCCCTGCGTTCCGTAGGTTCCCAGTTGATCGATGTTGGCGTAGCTTTCATCCGGGCCGCTCATCCAGGTCCACTGGCCTTTGCTGAATCTCCAAAGGTCGTTGAGACCTGCCACGTTTCCGTCCCAGGAGCCCCAGCCAACCCCGCCGAAGACCCATAAGTTGCCCGAGGAATCCAGCCAGCCGGCGGCATTCGAGCGGCCTCCGGGAACGTTGCCGGGAGCAGGCGTTCCCTGCGTCCCGTAGACTCCGGGCTGGGTGGGGTAGAAGACGCTAAAGCCGCTCACCCAGGTCCACTGGCCCCCACTGTATTCCCACAGGTCGTTCATGTAGGCCCCGCAGAAGCCCGCGCATCCTTGACCGCCGAAGAGCCAGAAGTTTCCGGATGCGTCGGCCAAGCCGATTGCGCCGGCCCGGGCACCCGGGAAACTGCCCGGAGCAGCCGTTCCCTGCGTTCCATACGTTCCGCCTTGGTTGATGACCTTTGCGCCGCCGACCCAGGTCCACGCGCCGCCGCTCAACTTCCACAGATCGTTCAGATAGCCCACGGCCCCGGTCGAGTCGTAACCGGTTCCGCCAAAGAGCCACAGGTTTCCGGCCGCATCCCTCCAGGTCACCGCGTCCAGCCGCGCTCCCGGAGAATTGCCGGCGGCCGCGACTCCCTGCGTTCCGTAGATTCCGGGCTGATCGGTGGTGTTCGACCCTCCCACCCAGATCCATTCGCCGCCGTTAAACTTCCACAGATCGTTGTAATAGGAATTGGTCCCGGCCCAGCAAAGCGGATCATAGAGATTGCACCCTCCGCCCACCATGGGGCCGGCGCCGCCAAAGAGCCAGAGATTACCTTGCGCGTCGGTCCAACTGGCAGCTCCGGCACGCGCCCCGGGGACATTGCCGGCGGCTGCCACGCCCAGCGTGCCATAGCTTCCTGCCTGGTTGACGATGTTGGCTCCGCTCACCCACACCCATTCATTGGGAGCGCTGGTTGGAGCGGGGGCGGGCGTTGGGATGGGATGGTTTGGAGAATTCAGCGCCGTGTTTGCTGCATTGCACCCTGCAAGAGTCAGCAGCACCATCGCCGCCAACAGCAATACGCTTGACTTGCTTCCGCATTCCATACAGAGCCTCCGTTCATGACTCACGCGCGCAGGCTGCCCCTGCCGCAAAGGAACCGGCAGAAAGGCTCCCTGAAAAATGCTCGAAAACTCCCGCGCGGCAGCCCCCCAGCCGTAGCCGACCGAGGTCATCTGTCCATTGCCATGCCGGGGACTGTCATTACGATGGACTGCCACAGCCGGTAAAAGGTTTATACCCAGGGACAATTCCCTCTGTCTTCCTTGAGATGCGAATCGCCCCGCGGTTCCCTGCAACCGGGCGGCGGAAAACTGCCGATTGGATTGAACCTGTGCCCGCCGGCCGCCCAAAGCGGTGCGAAACCCCGCCGCATGCCCCCCCTCGATTTACACTGGAGGGTCAGGAGTTCCTCATTCTTCATGGATAAATTTGTCATTCGCGGCGGCAATCCGCTCCTTGGCACCATCCGCGTGTCGGGCGCAAAGAACTCCGCGCTGCCTTGCATGGCGGCGGCCATTCTTACCGAGGACGAGGTGATTCTCGAGAACATTCCCCAGGTGCGCGACATCGAGACCGAGCGCCGGTTGCTGGTCTCAATGGGCGCCGAGGTGGAACTGGGCTACGGACGCGCCCAGCACCGCACCACGATCTGTTGCCGCACGCTTTCGGACCCGGAAGCGAAATATGAAATCGTAAAGACCATGCGCGCCAGTTCCCTGGTGCTGGGCCCACTGGTCGCCCGCGCCGGCATGGCCCGCGTTGCCATGCCCGGCGGATGCGCCATCGGCGGCAGGCCCATCGATCTGCACATCAAGGGCCTGGAAAAGATGGGCGCCACCATTACCCAGGAGCATGGGTACCTGAAGGCGCGAGCGCATCGGTTGCGCGGTGCGCACCTGGTCTTTGACAAGATCACGGTGACTGGCACCGAGGATCTGCTGATGGCCGCCGTTCTGGCCGAGGGCGAAACCCTGATGGAAAACTGCGCCCGCGAGCCCGAAGTCGTCGATCTGGCTTCCCTGCTGACCGCCATGGGCGCAAAGATCGAGGGCGCCGGAACCTCCACCATGCGCGTCGAGGGCGTACCCCGGCTATCCGGTGCGCGTTATCGCATCAATCCCGACCGCATCGAGGCGGGGACGTTCCTGATTGCGGGCGCCATCACCGGCGGCGACCTCATTGTGGCCAACTGCAACCCCGGCCACCTGGGCGCCGTGATTGCCAAGCTGGAGGAGACCGGCGTTCGCATCGACCAGTTGGGGCCTGATTCCGTGCGCGTGCGCACCAATGGCCGTCTGCGCGCCGCCGACATCTCCACCGAGGAGTTTCCCGGCTTCCCCACCGACATGCAGGCGCAGTACATGGCCCTGGCCACGCAGGCCGAGGGAGTAAGCCTGGTGAAGGAAAACATCTTCGAGAACCGCTTCATGCATGTGCAGGAGCTGGTGCGGATGGGCGCCAACATCAAGGTGGATGGAAGGACGGCCACTGTGCGCGGACCAGCCAGGCTCTCCGCGGCAGCCGTGATGTGCTCCGACCTGCGGGCCTCGGCGTCGCTGGTGTTGGCTGCGCTGGTGGCCGACGGCGAGTCCATCCTGGACCGCGTGTATCACATGGATCGCGGCTATGAGCGCATCGAGGAGAAGCTGCGCGGCGTGGGTGCGCAGATTCGGCGCCTGGGAAACATCTTTGCTCCCAAAGACGGAGAATAAGACTTCGTCGCAGATTTGCACAGCAACTCTACGGCGATTTGCGGATTCATCGCAGTAGTTCCCCTATGCGGGAAAGGCTGCCTCGGTGCCCCTGCTCCCTGGCGCCGCGGCCGCGAACCTGTCTCAACGCCAACTCACGGCGATGTGCCAATGCAGGCCGCGCTGGGCCGTCTTGCGAAGAACACGCTCATACTCGCGCAGTTCCACCAGAACCGGCTGCGTCTCCGAGCCCAAGGCTGCGGGATTCGCGCTGAGGAATTCGATCAGGGCGCAAACGGTGAGCAGCCCCTCGGGAGCATCGTACCATTGCGGCTGCGGCAGGTGGCGGGCCCAGTCGGGACTGGCAACACCCTGTTCCAGCAGCAAAGCCATCGAGTTCTCATCGGCGGAAAAGAATTCCAGCAGAGGCGTCACACGCAGCCTCTCCGCCAGACGCTCCAGGGCATCTTCGTTGCGGGCCAGGGCCTGGCCGTTGACGAAGATGTCGTAGCCAGGGTCTTCCCCTTCGACGACAATGTATAAGCTGGCTGCCATCGCTCTGAGTCTAGTAGAGATACTGCGCGGACGGGAGAAAAATCCGGCCCGGTTACCCAAACAATAACCGGGCCCCATTTTGCTCCAGCGTTACCCAAGTGCAATCTGAGTTAAAATCGTTACGACAAAAGAGCTTTAGAAACCTGGACAATGGGTCGATTCTAATAATGGACTGTTTTGCTGCCTTGAGGTGAGAGTGGTGAATTGGAGTGAGCTTCCGGATTTGGCAGCCGTGGGCCTTCTGGCCGCTGCGTTTGCCTCGGTGGCTCGTCATAACCGCACGCTCGTTTCAAAGATCTGGCTCACCGGATGGCTGACGATTGCCGTCCACTTTGCCGCCTTCCTCTTTCTAGGTGCTCCCGGCTACTGGGGCGCCGTGGCAGAGATCGTGGGAACCGCGGCCCTGATCTGGGCCGGAGTCCTTTTTATGTGGGCCTCGGTTCCCTATCGCATGGAAGTCTCCAGCCGCTGGATGCTTGGCTCGCTGCTGTTGACAAACACGCTTTATGTCGGCCTCCTGATTGCGAGGCCCGCCAGTGACTGGACTTTGATACCGGCCTCCGTTCTGCTGGGCGCCGCGCCGCTGGCCGTCGCGCTTGCATGGCTGCGCAAGACAAATCCACCGCTTCGCTGGGTCGTGGTCGCTCTTTATGGCGCCCTGGCGATCTTCCTTCTTCTCTTCCAGATGCGACCTGCCGACGGCACCTCCCTTTCTCTGAATGCCGTGCTGTTCGCCGTCTACCTGGGCTGCTGCATTCATTTCCTCTTCGGTTACAGGCGCGCAACAGCCGGCGCATTCATCACCATTGCCGGATTCCTTGCCTGGGCCAATGTATTTGTCGTGGGTCCGGTCATGTTCAGTTTCTGGCCTTCCATCCACGTCGAGGCCGAGGTCTGGAATCTGCCCAAGTACGTGGTCGCTGTCGGTATGATCCTGCTCCTGCTGGAAGACCAGATCGAACACAACAAGCACCTGGCGCTGCACGACCACCTGACTGGGCTGCCCAATCGGCGGCTCTACCAGGACCGCCTGGCCATCGCCCTGGAACGTGCGCGTCGATGCGAAACACAGACAGCCCTGCTGGTGATCGACCTGGACCGCTTCAAGCAGGTCAATGACACGCTCGGCCACCACGTGGGCGATATGGTGCTGCAACGGGTCGCGGCGCTGTTTTCCTCGCGCATCCGCCGCTCCGACACGGTGGCAAGGACCGGCGGAGATGAGTTCTCGGTCATCCTCGAAGAGCCCACCAGCCGAGTGGATGCCTCGCACGTCGGCCGTTTCCTGATGCAGCTCCTCGATGAGCCCCTGGAACTGGCCGAGCATACTGTGCGAGTGGGCGCCAGCGTGGGCATCGCCGTGTTCCCTGAAGACGCACGCGAGATGGAAGCCCTTTGCATTGCTGCCGACCTGCGCATGTACGACGCCAAGCATGATGGCCGCAGCCGTCGTGACCAGGAAGGTTTACGAGCCAGCCAGCCCTCTTCCCGCCTTGAGCCGCAAAAGAGGCTGCACGCTCCGGAGTGAATTCTCCACCGCCTAACAGGCGGTGGCTTCGGGTTTCGGCTGGAAGCCGGATTGATCGGCCATGCGGCCGATTACACCACCTTAAAGTCATCGTCTGGCTCCGGAGGTTTTTGCTCCTCGATATATCGCTTCCACA
>DATNHL010000247.1:0-21728 GCA_035604995.1 Occallatibacter sp. | reverse complement strand
CAAGGCAACGGCGCTCGCGCCCACGGCCGCGGAACTGCCGCCCTTCTCGCGCTTCGTCGATGTTGCCGAGTCTGCCGGCCTCACCAAAGTCATGCCGTATGGCGAGGGAACAACGGCAACCTATCTGACCGAGATCATGGGCGGAGGCTGCGCCTTCATCGATTACGACAACGACGGATGGATGGACGTCTTCATCCTCGGCGGCCGCCGCCTTGAGAGCATTCCCCCCGGCGCAAGTAACCGCCTCTACCACAACAATCGCGACGGCACCTTCACCGACGTCACCGCCCAGGCCGGGTTGATCGACGCGGGCTGGGCGGTCGGCGTCTGCGTAGGCGACTACAACAACGATGGCTTCGAAGATCTCTTCCTCACCTATTTCGGACAAAACCGCCTCTACCGCAACAACGGCAACGGCACCTTCACCGA
This sequence comes from Occallatibacter sp., assembly GCA_035604995.1. Classification (GTDB taxonomy): domain Bacteria; phylum Acidobacteriota; class Terriglobia; order Terriglobales; family Acidobacteriaceae; genus Telmatobacter. The sequence continues at coordinate 21,299 of DATNHL010000247.1, read as the reverse complement.
CGTCACTGCTCAGGCCGGACTGGGCAGCAAATCCATCCGCTTCGGCTCGGGATGCACCTTTGTCGACTACAACCGCGACGGCTGGCTCGATCTCTTCGTCTCCAACTACGCGGATGTGGATATGGCGAAGATGCCCACGCCGTCGCTCGAGCGCCCCAACTGCAACTTCGAGGGCGTGCCCGTCAACTGCGGGCCCAGCGGCCTCCCGCTGCCCAGCCACCTGCTCTACCGCAACAACGGCGACGGCACCTTTACCGACGTATCGAAGGAGTCGGGCGTGGGCGCGCTGCACGGCTCCTATGGCCTGACCGCCGCAGCCTTCGACGTGGATGACGATGGCTGGCCGGACATCTTCGTGGCCTGCGACACCACCCCCAGCCTCCTGCTGATGAACAACCACGACGGCACGTTTCGCGAGGAAGCGCTGATGCGCGGTGTGGCCCTCGACGACGACGGCAAGGAGATGGCCGGCATGGGGGTCGGCATAGGCGACTACGACTGCGACGGCCGCCTCGATATCGTCCGCACCCACTACATGAACCAGCCCACCGGCCTCTACCACAACCAAGGCAAAGGCGAATTTGAAGATGTAACCGCGCGCGCCGGGCTCATCCATGAAAGGCGCTTTGTCAGCTGGGGTGTGGGCCTGGTCGACCTCGACAACGACGGCTACCCGGACATCTTTCTCGTCACCGGACAGGTTTATCCCGAGCTCGAAGCCGTCAACCCAAAATATCCCCGCCGCGGCCCGCGCATCCTCTTCCGCAACCTCGGCAACGGGACCTTCCAGCAGATCCCGGAAGAGAGCCAGCCTGCCCTCAACGCCCGCCATGTCAGCCGCGGATGCGCCTTCGGGGACTTCGACAACGACGGCGACCTCGACATTCTCATCATGAATCAGAACGAGCCGCCCTCGCTGCTGCGCAACGATGTCCCGCCGGAAAACCACTGGATCAAGGTCCACCTCCAGGGAACCAAAAGCAACCGCAGCGCCATCGGCGCCAAAGTCACCATCCGCACCGGCGGCAAAGTGCAGGCGCAGGAACTCATGAGCCAGTCCAGCTACGTCTCCTCGAACGACCCGCGCATCCACTTCGGACTAGGCGCCGCGGACTCGGTCGAACTCGAAGTTCGATGGCCGCTGGGCGTGATCGAGGTTCACAAGAGCGTCCCTGCCGATCGGCTCATCACGCTGATTGAAGGTTTTGCATCATTCAAGGTGGACAAGCTCACCCCGGCCCTACAAGCCCAAGCCGGACAGAAGACTTGAAGCAGCTCAGGGTCCCGGCGGGAATGTTATGGAATGCGGCAGGCGGCGAGAGCGCGGTTGTGCCAGCGGCAATCCAGCCCCGGCGTTTGCGGAGAGGAGACCAGCACCCAGTCCACGCCGAACTGCTCCTTCAGGCGCTCGAAGTCGGCAAGCTCAAAGTGCGCCCAGCCCGCCTGGGCCAACTCCTGCTCATGCCACACGGGCCCCAGGCTGGGCACCTGCATCACCACGGCCGTGTCCTTGATGCCGTCGGCCAACTGGCTGCGCTCGGCGATGGCGCGGAAGTTGTGATAGCCCTCGCCGGGCGCGGCCAGGTAGCGTGGATCGAGCGCAAAATACGCATCGGCTGGCGTATTCTGCCGCACCCAGTCGAAGGCCTGAATCCAGGGGTTGGCGCTGGCCATGCCGGGCAGTTCGAGATGAGCGCCCGCGTCGATGCACTCCCACTGCACCAGGAACATGCTGCCGTTGAACACCAGCAGGTAGACCGCCCAGCGCCACACATGAGTCTTCAGCACCAGGCGCCCCAGCAGCCCGCCCGCGGCCAGGGCCATGAACAGGTACACCAGGTGGAGGTAACGCATCGGCTGCAGCGGACTGAGCCGCACCAGCGAATCCGGCGCAAGAATGGCCATGGCCAGCACCTGGTAGAAGACGCCATAGGCAAGCACCGCCAGGGCGAACCGCGCCAGGCGGTCCTCGCCTCGCCTTTGCGCCACGCGCCAAAGCAGCCAAAACAGGATGAGCGGCCCCACGGCGCCCAGCCACTCATACCAGGTCCAGCGGTAGAGCGAGTAATACGTGCGCGAAGCCAGAGCTTCGCGCCAACTGGCGCTGGCCGGGGCAAACACCCAGCCCAGTGGCGCGGCGGCAGCCAGCGAGCCTTCCACGGCACGCACCAGGAAGGGAACCGGTTCCATCAGAGCCATGGCCAGGAACGCGCAAAAGCTCATGCCCAGCACGGCCATGATGGGATGCAGCACCAGGGCTACGGCAAGCAGCGGCAGCGCCTGCCAGCGCTTGTTTTCGAGGATCCGGGCGATGGCCACCGCGATCAGCGCGGTGGCCAGGTTGCGCGGATGCAGGTGCTGGTCGGCCAGGTTCAGCGCCGTCCCCGCAACGGGGAGGGTCAGCATGGCGGTTACCATGGCCACGGCCGCCCATTGCGCGTGCGCCTCCTCAAAGAGCTGCGCTGCAATCCGGTGCGAAGCCCAGATGATCAGGAACAGCCCCGCAAGCTGCCACAGCAGCTCCGACCAGGCCAGCGGAATGCCAGTCCAGCGGACAAAATGAGCCATCCAGTCGTCGAAGACCGTGGCTTGTGTCTGCAGACGGAAGAAATCGGAATTATGTGGAAAAAGTGCGGGGTTCAGGTCGGCTTTGACAGCGGTGAGATAGATCCCGTCGTCCTCATAGCCGGGGTGATAGCCCATCACCAGGAAGCCAATCACTGTGAACAGCAACACCAGCAACGATTCTTGAATTAGCTTCTTGGGTCGCAAATAGAAATTCCTTACACATCAGGTAGTTGCCGTTCCCAGAGGAACTCTGCACTCGATGATACTTTCCCCGGCCGCACCCTGCCGAGACTTCGAAGAAATCAATTGGTGAGCGGATTCCAGCGCGGATCCCGGGGGCTGGACGTGGATGTGCGGGGCTGGCTGGGGAATGACGCGCGGCTGGGGGGGCCGCAGAGAGAAAATCGCCGCGTGAAAGTGCGTACAAAGGCTATTTACTCCATATACACTGGGAGAGGATGCAGTCGACCATGATCGTGCCATCAACCACGCCGGACGCAGGAGTGGATTTTCCGCCGGCAGCCGGATCCACCAACCCCGCTCTGGAAAAGCTGGCACTGGTCATCCCCACCCTGTGCGAAGCGGAAAACATCGGCGGCCTGCTGGTCAACGTCCGTTCCGTGCTCGATCCGCTCAACATCCCCTACGAAATCCTGGTGGTCGACGACGACAGCTCCGACGGAACCGGCGGCGTTGTCTCCGCCATCGCCCAGGAGGACCCGCGCGTCCGCCTGCTGGTGCGCAAAGGCGAGCGGGGGCTCTCCGGAGCCATCCTCTATGGCTGGCAGCGCACGGATGCCACGATTCTCGGAGTAATGGACGCCGACCTGCAGCATCCGCCGGAGCTGCTGCCCAAGCTGATCGCCGCAATCTACGCGGGCGTCGACCTGGTTATCGGCAGCCGCTACACGCCGGGCGGCGAGACGGGTAAGTGGAACCCGGTCAGGAAGCTGGTTTCGGCAGCAGCCGTATGGGTCACCTGGCCACTGCAACGCGCCCATCTCCGCGCCAAGGACCCCATGTCCGGTTTCTTCATGGTCCGCCGCCGCTCGATTCCCCAGGCGGAGTTTCAGAAGTCCGGATTCAAGCTGCTGCTTGAGATCCTGGTGTGCGGGAAGGTTGAGTCGGTTGCCGAGGTCCCGTTTGCCTTCGGCCTGCGCTACCGCGGCGCCAGCAAGGCGAACTTCAAGGTTGCCTGGGACTATGGCCTTCTGCTGGCAAGGCTCTACGCAAGCCGGCTCGGCTTCGGCCGCCATTCCTGAGGCTCGCTTCCGGACTCAGAGCGCCGGCAGCAACAGCCGGAGCAACAGAAATCCACCCACGCCTGCAAAAAACACCAGCGCCATGCGTACTCCCGGCTCGCGATTGACTTCGGGCACCAGGTCGGTGGCGGCCACATAGAACGCCACGCCAGCCGAGATGGGCAGGCCAAAGGGGAGCAGGCTCGGCGCGAGCTCGATGACCAGCACGCCGGCAAGCGTTGCCGTCGCCAGCGCAATCGCGGAATACAAAGCCGCGGACCGGCTGCGCCCGCTGGCCAGCATCACAGAGGCCATGGTGAACCCCTCCGGCGCTTTGTGCAGCAGGATGGCGAGAAAAATGAGTACGCCCAGCCCGGTTGAAACCACGAAGCCCGAGCCGATGGCCACGCCGTCAAACAGCGCATGCACGCTGAGCCCGGCCATCACCGAGTTGCTGGTGTGGCGCGAGACAAACTCGCCCCTGTGCGTCTCCTCGCCGAAGTGAAAATGCGCGTTGATGGTGTGCTCCAGCAGGTGCACGATGCAGTAGCCGCCCATGATGAGGATGGGGCCGAGACGCGGGCTGAGTTTGAGGCTCTCGGGCGCCATCTCGATGACCGCCGTGGCCATCAGAAAGCCGGCGCCGAGGGCGACGAAGTAGCGCAGGTAGCGCTCCACGCCGCGTGCCCGCACCAGCACCAGCCCGCCGGCCACATCGGCCAGCGCGGCAATCGTGCCCAGCAGCAGCGAAAGCTTCAGCATCGCGTCAACCGCTGTGCCGGATGTGCATCACGTCGCCATCCTGCACCACGTATTCCTTGCCTTCCAGGCGCAGCGTTCCTTTGGCGCGAGCCGCAGCCTCCGAACCGGCTGCCAGCAACGCATCCCAGCGGATGGTCTCGGCGCGAATGAAGTGGTGCTCGAGATCCGTGTGAATTGCGCCGGCGCCCTGCGGCGCCTTCGACCCAAGTGGAATGGTCCACGCGCGGCACTCGTCTTCGCCGGCGGTAAAGAAGCTGATCAGCCCCAGCAATTCGTAGCTCTTGCGGATCAGCCGCACCAGCCCGCTCTCGTGCAACCCGTAGCTCGAAAGAAACTCCGCCGCTTCCTCGTCGTCCATCTCCGCCAGCTCGGCTTCCACTTTGCCGCAGATGGCGGTGGCTCCGGCGTTGGGCCGCGAGGCAACCTCGTCCAGCTTGAAGCGGCTGACCGCTGCTTCAAGGTCGTCGCCCAGCGTAGTGCTTTCGCCGATGTTGACCACGTAGAGGATGGGCTTTTGCGAGAGGAACATGAAGCCCTTGATGAGCTTCTTCTCCTCGTTGGTCATCTCGAGCTCGCGCAGGGGCAGCTCTTTCTCGAGCGCCTCCTTCGAGCGCAGCAGCAGCGCGTGTTCCCGTTCCAGTTCGGCGGTGCGCTGCTTCTTCAGGTCTTTCTCCAGGCGCTCCAACCGCTTTTCCACCTGGGTCAGGTCGCTGATCATCAGGTCGAATTCAACACTCCTGATGTCGCGCAGCGGATCGATCTCGCCCACGTGCGCAATCGACTCTTCCTCGAAGGCGCGCAGCACGTGAATCAGCGCGTCCACCTGGCGCAGGCTGGCCAGGAACGCCGTCTCCTTCAGCGCCTCCTGCCCGATGGCCGCCACGTCCACATACTCCACCGTAGCGTAGGTGGTCTTCTTCGGCGCGTAGAGCGCGGAGAGCTTGGCAAGCCGCTCGTCCGGCACGCGGGCCACGCCGATGTGCGCTTCACGGGAATGGCCCCGCTCCTCGAGCCTGGCCTTGGTCAGAATCTTGAATAACGATGTCTTGCCCACCTGCGGCAGGCCGATAATGCCAGTTTTCATTTGCGTCCCATTGCGGCCCCTGCACGATCGAGTGTGTGCTTGAGGGCCTCTTCGATGATACAAGAGCAGGGAACGAAAGGCAGGGACCAGGGACTAAGGGACCAGGGACTCGTCCCTAAGCTCTCACGCTCTCCGCCCGCGCCACCAGCACCACCGTCGCCAGGCCAAAGAGGAGAATGGCCATCTCCACATTCTCGCTGCGGTTGTGCAGCTTGTTGAAGTCCACTGTATTGGGGTTGGTGATGGCGCTGGTGTCGATGGCGCCGCCGGCGGCCATGCGGTCGCGCTCCATGGCGGGAATGATGCCGAACTGCGAATAGACCGTTGCGGCGATCATGAAAATGACCAGCGCCATGGGCGCCAGCACGCTGCGCGGCTTGTAGATGCCCCAGGCCGGGGCCAGCGCCAGCAAGGCCAGCGCCACCATGCCCGACACCAGGCCCATGCCGTGCAGGATGCGCAGCAGCTGGCCCACGATGATGCCCGCAGTGTGCGTGTTGGGCTGCAGCGTGGTGAAGGTGACGGCGGCCACCACCGGGAAGAAGATCTCCGCGCCCAGCCAGACGATGAGCGCGAGGTAAAGCAGCGTGCGAAGCAGAGTCTTCATTCGGGAAGGATACTACCTGGGAACAGGGAATCGGGAATAGGGTGCAAGGAACAGAGAACGCGCGGGCGGAGTTCGTGCTTCCCCATCCTTGCCGCGATGAGACTGCGGCAAGGATGGGGCACCCAGCTGGCTTGTTGGTTCGCTGACTTGCTACTTGCGGTTCAGCGCCCGCTTCAGCACTGTCTCCAGCGCCGCCTTCACCTTGGCGTATTCCTCGTCCGCGATGGAGCCGTGGATCTTTTCGCTCTCCAGCGCAAACATCTCTTCCTTGAGCACGCTCAGCAACTGCGACTGCTTTGCGGCCGGGGAGCCGAAGGCCGGGTAAGCTGCCGCTGCTGCTGCGTCGGGCCCAGCGCCCGCGCCCGCGACTGGCGCATCAGCCGGCTTGCGCAACAAGAAGGCTGCGGCGGCTGCCAGCAGCAGACCCAGGCCGCCCAGGATCCACCACTTGTACTTCGACAGCGGGTCGGGCGTGTTGATGGGGTTGCCGATGCCGCCGCCGGGAGCGCTGCCCTGTGCGGCAGTGCCCTCTGAGCCCGATGCCTCCTGCCCGCCCATGCCCGCAGGCTGTTGCCCGCCGGGCGTGCCCTGCTGCTCGCGAGGCATGGATCCGGTGCCAGCGATGGTGAACTCCACGGCCTTGCCCGGCGTGGCGTTCTTGAGGACGAAGGTCTGAACATTGGGATCTTCAGGCACGCTCTTGAAGGCATCGCCCGAGCCCGCGGTGAAAGTCATGCTCTTGGGCATCAGCACGGCCAGGTTGTCCGCCGGCAGCGTGACCTGCGCATTAAAGGTGAACTTCCCGTCAGCGTAGGGCAGGTGGTAGGCAAGCTGGAAGAGAGTGTCCTTGTCGCCGTCGTCGGGCTGGATGGGGAAGTTGAACGCGTAGTGACCTTTTGGTCCGTCCGGGTCGATCTTGATGGTGGTGGGCAGGCCGTTTGGCCGCTGTCCACCCACGCCGTCCACCACCGCCTCTGGGGGTAGCACCACCTCGAACGACTTGGCGCTCCACTGCGTCGTTGGCGGCGAGCTTGTGTTGTGGACAAAGAAGCGCTCGGTCACCTTGAGCTGGTTGTTCTCGGTCTCCATTTCCAGCACATCCGCCTCGATGGAGACTCCCTGCACCTTGGAAGCTACGTCATAGACGGTGATGTCGGCAGGCGCCGCGCCCTGCGGAGCCGCCACAAAATAGCCGGCGCCCTGGTGCGTCACGCGGACGAGATAGGGGCTGTTGCCGGGCTCGACGAGCGAGTAGTGGCCCTTCGAGTCGGTGGTGGCGTGGGCCACCTCGCCCATGCCGGCCTGCACGTCCACCAGCACAACAGGGTCGCCCGCGGCGGGCTTGCCGGTGGTCTTGTTGGTCACCGTGCCGGTAACGGTGGAGGCCTGCGCCAGCGCGCCCGTAAGAAGCAGGGCCAAAGCAAAAATGCGGATGACAATCTGGTTCGATTTCATAGTCGTGAGGAGATCCTTCTTATCGTGGAGCACTGCGTTTTTTCTCATCTTCTCTGCTGAGGCTAGTTGTTGTCTTGAAAGGGCACGGCTTTAGCCGTGCCGCCAAGTGATCAAGAAAAAAGATTGGGCTTTAGCCCCTGAGGGAATGTCTGGTCCACTCCTCGCATTCCCTCGGCGGCTAAAGCCGGATCCAGGTTGGGTCCTGCAGCGGCACGGCTGAAGCCGTGCCCTTTCAAAACCAACATCCGTTCATGCCTGTTGCAGAAGCTCGATTTCGGCCAGCAGCAGGGCTGCTTCGTTCTCAAGCTGCGCCCGCTGGGCCTGAAAATCCTCGTCAGGATACTTGCCGGCCTTGAACTCGAAGTTCAGGTCGCGCAGGTTCTCATAGAGCTGCTCCTTGCGCTCCAGCAGATAGTCCAGGCGGGTTTTCTCGCGCTGGCTGGCAAACACGTTCTCCGGCCAGAAGGTGTAAATGAACAGCGCCACCAGTAGCGCGATACCGGCCAATTCCCCTTGCAGGGTAGTCATCGCTTAAAAACCTCCGTCGCCGGTGTCGCGGCGAATCTGTTCCCGGCGTTCGCGCTCGGCCGGATCCATGGTTGCTGTCTCTGTCGCAGCCGCCAGCGTCTTACCCACCGACCACCGCCGCACCAGCAGAATGGTTCCCAGCAGCGCGGCGCCGAATACGGCGAAGGGCGCAATCCAGGCCACCAGGTCGAAGCCGTGTCCGGTGGGCGCGGCCAGCATGGTGGCGCCGTACTTGGCGGCGAACCAGGAGAGAATCTCCTGGTCGCTCTTGCCGTCGGCGATGGCCGCTTTCAGCTCCTCGCGCTCGCGGCCCGATTCAGGGCAGCCCACGTGGTTGCACTCGCCCAGCAGCTGCGCGCAGCCGCAGGTGCACATCAGTCTGTGCCCCAAATCGTTGAACCGCGAGCTGGCGTCGGTGGCGCCCAGCGAGAAACAGACCGCGACGGCCAGCACCCCCGCTTGCAATGCCCTCGACCAAAAAGTAAAACGCGCGGAGCGCCTCACAGCTGGCCTCCCTTCAGCGCGGGCTCACTCGGAACTGTTCGAGCCGGCACGCGCAAGGAAGCAGTCGCGGGGCTCAAGGCGGGAACCAGCGCCACCAGCGTGCCGAAGACCAGGATCATAAGGCCCGCCCAGATCCATCCAACCAGCGGATTGAGAAATGCCTTGATGATGGGCTGGCCGGTCGAGGGGTTGGTGCCTTCATACACCACGTACAAGTCCCAACTGGGAACCGAGTGAATCGCCACCATGGTCTGCGGCTGCCCGGTGATCAGGTAGACGCGCTTCTCCGGGCTCATCTGGAATTGCTTCTTGCCGCCCCTCGAGACGTCCAGCAGCGCGTACTCGGAGTTGTAATTCAGATTGGAATCCTGCGTGAAGCCCACGCACGCCAGCGTGTAGGGGCCGATGGTCATCTTGCCGTGCAGCGCCAGTTCGCTCTCGATGTTGCGGTTGAAGGCCGCGCCGGCGAGGCCAATCACCACAATCACCACGCCGATGTGGATGATGTAGCCGCCGTAGCGGCGCGTGTTGCGGCGCGTCAGCAGCCACGTGGCTTCAAGCAGGTTCTTGCCGGTCTGCCGCGAAATCACGCCGGCCCCGCGCAGAAACTCGCCGAAGATGGCCGTCAGCACCGCTGCCGAGACGGCAAACGAAACCAGCGCATAGAAGTTGCCCTGGTCGAGTGCGCCTTCCTGCCACGGCCGCACACCCACCGCCAGGCAGACAATCGCCGTGACCCAAAAGACAATCACCGGCAGCACAAAGTTGCGGCGGATGCTCTTGAACGACGCCGCGCGCCACGGCAGCAGCGGTCCAACGCCAGTCAGCAGCAGCAGGAAGATGCCAATGGGCACAGCCACGCGGTTGTAGAACGGCGCGCCCACCGTCACCTTGTTGCCTACCACGTACTCGCTCAGCACCGGGAACAGCGTGCCCCACAGAATGACGAAGCAGGCGGTGAGCAGGACGAGGTTGTTAAAGAGGAAGCTGGACTCGCGGCTCACCAGCGACTCCAGGTGGTGTTCGCTCTTCAGGTGGCCGCGCTGCAGAATGTAAGTGAAGATGCAGACCGCCAGCACAACGCCCATGAAGACCACAAACCACGTGCCGATGGAGGATTGCGCAAAAGCGTGTACTGAACTGACCAGGCCGGCGCGGGTCAGCAGCGTGCCCAGCAGCGTCAGCAGGAAAGTGGAGAAGATGAGCCACACGTTCCAGCTCTTCATCATGCCGCGCTTCTCCTGCATCATGACGGAATGCAGAAAGGCGGTTCCAGTCAGCCAGGGCATGAAGCTGGCGTTCTCAACCGGGTCCCAGCCCCAGTAGCCGCCCCAGCCCAGCACCGCGTAGGCCCAGTGCATGCCCAGGAAGATGCCGGCAGTGAGAAACAGCCAGGTCACCAGGGTCCAGACGCGCGTCACCCTGATCCACTTCTCGCCGGGGTAGCGCATCATCAGCGCGCCCAGGGCAAAGCAGAACGGCACCGAGAAGCCCACATAGCCCAGGTAAAGCAAGGGCGGGTGGATCACCATCTCCGGATACTGCAGCAGCGGATTCAGCCCGTTGCCGTCGTCCGGAATGGCTCCCTGGTAGAGCGAGAACGGCGGCGCGGCAAAGCAGAGGATGGCCAGAAAGAAGACCTGAATCCCGGCCAGAATGGTGCCCGCATAGGCATAGAGCTTGACGTCGGTCTTGTGAGTCAGGCGCAGAACGAATCCGTAGATTCCCAGCAGCCATGCCCAGAGAAGCAGCGAGCCTTCCTGTCCGCTCCACAGGGCGGAGAATTTGTAGGCGCCGGGGAGTGCGCGGTTGGAGTGCTCCATGATGTAGGTGATGGAGAAGTCGTTGGTAAAGACTGACCAGACCAGCGCAAAGGCCGCGGCCGTGACGGCCAGAAACCCGGCGATCCCGGCCCGGCGCGCCGTGTCCGCCAGCCGTTCGGGTGAAACAGCCGCAGGCTGTCCAGTCGCAATCCAGCGCAATGCCAGACTGCCAGCCAGCAGGTTGTACGCGGCCAGCGCCAACGCGATGAGAAGTGCAAAACTACCGAAGGCTGCCATGAATTAGGACTCCACGATGATTCTCGCATGCAGGGGCGGGCGGGAAGCTTTGCCTGCGAGGCTATTCTCAAGCCATGATAGCCCTTCAGCATGTGATCTGGCTCACACCAAAGATGGGGGTAAGAGCGGAGTCTTCAGAGCAGGGCTGGAGCGGGGAACGGAAGCCAACCGCCGCAAGAGAGGTGCGGCTGTTTCCGGCCAGTCAGGCGTGCTGGGCCAGCAACTCGCCGGCGGCCGCCAGCAACTCTTCGCCGGCAAAGGGCCGGGACAGGAAGCGCACCCAGCCGCCCTGGTAGTCGGCAGGCGCCTCGCCGTGGCTGCCCAGGACGAGAACCGGCACGTTGGGCAGCCGCTCATGCAGTTCAGCCACAAAGGCCGGTCCGCCGATGCCCGGCATATTCAGGCCGCTGACAACCAGCCCCAGGCGGTCGGCAAACTGCGGCTGCTCCACCAGGCAAAGCGCCTCGGCCGCGTCGGCCACTCTTTCCACCTTCGAGAATCGCCGTTCCAGAATCGACTTGCGCTGGAACGCCTGCAGCGGATCGTTGTCTACGAGAAGAATTGTGGTCATAGGCCCCGAAATTCTGCGCGGCCCTGGGGAAGGCCGGACTGCATCTTTACTAACTAAGCAACTAGGATGTTACGAACCCCGGTCCGGTTGCCCGCCGCGTTGCGAATTGAGCGGGCAGTTGGGAGGCCAGGAGCCTCCGGGCTCAGGCTTATCCGAACAGGAACTCCTTTTCCCTGAGCTCCTTGATGGAGTCGCGCAGCTTGGCCGCCTTTTCGAACTCGAATTTCCTGGCGGCTTCGCGCATCTCCGTCTCCATTTTGGCGAGGAAGGCGTCGAGCTCGGCCTGCGAGGTGAACTCCGGCAGCCCAGCCGCCTCTTCCACCTCTACATCGCCGTACTCGGCCTTCAGGATTTGCGCCAGGCCCATGTCCATGGTGTTGATGACCGACTGCGGCGTAATGCCGTGCTCCTCGTTGTAGGCGCGCTGAAGGTCGCGGCGGCGATCCGTTTCATCGATTGCCCGGCGCATCGAATCGGTCATGTGGTCGGCGTACAGAATGGCCTTGCCTTCCAGGTGCCGCGCTGCCCGGCCCATGGTCTGGATCAGGGAGCCGGCGGAGCGCAGGAAGCCCTCCTTGTCGGCGTCGAGGATGGCGACCAGAGAGACTTCGGGCAGGTCGAGGCCCTCGCGGAGCAGGTTGATGCCGATCAGCACGTCGAATTCGCCCTTGCGCAGGCCGGCCAGAAGCTTGACGCGCTCCAGGGTTTCGATCTCGGAGTGCATGTAGCGGCAGCGGACCCCGACCTCGGTGTAGTAGCCGGCCAGGTCCTCGGCCATGCGCTTGGTGAGGGTGGTGACCAGGACGCGCTCGCCGCGCTTGGCGCGGTCGCGGATCTCGGCCAACAGGTCGTCGATCTGGCCTTTCACGGGGCGGATTTCAACCTCCGGATCGACCAGCCCTGTGGGGCGAATGACCTGCTCGACGACCACGCCTGCGGAGCGCGTCAGCTCATAGGGGCCGGGCGTCGCCGACACGTAGATAGTCTGGTGAATTCGGTTCTCGAACTCCTCGAATTTGAGGGGCCGGTTGTCGCGGGCGGAGGGCAGGCGGAATCCGTAGTCCACCAGGTTCTGCTTGCGGCTCTGGTCGCCGTACCACATGCCGTGGACCTGCGGAATGGTGGCGTGGCTCTCGTCCACAAATAGCAGAAAGTCGCGCGGGAAGTAGTCGAGCAGAGTGGGCGGCGGCTCGCCGGGCAGGCGTCCGGAGAAGTGGCGCGAGTAGTTCTCGATGCCGTGGCAGTAGCCCATGGATTTGATCATCTCCAGATCGAACCGCGTTCGTTGGTGGACGCGCTGGGCCTCGACCATGCGGCCCTCGGCCTCGAGCTGCGGGACCCACTCATTCAGCTCCTTGACGATGGAATCGATGGCCTCGGCCTTGCGCTCCGGCTGGACGACGTAGTGGCTCTTGGGATAGATGGGCAGGCGCGAGTAGCGCTGCTTGACGGTGCCGAAGAGCGGGTCAATTTGAGAGAGGCTCTCGATTTCGTTGCCGAAGAGGTCGATGCGGTAGGCCGTTTCATCATAAGTGGGAAAGACCTCGATCACGTCGCCGCGCACCCGGAATGTCCCGCGGCGGAAGTCGCCGTCGCTGCGCTCGTAGAGGATTTCCACCAGCCGCCGGGTAATGTCCTGGCGGCTGATGCGCTGACCCTTCTCGAGCAGCAGCAGCATGCCGTAGTAGGCCTCGGGCGAGCCCAGGCCGTAGATGCAACTGACCGAGCTGACGATGATGGAGTCGCGGCGCTCGAACAGCGAACGCGTGGCGGAGAGGCGCAGTTTGTCTAATTCTTCATTGATTGTGGCTTCCTTTTCTATATAAAGGTCGCCGGCGGGGATGTAGGCCTCGGGCTGGTAGTAGTCGTAGTAGCTGACGAAGTACTCGACCGCATTCGAGGGGAAGAACTGCTTGAACTCGTGATAGAGCTGGGCGGCGAGGGTCTTGTTGTGGGCCAGGATGAGGGCCGGGCGCTGCGACTGCTCGATGACCTTGGCCATGGTGAAGGTCTTGCCGGAGCCAGTGACGCCGAGCAGCACCTGGTGCTTTTCGCCTGCGGCCAGGCCCTCCATCAACTCGGCGATGGCGCGGGGCTGGTCGCCGCGGGGCTTGTAAGTGGTCACCAGTTGAAAGTCCATGGCTGGATTATACCCGATAAGCGAAGAACAAGCGAAGATCTGGCGGATGTTCACCAAGGACAAGCCTGCGCAGGAGGACTTGGGCGTCTGGCGCTACGACGTTGCGCTTCTCGAAGCGCTGGGGGTCGTGCTTCACTTGGCGCCGGCGGCGATGGCGAGCAGAGCTATGCACTGAAGGCCGGGCGCACGGGTTGGTGCTTTCCCGGCGGCCGGCGTGGAGTGTCTTCATGCACCGGGTTCTCTCTGACAGGCTTACCAGGGCAGCGGTTTGCCGAGGTGGAAGAAACCGCCGGCCGGTCCGTCGTCGGGCAAGAGGGCGAGCGCCGCGCTGGTCTTGCCGCCCTCGCTCAATTCCATCGTGGCCTGCGGGCCGCCCATATCTGTCTTCACCCAGCCCGGGTGCGCGGAGTTCACCTTGATCTTCGTGTCGCGCAACTCGTAGGCAAGGTGGATGGTGTAGGCGTTGAGCGCCGTCTTCGAGGCGTCGTAGGCGAAGGACTTGGCGTGGTATAGGGGCGAGTTGGGGTCGGCTTGCAGGGTGAGCGAGCCAAGAATGCTGGACAGGTTCACGATGCGCCCGGCAGCGCTCTTGCGGATCAGTGGCAGCAGCGTGTTGGTCAGCAGAACCTGGGCAAAAAAGTTGGTTTCAAACACCCGGTGCAGCGTATCCGCCGTGACCTCACCTGCGGAGTGCTCCGGACCTGTGCCGGGGAACGTGCCAGCGGCGATGCCGGCGTTGTTCACCAGAATGTCGAGCCGTCCGTAGTTTGAATTGAAGTAGTCGTATGCCGCCTGCGCATAGGCGGCCTTCGTGATGTCGAACTCGAGCACGTCGGCGTCAACGCCGGCCGCACGCAGCTTTTCAACGGCCTGCTCGCCCTGTGCAAGGTTACGCGAGCCGATGACTACCTTCACGCCGGCATCCTTCAACTGCAGCGCGGTTTGAAAACCGAGGCCGCGATTTCCGCCGGTAATGAATGCAATTTTCTGAGACATGGGGAAGTTTTCTCCTGTGCTGCTTGGATTCGGCCGCATGGAAAAGGATGCACCGATTCGGCGCGCAGAATGCCCGGCGGCGGGCACGGCACAGACGGCTCGAATTCCAGCCAAAGAATCGCAGCGCGCACTGAAAGGGGGCGGATTTGGACGGAGGGCGGTGAGCAGTCAAAAAAAGGGCGAGACCTTCTTGTGGGGCAATCCAGCCTCGCCATAGAAACGCGTTTTTTGGGGGATGCGCCGGGCGCGGCAGGGCAACCCCAAATGTTGTGCGGCGACCGGTGGCAGCCAACCGGCAGCGTCAATTCAGTGGACGCGAATGTCGCCCGAGCCGGTTTCAATGCGCACGGTGGGCCCGCCGCCGTTGATCTTGCCGGTGACGTGGTGGCGATCAATGGAGCCCTGGGTGAGCATCTCGCGGTCGGTGTGGACGCTTCCGGAGCCGCTTTCGGCATCCAAGGTCATGGGAGCATCGCCGGGCCAGATTTCCACGCTGCCGGAACCGGTCTGGAGCTTCCAGCCGGTGGCGGGCGTGCCCACGGCCTTGATGTTGCCGGAGCCGGTTTCGGCCTTGAGAGCGCCATGCACGTTTTTCAACTCGATGCTGCCCGAGCCGGTCTCAGCCTTGACGTCGCCGGCGGCCTCCTGTTCAGCATAGATGTTGCCCGACCCGGTGTTCAGCGTACTGTTTCCGTGCAGCCCGGTGGCACGAATGTTGCCTGATCCGGTGTTCAGCTTGGCGTTCTCGCCAACCCCCTCGTCGGTCACGTTGCCCGATCCGGAGCCCGCGTCGAGATAGGCGTCGGCTGGCGCTTCAATCTCGTAGTCGATGCTGATGTTGTGGAGGTTCTCGTGGCGCGCGCCGACGCGGACAATGTTGCCTGTCTGCTCGATGGGTGGATTGTTCGCAATCTCATGGACCTTGTCGTCGCTTCCGCCCCAATTGGATTTAACGCGTCCGAAGATGTGCACTTGGTTGCCCGCTCCGTGCGTCAGGTGGATGTTGCCGGAGCCGGTGGAGACCGTCAGTTCCAAGCGGCCGCTGACCGTAAGGGTGCGCTCGAACGTTGCCTCTGTGGCCAGCGCAGGAGCTGCCGCCAGGGCCAATGCTGCGATTGCGAGAAGAAGGTGCTTCATGGAGTGCCTCGATTTCAGTTGTCAGAGATCAGGGATCAGGGATCAGACCGCTCTGGAGTTTGGCTGCATTCGGGCTGCCAAAGTGCGTGTAGCGGCAAAGCCAATGGTTTCAGACAGGTGGGCTCCGCGACCCATTCTGGTTTCCCGTTTTGCATGTTCGCTTCCGGACAGTCGTGTCCGTCGTTGAACAGGCTGCTGGAGTGGTTCCCACTGACAGGTATACGCTTGGGGCTTGCGCAGTGTTCCAAATTTCCGTACTCCGCGCGCAAGAGCCTCGCCGGCCGCGACTGCCGGCCACTAACCACTGAACACTGATCTCTGATCTCTGATCTCTGATCCCTGATCCCTGCAGTGCTATTCTCACACCGAGATGCACGGGCTCTCGCTGCTGAAGTTTGTCGCTGTGGCCATGCTGATCCTGGCCAACGCCTTTTTTGTGGCTGCGGAGTTCGCGCTGGTCTCCATCCGCGACACGCGCATTGAGCAGATGCTCGCCGCCCGGGTTCCGGGGTCGCGAGCGGTGCGGCGGCTGCAGCAGGATCTGGACGACTTTCTTCCCGCCGTGCAACTGGGCGTAACCTTGTGCTCGCTGGCGCTGGGCTGGCTTGGCGAGCCGTTGGCGGCCGCCATCCTGTTCGGCTGGCTCAGCGTTCTGCCGCTTGCCGAGCCGCACGCGCTGCTCTATGCCCACGCGTTGGCCATTGCGCTGGGCTTTGCGGCGATTACCTACTTCCACGTGGTGGTGGGCGAACTGGTGCCGAAGTCGCTGGCCCTGCGGCGGGCCGAGGCGCTGGCCGTGGCTGTGGCTCCTCCCATGCTGCTGTTCATGGCCGTGGCCCGGCCGGCGGTGCGCTTCCTCAAGAGCTCGGCCGGGATGATTCTGCGCGGCTTCGACATTCAGTTGACAGAGCGGGCGGCGGTGCACTCGCCGGAGGAGTTGAAGCTGATTGCGACCGCGGCGCGGCGCATGGGCCTGCTGCCTAAATTCCAGGAGACGCTGATCCATCGCACGCTGGAGCTTGAGGATGTGACGGTGCGTGAGATCATGACGCCGCGCCAGCAGATCTTCTCCCTGCCCTCAAGCATGCTGGTGGAAGAGGCCAGCGCGAAGGTGATCGACCACCTGCACTCGCGCGTGCCGGTCTATGACGAGACGCGCGGGCCGGAGCACATTGTGGGCGTCGTCTACTCCAAAGACCTGGCGAGGCTGATGTACTTCCGTCCGGCGGCGCGGGGCGGGGCAGCGCCGTTTGTGGAACTCAAGCTTTCGCAGGTGATGCGGGACGTGCTGGTGGCGCCCGAGACCAAGTCGGTGCTGGACCTGATTCGGGACTTTCAGCAGCGGCGCCGGCACATGGCCATCGTGGTGGACGAGTACGGCTCAACGGTGGGCCTGGTGACGGCCGAAGACGCGATCGAGCAACTGACCGGGGAACTGGAGGACGAGTTCGACTCGCCCGCGCGCCCGGTGCTGACCACGGCCTCGGGCGCGCTGCTGATGGATGGCGCCGTGAATCTGCGCGATCTGGAGACGCAGATGCAATGGAGCCTGCCGCGGGAGGGCGGCGTGGAGACGCTGGCGGGCTTCCTGCTGATGCGGCTGGGGCACATTCCCAAAGAGGGGGAGAGCATCGAGTTCGAAGGCCGGCGATTGACGGTGGCGGCCATGGATGCGCGGCGGATTGCGCGGATTCGGGTGGAACCGGTGGAGTCGGCGGAGGACAAGGCGACAAGCTAACCTCCCCACCGGCCCCAGCAAAGTTACCGTCGAGAATCGCGATTAGCTTCATTTCGATGCGTACTCTATGGTACACTTGTGTACACAAAACGGCGAGGCAAAGATGGAAACAATGAGGGTCGGAATTCGGGAGTTTCGCGATAAACTCGCCAGCTATTTGCTGGAATCCGATGCTCCGGTGGCGATCACCCGGCACGGAGATACGGTGGGCTATTACATCCCAGCCCGCCGTAGGCGCAGTGAGAGCGAAAGAGATGCGCTCCGGCAGGTTGCGACCCGGATGCAGGGGATGCTTGCCGCTGAAGGCATCACAGAAGACGAAGTCCTTGCCGACTTCAAGAAATGGCGTGCTGGGCGGCGCAAGTGAGGTCGCCCCGGCCATTGGTTCTCGACGCTAACATTCTGCTTCTGGCGGTATTCGGAGTCAGGGCCTGAGACCGAATCTCCGCATTTCCCCTAGCGCCGTCCAGCACTGAGCCGATACAATACGTGGCTGACTGCGGCTCGCGTGTGCCAGCACATTCCCCGGCCAACGCACGGCTTGATCCCGCCGCCGGAGGAGTACCATGGCCGACAAAGGCAATCACAAGCACCACGGCAAAGAGAAAAAAGAGGGCAAGAAAAAGACTTCCGAAGCCATTCAGCAGGCCGCTCAATTACCGGCTCCGCCCAATGGCGCCCTGCAGCTCGGGAAAGATTGCGGCTACGAGAAAGAGCTTTCCCGGCTGCAGATTGAGCTGGTCAAGCTGCAGGAGTGGGTTCGCAACCAGAAACTGCGCGTCGTGGTCCTGTTTGAAGGGCGCGATGCGGCGGGCAAGGGCGGGGCCATCAAGCGCATTACCGAGTCGCTCAACCCGCGCATCTGCCGCGTGGTGGCCCTGGGCACGCCCACGGACCGCGAAAAATCGCAGTGGTACTTTCAGCGCTACGTGCCGCATCTGCCCGCGGCGGGCGAGATGGTTCTCTTCGACAGGAGCTGGTATAACCGCGCCGGCGTAGAGCGGGTGATGGGCTTCTGCACCGAACAGCAGGTGCAGGAGTTCATGCAGAGCTGCCCGGAGTTTGAGCGCATGCTGGCGCGCTCCGGCATCATCCTCATCAAGTACTGGTTCAGCGTGAGCGACGCGGAGCAGGAGCGGCGTTTTCAGGACCGCATGGACAAGCCCACCAAGCGTTGGAAGCTGAGCCCCATGGATCTGGAATCGCGCAAGCACTGGGCCGAATACTCGCGCGCCAAAGACGAGATGTTTGCCATCACCGACACCAAGCAGTGTCCCTGGTACGTGGTCAACGCGGAGAACAAGAAGACGGCGCGGCTCAACGTCATCCGGCACCTGCTGTCGCTGATCCCGTACAAGGACCTGACGCCGGAGCCGCTGACGCTGCCGGCTCTGGAAAAGTCGAAGTACGTTCGGCCGCCGATGCAGGAGCAGAACTTTATTCCGGAGGTTTATCGCTGAGGAGGCGGCTTCTCGCTCGCCGTTGTCGTCCGGCGGCAGTTCTCGGATGTTGTCGCAGGCCGCTGCGCAGCGCCTGCCTCGGAAATACTTTCGCCCGCGATCCTTCTTGGCTCGCCTTCTTGCGGTATCCTTCTTTTGCCCCCGAAAGGGCGGCTACAGCGAACTCAGAGCTGATTGCCCCACAAGGCCTCCCAGGTGGTTTTTCCCCAGCATCAGAGCCACCCGCTAGGCCCTCGGCAAAGCAATCTTGACTCTTCTTCCGCTTTGGAGAGGTCACACGATGGCAACGCCCGCATTTGCAGTCAAAGTCAAGGAAAAGAACACCCCCTTTCTCACCCAGACACCCGGCCGCACTCTCGATAATGTGCTTGGATACATCGCCTCCATCGAAGGCTGGCTGTGGGGTCACGCCGATATGAACCTGACCAATCGCCTGAACGCCATCAAGAACGATGCACAGTTCAAGAACTTCATGAAGCAGCCTGGCACCTCAGCAGCCCCTGGCGGCTTGCGGCCATTCATGCTCAAGCTCGACCACATTGCCTACGACATCAAAGAAGCCGCTGGAAATGAGTACGAGGTCAACGCCCCGGTCACCGCGAATGTCGCCAAGGTGCTGTCTCCGTCGAACGGTGGGATAAGGGATACTTTTAACGGACTGATCGGCACCTTCATGGAGCGGTATCAGGGCGACGGTGCGGCCCCGATCCAGCCGGTAGTCCAACTGCCGCCTCCAAACAAGACCTACCGGATCGACCGGGAGAACCTGTCTGCGCTTCCAGCGCCCAGGTATTGGACCTACCGGATTCAGGCCGGCGAACTTACCTACGGCGGCATGCTGATGCAGAGCAATGTGACGTTCACCGTGGCTGCCGTGCAGGGCGCGCTGCGGACAAGCCTCGCCAGCAGCGCACCAGGCCAGAACGGAATCTACGTGCGCCTGACCGCTCCGCAGTGGCTCACAGACATTGTCAATGCCTGACAAACTCGCGGGCGCCCTGACGCCTGCTGCGTGCGATCTGGAATCGCACCATTCCCTCAAAACGGCGGTCTGAAGCTTCCCCATCACCCGGAGATCGGAAAGCCCCAGGCCGCAACTTTTCCGTGCCCTTATGAGTTGGGCCGTCCGATCCCTGGCCCTTGACCCCTGATCCCTGACCCCCGACCCCTGACCCCCGACCCCTGGTTTATCGTTGAAGCGAGCCCATGAAGCAGATTCTCACCCGCCTCGCTCTCACGCTTCCGGTCGTCTGGCTGGTGGTTTCGCTGGTCTTTCTGCTCATTCACCTGGTGCCGGGCGACCCCATTCTGCAGATGCTGGGTGATGGGGCGACGCCGGCGGATATCGGCGCTCTGCGCCACCAGTACGGCCTTGACCTGCCGCTCGGCTCGCAGTACCTGCACTACTGGAGCGGCGTGCTGCACGGCGACCTGGGCAGCTCCATCCGGCTGCACTCGACGGTGGCGACGCTGATTTGGGCGCGCTATCCTTACACGCTGGCGCTGACCCTGACGGCGCTGGGATTCGGCCTCGCGCTGGCCCTGCCGGCGGGAATTCTCGCCGCCGTCCGCCGCGGCCGCTGGCTCGACCAGTCCATCTCTGTCGTCTCGCTCTTCGGCCTCTCCGTCCCCGGCCTGGCCCTCGGTCCCGTGCTGATTCTCATCTTCTCCATCGGCCTCGGCTGGCTGCCCGTCTCCGGCGCGAACGCGGGCGGAGGCCGCTCGATCGACTGGCATTATCTCGTTCTTCCCTCCATCGCCATGGGTGCGTCCCTGGCTGCGATTCTCACCCGCCTGGTGCGCACGGCGATGCTCGAGGAACTCGGCCAGGACTACATCCGCACCGCCCGCGCCAAGGGCCTCACCGAAACCGCGGTAGTCTGCCGCCACGCGCTGCCCAATGCATTGGTTCCCATCGTCACAGTGGTCGGCCTCCAGTTCGGCGCGCTGCTCGCGGGGGCCATTGTGACGGAGACCATCTTCAGCTGGCCGGGGCTGGGGCGTCTGACAGTGACTGCCATCTCCAACCGTGACTATGCGCTGGTCCAGGGCTGTCTGCTGTCGATCGGATTAACGTATGTGCTGGTGAACTTGCTGACGGACGTGGTGTATCGGTGGGTGAACCCGCGCATGCGGGGGTAAGCGGCCGCTGCGCTTCGGGCCGGACTTCCGGATTGGCGACGACACAGCCATGAATTGTGATCGTGCAGCTTATCCGCGTTCTTCCGACCTGCTACGATGGTTCCTCGACGCTACCAGCGAGGCAGAGAAATGAAGAAGCGCGGTGGGGGGATTGATATTAAGCCTCCTGCTCTTTGCACTACTTGACGAACTGCTTGGGATCCTGATCCCCGACAAAGTCCTAGCCAAAGATATTTGAAATTTGACCCCACCGGTTGCCCGTCCGATGATCTTGTTGTCAAGACGAGAACAGGGGAGGGCGACCGG
>DATNHL010000246.1:0-15801 GCA_035604995.1 Occallatibacter sp. | reverse complement strand
TTACCAACCCTGGCCGAACCCCAGCACTTCTCCCTCTTTGAGAAGCTCCTCTTTGCCGGAATCGTCATCGCCTCCGCCCGCCTCTTCTGGCGCCGCTTCGGCGTGGTCCTCAACAAGATCCTCAAGTCGAAAAGAGACACCAGCTTCCACCTCTTCCCCATCGGCAAGCGGGTCTGGGACTTCTTCTGGGAGGTGCTCTGCCAAGCCAAGGTCATTCGCGAGCGCCCGCTCCCCGGCCTGGCCCACGCATTCGTCTTCTGGGCCTTCCTCGCCTTCGCACTGGTCACGCTCAACCACTGCGCCACCGGTCTCGGCATCGGCTTTCTATCGCCCGACGGCCTCATCGGCCGCTGGTACTACTACTTCGCCGCCGCCTTTGCAGCCTTCTGCGCCGTCGGAATCGCCGGCCTCTTCATCCGCCGCTTCCTCGTCCGTCCCAAATGGTTCGGCGCCAAGCTTTCCTGGGAGTCCGGCTTCATCGCCTTCCTCATCTTCGCCCTCATGGCCACCTACCTGGCCTCGTTCTTCGTCGCCGACGCCGGCCCGGCTGCGCGCGTCCTATGGTGGCTGCACACCCTGGCCCTGTTCACGTTCCTGCCCATCATCCCCCACACCAAGCACCTGCACCTGCTCCTGAGCCCGGCCACTGTCTTTCTCTCCCGCGGCAGCTATGCCCAGATTCCCCCCTTGAGTGGCGATGAAGACTTCGGCCTGGTCGCCGGCACGGACCTCACCCGGCTCGTCAGCCTCCAGGCCTACTCCTGCGTTGAATGCGGCCGCTGCACCGAGCACTGCCCTGCTGCCAACACCGGCAAGCTCCTCAACCCCAAGGAAGTCATTCTCGGCGTCCGCGCGTATCTCAACGATCTCGGGCCCGCCTCAGACCAGCCGCTGCTTGGCAAATACAACCAGCAGGAAGCCGTCTTCCAGTGCACCACCTGCGGCGCATGCGAGTTCCAGTGCCCGGTCGGCATCGAGCACGTCCCCATCCTGGTCGGCCTCCGCCGCGGCGCGGTCAACACCGGCGCATGGGAGGACGACTACGGCAGCAAGCTCTTCCTCGCCCTCGAACGCGGCTCCAACGCTCTCGGAATCAGCCCCGCCGAGCGCGACAAGTTCATCCAGAAGCAAGAACTCCCGCTCTTTGACGGCACCCAGGAGTATTGCTTTTGGTTAGGCTGCATGGGCGGCTACGACCCCAAGGGCCGCGAGATCGTCGCCGACTTTGCCCGCGTGATGAATTACCTCGGCACAAGCTACGGCGTGCTGCGTAAGGAAAAATGCACCGGCGATCCCGTCCGCCGCCTGGGCAACGACCTCCTCTTCCAGCAACTCGCCGAAGCCAACCTGGAAGCCCTCGCGCAGAACAAGGTGAAGAAGATCGTGTCGATTTGTCCGCATTGTGTCCGCACCATCCAGGAAGACTGGAAGGAGTACGGCTCGCCCCCGGAGATTGAGCACCACAGCGAATTCCTTGCCCGCTTTGCCGACAAGATCCCCCGGATGGTAGGCCAGGGTTCGGTGGTAAGTCCGGGCTCGGTTGTGGTAGGTCCGGGCTTTAGCCCGGACAACTCGCCCTCGGAGGGAGCCGGGGGTTTCAACCCCCGGAAAGCCCCAGCCGCGCAGGAAGGGGCTTTAGCCCCGGAGGCACGCTCTTCACCGGCCCCCGCCACCGCGGCGAATCCCGAGAGCCTTGTAACAGGGCATGACTTCAGTCGTGCCGAAAATGCCTCAAATACACCCGGGGCTTTAGCCCCTGCGGAACCAGCAAAAATCGTCTTCCACGACCCCTGCTACCTGGGCCGTTACCGCAACGTCTACGAGCAGCCGCGCACCATCGCCGCCCTCGCCGGAACCATCGTCGAGGCCCCGCGCAACCATGAACGCAGCTTCTGCTGCGGAGCCGGCGGCGGCCTCGCTTTCCTCGGTGAGGAAACCGGCGAGCGCGTCAGCCACAACCGCGCCGCCGAACTCACAGCTACAGGCGCACAAACCGTAGCCACCGCCTGCCCCTTCTGCAACAGCATGTTCCGCGACGCCCTAGCCGAACAAGGCGAAGCCGCACCCCAGTTGTTCGACATCGCCCAGTTAGCCGCCCGCGGGCTACCTGCGAATGGCGGAAGCAAGAATGCTCCGGGTTAGCCCCTGATTTGAAAGGGCACGGCTTCAGCCGTGCCGCAATGCGCGCAAAAAACGCTGTGGGCTTTAGCCCCTGAGGAAATAGATGACTTGCAGAATGAATCAATCGAAGATCCCCGCCGAACAAAGCGCTAAAACAACGAAGGACTTTTCAGCATGAAAATCATCGTCGCCATCAAACAAGTCCCCGACCGCGATGCGCACATCCGCATCGACGCCGGAGGCAAGTGGATTGAAGAATCCGACCTCCAGTTCGCCCTCAACGAGTCCGACGCCTACGCACTTGAGGAAGCCCTCCAGCTGAAAGAAAAGCACGGTGGCGAAGTCATCGTGCTCTCTTGCGGCCCCGAGCGCATTGGCCAGACCATCCGCGAAGCCCTCGCCAAGGGCGCCGACCGAGCCATCAACATCGCCTGCGACGATCTCGGCGCACGCGACGCCCTCGGCGTTGCCCGCCTGCTGGCCGCCGCAGCAAAGCAGGAAAACCCCGATCTGGTCCTCACCGGCCTGCAATCGGAGGACCTTGGCCTGGGGCAGACCGGCGTCATCCTCGCCGAACTGCTCGACCTGCCCCACGCCACGCTGATCCTGCACGTGGAAAAGACCGACGCCGACCTCACCGTCAAGCGCGAGCTGGAAGAAGGCTGGTTCCAGCAGATCGACCTGCCCACACCCGCCGTCCTCACCATCCAGTCCGGCGGCAACAAGCTGCGCTACGCCACGCTGATGGGCATCAAGCGCGCCAAGCTGAAGGAAGTCCGCCAGCTCACCGCCGCGGAGCTTGCTGTGGACGCCGCGCCGGTCGTGGTTCTGGAGCGCGTTTCGCTGCCGCAAAAGCAGAAATCCACCCAAATCCTGCCCGGCACAGCCAAAGAAGCCGCCGCGGCCCTGGTAGAAAAGCTGAAATTCGAGGTGCGCGTCCTATGAGCGGAATTCTGGTTGTCCTGGAGCATCTAGTCAACTCGGCCCGGCGGGAACGTCGCATCTCCCGCATCAGTTGGGAAGCCTTGGCCGCCGGCCAGCGCCTCGCCGCGCAGACAGGCCAGCCCGTCAGCGCCGTTGTCCTCGGCTCGGACACCGAAGCCCTGGCCGCCGAAGTCGCCACCCGCCCCTTCGCCAGAGTCCTGCGCGTCGAGCACCCGCTCCTCGCCCGCTACACACCCGATGGGTTCACTCTCGCTCTGCAGCAACTCATCCAAACCGAAAGCCCGGCGTACGTAGTACTCCCGCATACCTACCAGGTGCGCGACTACGCCCCGGCGCTCGCCGCCCGCCTCGGCCAGGTGCTCATCAGCGACGTCGTTGCCATCGGCGACGGCCCCATCTTCACCCGCCAGCTCATGCAGGGCCGCCTCAACGGCGCGTACAAGCCCACCGGCAGCGGTCCCTGTTTCATCTCCGTCCAGGCCGGAGCCTTCCGCGCCCAACCCGCCTTGGATCAAGCCACAACTCCCGCCTTGTGTCAGGGCACGACTTCAGTCGTGCCGCAAACGCAACCAAATGAAAGCGGGGCTTTAGCCCCTGAGGGAAGCTCTTCCCCGGCCATCTCCGTCTTCACTCCCGCCATCGAAGCCGCCCAGATCCGCACCACCCCCGGCGAGCCCTTCCGCGGCAGCTCGCAGACCGTCGACCTGGGCTCCGCACAAATGATCGTCAGCGTCGGCCGCGGCATCAAGGATGCCGACAATCTGTCCCTCGTGCAAGACCTGGCTACCGCCCTCGGCGCGGAACTGGCCGCCTCGCGCCCCATCTGCGACAACGGCTGGCTGCCCATGGAGCGGCAGGTGGGAAGTTCCGGCCAGACCGTCGCGCCCAAGCTCTATCTGGCGGTCGGCATCTCCGGGGCCATCCAGCACCTGGTCGGCATGAAAGCCTCGCAGTGCATCGTCGCCATCAACAAAGACCCCGACGCCCCCATCTTCGAGGTAGCCGACTACGGCATCGTCGGCGATTTGTTCGAGGTGGTTCCGGCGCTCACCGAGGCCATCAAGGCAGCCAGGCAATAGGCATCAATTCGGCCGCGACCCTGCCCGCAGACCGCCATGGGAGCGGGGGCCGTGGCACTCAGTTGGTTCCCGGGTTAGCCCTCAACCTTGAGCAAGCCAAGATGCGACCAAGGCAACTGAGCAGCATCGCGCCCGGCAATTCTGCTCGGCCAGACCCGTCTTGCCCCGCGCCTGGCCGGAATCTCTCCGGCGTGTTTCCATTCGGGACTCGTCGGGCTCGTTGCCACCACCGCACGCATAATTAAATCTCCGCACTTCGAAAAGAAATCGCTTGCCATTTTCCCGTTAAACAATACAGAATTGGGCGCCTCGGAACCCCCACTTCTTCTGGGATTGAACGGTGTTGGGAGTTACCCTTGCAGACTCGTCCGGTTCCGAGTAGCCCACCGCATCCCCAGGTGCACCAAACAGCGGGGCTTCAGAAAGTAGCGTTTTCACAATTCGCATAAACCGAAAGTGCTGTTGCCGCATGGCGCTTTCTTTCGCCGGTTTCCCAGCGACAGGTCTTTGTCGCTGGGGTGGTAAACCGGGGCTCCCTACGGTCGAGTCGTCGTCGGCGGGATGGGAGAAAGCGCCCCCAGCAAGATGCACAACAGCCCGCGCAATCGTGAAGGCGCCTTGGACCACCTCCCTCAACCCGAAGATTGCAGCATTGGAGAAACAACATGACATCGATTCGAAGCACGTGGACGTTATCTTCCCCCCCACCATTGACCGGCCTCTTGCCGGCGAGCGAGTGGTCAGGAGCCGCGCAGATGGCGATTCCGAACGGAACGCTGCTGGCGCAAAATGATGCGACCAACCTGTATATTGGCCTGGACATCACGGCCGAGACCGGCACAGCCAATCCCAACGACTATTTCTGGTTCGTTGTAGACATCAACGACAACGGCGTCATCGACCCCAATCGCGACAAGCTGTTCTCAATCCTGCCCGGCAATCAGAACCGGCTGTACATGTTCTACATGCTGGGTCCGGATGAAAACACGGGAGCCTCAACCACCCAGGTGATCCCCTCGCAGTTGCTCAGCGGCTTCGGGCCGTCGCTGCTGGAGGCGGCCAACCACCGGCAGTGGCAGATCACGTTTGCTCTCTCCGATCTGGGAATCGACCCCATCAATCCGGCCAACCCCGCTCCCGTTGTCGATTTCGGATTGAGAATCGCCACTCTCGGCGGCTTCGTCGGCGAAACGCCCACCAACCCATTGGGTGATTTTTCCAACCTGAACAAGATCATCCTTGCCACCATGCCCACTGCCAGCCCCACCAGCCTCGGACCGGTCATTGCCACGGTGGGTCTCATTGGCACTGGCGACATCGCCGCCGATGGCTATGCAACCATCACGGCGCCATACTACCTCAACCCCAACGAAGCTGCGTTCTGCGGCACGCTCAACCTGATTGGCAACGTCGCCACCCTGGACGCTGTCTTTGCCGCCGGGGCAACTAAGTACCGGGTCATGCACCGCTACGGGCCCACCCTGGCCGCTGTGGCAACCGCCGCCTGGGCGCCCATCATGCAGGCATGGACGAATTTCGAGATTGTCGGCGTCAATGACGTCTGGCAGTCCTTCAGTCCAAATGCAACCGGTTACTACGCGTTCATCAATCCGGCCACTCCCTACACCATCCAGAACCTGCTGTTCCAGTGGGCCACGTCAGCGGAGCCGGACGGTGTGCATCAATTCCAGATCAACTTCTACACCGCCGCAAGCGCCGCGGTGCCGACAGCGCCCCAGGTGCTGACGCTGGCCCTCGACAACCAGGCGCCCATCGTCAAGCTGATTGACATTCTCCACGCCGGGGCTGTGGTGTCTCCGTGCGCCATCGTCACGCTGGCTTCCATCACCGATGGGGTTCAACTGCAGTATGAAGCCTACGATCCAGAAGGCGATCTTCTCAGCCTGTCTTTGACGGCGTCGTACGGGGCTGGATCCTCCTCACTGGTCTACAGCGACAACTACAGCGCACACGCCACTCCCGGGCACATCTGGCAAGGGGTAACCAGCGACACGCAGCCGCCCTCTCCGGCCGTCTGGGTGCCTCCCTACACCTGCGCCTATCTGTTCGAGATCACAGCCTGGACCCGGTCCACAAACGGGTACAGCTACCCGGTCATCTACAGCCAGGACTTCCAGACGGTGACGTTGATCAAGCCGAGCATCATCTTCAGGCCGCCTGTGCCGCTTCCTGGTCCCATTCACCTGTCGGCCGCTGGATTTGAAAAGCTGCCCGAGACCGGCGACCCTGCCACCATGAGAGCCAGACCACTGCCAACCAAGAAATAGTCGCCAAACAACCCGCATGCTCCGCCCTCAAACCGCTGTCCAAGGAAGTTCGCGACGCGGCTGGGGGCGGAGCACCCGGCTCGTATGCCGCCTCGCTTCCCACCACCCGCTCTCAACTTGCCGCACTGACCCGGTTCGTGGTCCGATTCCTCTCCACCATTGCAAAACCGTTTGTTCTGGTTGTTGGTGTGCGGTCAGCGATTCGGAATTGAGCCCACTACCGGACGAAGCAACCCTCAATTTGCGCCCGCGCAGCCTCAGGCTTTATGGTTCCCTGTTCATCTCACAGATTGAACACCGCGGGGTCTAACCGTGTTCTTTCCTGAATCCTACGTGGGCGCGCTCCTGCTTATGATCCTCACCATGCTGTGCTGGGGTTCGTGGGCCAACACGCTCAAACTCTGCCCCGGTTACCGCTTCCAGCTCTATTACTGGGACTACGCTCTGGGCCTGGCCGGCGGCGCCATCTTCTGGGGGCTCACCGCCGGCAGCCACGGCGCCACTGGCACGCCGTTTCTCGCCGACATCGCCAAGGCCCCATTTGCCTCCACCCTGTTTGCAGCCGTCGGCGGCGTCATTTTCAATATCGCCAATCTTCTTCTCGTCGCCGCCATCGACGTAGCTGGCCTGGCCGTCGCCTTTCCCGTCGGCATCGGCCTGGCGCTCATCGTGGGCGCGGTCTCAAGTTACCTGGTCCGCCCTGTCGGCAATCCCCTGCTGCTTTTTGGCGGGGTTGCCCTGGTCACGCTGGCCATCATCTTCGACGCCTCCGCCTATCGCAGACGCGAGGCCAAAGGGAAAGCGAAAGCCACGACCACCCGCGGTATTGTCCTCTCCCTGGTTGCCGGTGTGCTCATGGGTACGTTCTATCCGCTGGTTGCCGCGGCGCTTCGCGGCGCGCGCGGTGTTCCGCCAGTCGGACCCTATGCCGTCGCACTTTGCTTCGCCTTCGGCGTGCTTTTGTCCACCATCCCCACCAATCTGCTGCTGATGGCCAAGCCGCTTGACGGCAAGCCGCCCGTCAAGCTCTCCGGCTACTGGCCCGCGCCTCTCAGTTGGCACTTCGCCGGCCTGCTCGGCGGAGCCATCTGGGCCACCGGCGCAATCGCCAACTTCGTCGCGTCAGGCGCCCATTTAGTGGGTCCGGCCGTCTCTTACTCCATCGGCCAGGGAGCCACCATGGTCTCGGCCTGCTGGGGCGTCTTTGTCTGGCGCGAGTTTGCCGGAGCGCCCCGCTCCGCGCGCCAGTCCCTGCTCTTCATGTTCATCTTCTTCGCGCTCGGGCTGGTCGCCGTGGCGCTGGCCCCACTCTACTAGGGGATTTGCAGATGATTGAGAAAGCCTATTGCAGGACCCTGATAATCCTCATGATCATCTGCTTGCTGTGCGTCATTCTTATCCCTGAGGTTCGCACGAGCAGAGAAGCGTGGACATTCGCAGTTGCGCAGATGATCGGAATAGCGGCCAACCTCCTATGTATTCGGTTCCCCAATCTCCTGAGGATGAGACTAAGCTTTCTGACGGCGATGCCCGGTCGGCTGTTTCTTCGGTTCTTGCTACTCTCGCCGATCTTCCTCTTCGTGCTCTGCGCTCTCTTCGATTTCGGCGAGCGCCGATCGGCATTGTTCAAGGATGCAATACACAACATGGAAGAATCCCAAGCCGCCCGGGCGGACCTTGGTGTGCCTATAAAAATCGGTTGGCCTATTCAGGGGGAAATGGACAGCGGGTTGACAGGCGACTCAGGGCATTCGACCTTGCTTATACCGGTATCCGGGAACCATGGTGAAGGAACACTGCGGGTGCTTGGGACGAAGACCAACGGAGTCTGGACGATCCATGAAATAACCTTGGTGTTGCGGGACAGTAATGTTCGAGAAAGCCTGGGAGCCAAGTGAATATGAGCAAGCCCATCGTCGTCGTCGGCAGCATCAACATGGACCTGGTGGCGCACGCCCACCGGATCCCCGTCCCCGGGGAGAGCTTCGTCGGCACCGCCTTTGACACCACCCCCGGCGGCAAGGGCGCCAACCAGGCCGTCGCCATCGCCCGGCTGGGTCACCCGGTGCAGATGGTCGGCATGGTTGGCGAGGACGTCTTTGGCCAGGCCCTGCTCGACAACCTGACCGGTGCCGGCGTTGAAACCTCTGCCGTCCAGCGCGTACCCGGCCCCTCCGGCGTTGCTTCCATTCTCATTGCAGACAGCGGCGAAAACGCCATCGTTGTCGTTCCCGGCGCCAACGGCAAAGTCGATCCCGCCACCGTCGATCGCCACGCCGATCTCATCCGCTCCGCCGGCATGGTCCTCTGCCAGCTCGAACTCCCCATGGAGACCGTCAGCCGCACCCTCGCTCTCTGCGCGGAGGCCGGCGTTCCCGTCGTGCTCGACCCCGCGCCCGCTGCAAACCTCCCCGACGACCTCTGGAGCCAGGTTGCCTGGTTCACTCCCAACGAGACAGAGGCTGAATTCTATTGCGGCCAGAAAGTCAGCCCCGAGATCGGCGCCAGGCGCCTGCTGGCGCGCGGCCTCAAAGGCGTCGTCCTCAAGCGCGGCGCTCAGGGAGCGTATGTAGCCGTCGCAGGCGGCAATGCGGCCTGGGTGGACCCGTTTCCCGTCGAGGCCGTCGACACCGTAGGCGCCGGCGATTGCTTCAACGGCGCATTTGCCGTGGCCCTGCTCCAGGGCCGCCATCCATGGGCTGCGGCGTGGCAGGCCTCCGCCGCGGCGGCCATCTCCGTCACCCGCCACGGCGCACAGGCCTCCATGCCCTCGCGCGCCGATGTCGAGGCGTTCCTGGCGGAACATAGTTGATTTTCTCGAAATCGCATGACCCCAGGGCAGGATGATTTCTGAAGTGGAGAGCAGGGACAGCATGTTTCGCACACTGAGCATTGGACTTCTGGCAGCGGGCCTCGCCCTCGCCGCCCCCGCGCAGGACTCGCAATATTCGCCCAGGGGAGAGCAGATTCCCGCACCCGAATGCATGAACCTGCACAACGCCTGGGAAGGCGTGCTGACCGCAGCCTGCCCTCCCCGCACCCACGAGCGCTGGATTCAGGACATCACGCACTGGCGCATGGAGCGCCGCATTCGCGTCGCCTACGATCCGTCCCGTTATGACTGGCCCGCCTTGCAATGGGCCCAGTCCAGCTTCATACAGCCGCAAATGATGGTCCATGACCGCTATTTCTACGATCCAGTTGCCAGCAAATACACGGTGGACCGCTATCTTGACGACCTCGACACGCGTTACGGCGGAATCGACTCGGTGCTGGTGTGGTCCACCTATCCCAACATGGGCGTCGACGACCGCAACCAACTCCAGATGGTCGAGTCCATGCCCGGCGGCGGCGAAGGCGTCCGCCAGATGGTGGCAGGCTTCCACCGCCGCGGCGTCCGCGTCCTCTTCCCCATGATGATGTGGGACGAAGGCACCCACGAGCCCTCCCAGCCCTGGCCGGAGGCTATCGCCTCCCTCATGAAGCAGATCGATGCCGACGGCATCAACGGCGACACGCAGGACGGTGTCCCGCAAGGCTTCCCCCTGGCCGCGGAAAAAAGTGGCCATCTGTTGGTCTTTGAGCCGGAAGGCGGCCCCAACGACGAGGACGTCAGCTGGAATCTGATGACCTGGGGCTATTACGACTACCCGTTTGTTCCCATGATAGACAAGTACAAGTGGCTGGAAACCCGCCACATGGTCAACGTCTGTGACCGCTGGAACCTTGACCATACCAGCAACCTGCAATACGCCTTCTTCAACGGCGTGGGCTGGGAGAGCTGGGAGAACGTCTGGGGCATCTGGATCGGGATCAACCCCCGCGATGCCGAGGCCACCCGCCGCGTAGCCAACATCTCGCGCGCCGTCGCGCCGTTCCTGGTCAGCCCCGGCTGGGAGCCGCTCTATCCCATGCACACGTATGGCATCTACGCCAGCCGCTGGCCGCTGGGCCAGGAAACCGTGTGGACCATCGTTAACCGCAACGGCTACGACGTGGCCGGCCGACAGATGGATGTTCCGCTCACGCCCGGAATGCGCTACTTCGACCTCTACCACGGCGTGGAACTGAAGCCGGAAACCAACGGACAAACCGCCATCCTCAGCTTCGACATGGAATCCAACGGCTTCGGCGCCATTCTGGCCACGCCCGGAGAACCCAGCGACAAAATCAAAACGCTGATGCAGCGCATGGCGGAAATGACCCGAAAGCCGCTCGCCGATTTCTCGCATGAGGCCCCGATTCTCAAGCAGACGATGGTCGAGATTCCGGCCACCGCGCCCGCCGCCGAGGCTCCCGCAGGCATGGTCAAAATTCCCGGAGGATCGTTCGACTTCAAGGTGCAGGGCACTGAGATCGAGGGCTCCGACATGCCCATGGTCGATGTCCAGTACCCGTGGGAACCCACGCCCCGCCGCTTCCATGAGCACACCCTGGAGATCAAGCCCTTCTTCATCGACAAGTTCCCCGTCACCAACGCACAGTTCAAGCAGTTCCTCGACGCCACCCGCTACACACCACAAGACTCCATCAACTTCCTCCGCGACTGGAAGAATGGCGCCATCCCCCAAGGCTGGGACAACCGTCCCGTCACCTGGGTCTCTCTCGAGGACGCGCGCGCCTACGCCAAATGGGCCGGCAAGCGCCTGCCCCACGAGTGGGAGTGGCAACTGGCAGCGCAGGGCACAGACGGCCGCGCCTACCCCTGGGGCAACGTCTGGCAGCCCGCCAACGTCCCCACCCCCGACATCAGCCGCTCCATGCGCGGCCCTGACGCTATCGACACCCATCCCGCCGGCGCAAGCCCCTACGGCGTCATGGACTTGGTCGGCAACGTCTGGCAGTGGACCGACGAGTACATGGACGACCACACCCGCGGCGGCATCGTCCGCGGCGGCGAATACTACCAGCCGCAAGGCTCCATCTGGTACTTCCCGCAGGCCTACCGCAACGACGAGCACGGCAAGCTGCTCCTCATGGCCCCCGGCTACGACCGCTCCGGCGGCGTTGGCTTCCGTTGTGTGCAGGACGCACAGTAGCTTTCGCAGCCCGGAGCCGTCCTGCGATAACCTTGCTTCGAGCACGCCGTCACAACTGAATTCAGGAGGATCACCATGCGTCCAGTTAGAGCTTTTCTCATCTCCTTAGTCCTCCTGTTCTCGACCGTCCCGGGAGTGGCCCAGAACAGTCCAAGCCCGGCAAACCCAGCCCGCGTGGAGGGCAAATTGATCAATGGCTATGAACCCATGTGGTGGAAGGAAGCCGTGGTGTACCAGATCTATCCGCGCTCCTTCAAAGACTCGAACGGCGACGGCATCGGCGACCTGAAAGGCATCACCAGCAAGCTCGACTATCTGCACCAGTTGGGCGTCGACGTCATCTGGCTGAGCCCGCATTTCGACTCGCCCAACGCCGACAACGGCTACGATATCCGCGACTACCGCAAGGTGATGACCGAGTTCGGCGCCATGGCCGACTTCGACCAGATGCTGGCCGTCATCAAGAAGCGCCACATGCGGCTCATCATCGATCTGGTCGTCAATCACTCCTCCGATGAGCACAAGTGGTTTGTCGAGAGCCGCAGCTCCAAAGACAATCCCTACCGCGATTACTACATCTGGCGCCCGGGCAAACCCAACCCGGCCAGCCCCACCGGCTTCGATCCGCCCAACAACTATCCCTCCTTCTTCTCCGGATCAGCCTGGCAGTTCGACCCCGCGACCAGCGAATATTATCTGCACTACTTCGCCGTGAAGCAGCCGGACCTGAACTGGGACAACCCCAAAGTCCGCGGCGAAGTCTTCGACCTGATGAAGTTCTGGCTCGACAAGGGCGTCGACGGCTTTCGCATGGACGTGATTCCCATCATCTCCAAGCCCGCCGGCCTGCGCGACCTCACCGCCGACGAGTTGAAAAACCCCGGCAAGGCCTATGCCAACGGCCCGCACATGCACGACTACCTCGAGGAGATGAACCGGCGGGTGCTCTCGAAGTACGACGTGATGACGGTGGGCGAAGCCATGGGCATCTCGCTTGAGCAGACGCCGCAGATGGTCGACGACCGCCGCCACGAGCTCAACATGATCTTCAACTTCGACGCCGTACGCGTAAATCGCGACGGCCGTCTATGGAAGAGTTGGGCGCTGCCCGACCTGAAAGCCATCTACACCAAACATGCCGAGGAGCTTGACGTCCATAGCTGGGATACGGTCTTCCTTTCCAACCACGACAATCCGCGCCTCGTCTCCAGCTTCGGAGACGACTCTCCCGCCTTTCGCGTCCCATCGGCCAAGCTGCTGGCCACCATGCTGCTTACTCTGCGCGGCACTCCCTTTCTTTACCAGGGCGATGAGCTGGGCATGACCAACTACCCCTTCAAAACCATCGACGACTTCAACGATATCGAAGCCCACAACGCATACAAAGCTGAAGTCCTGACTCACAAAGTCAGCGAAGAAGACTACCTGGCCAATCTCCGGCACATGAGCCGCGACAACGCCCGCACCCCCATGCAATGGGACGCGAGCCCCCAGGCCGGCTTCACCACCGGCCCCAGTTCATGGCTGGCCGTGAACCCCAACTACACCCAGATCAACGCCGCCCAGGAAATAAGCGATCCCGCTTCCGTCTACCACTACACGCAGCATTTGATCGCCCTGCGCCACAAGACTCCCGCGCTGGTTTACGGCGACTTCAAGGATCTCGACCCGCGGCACCCCACGATTTTTGCCTACACGCGCACTCTCGGCGCCGACCATTACCTTGTGGTTATGAACTTCTCCGCCAATTCCATCGCCTACAGCCTTCCCGGCGGCCTCCAACCGGCGAAGCTGGTGCTTGCCAATCTGGGCAGCACTGAGGCCGGCACATCCACGCTGCATCTGCAGGGCAGGGAGGCCAGGGTCTACAAGTTCTGACCGGCTGCGCTGGAGATTTGAGCGTCTTTCAAAAACCCGCATTGTGTCAGCACGGCTTCAAGCGTGCAGAAAAATCACTCGGACCGCAGCGGGCTTTAACCTGTTCCCTGTTCCCTGGTCCCTGGTCCCTGTTCCCTCAGTCCCTGGCCTTTGCATATAATTTCCCCCCTTTGGCGCACAATCTTTCTTGACGGCCCTACAGCGGAACCAGGGATGGCGTATCCCGAAGGCATGCCCCCCAAGTTGACGCGACCAACAGGGAGCGGCAACCCTGAACAACACTCACCGGGACACAGTAACCCTGGTTCCGCCCTAGAACCGTCAAAGGGAGAGAAAGAAATGACCGAAGACCTCCAGCCCGATCCCCTCGCCTGCACCCCTGCCGATAACCCCGCCATCGCCCGCTGCTTGAAGGCTTACGACCTCGCTCACCGCACCACTCTCGGGCGAACCAACAGCCGTGCCTGCGCCAGGCTCGACGGCAAGGGCGCCTACCGCAAGGCTATGCCTCCGCTCGCCGGCCCCGACAACATACGCGACTTTATCGCATGCACCGCCCACGGCATGCTCATCGAAGCCATCGACGAGACCAAGGGCGCCCGGCTCCTCTACGCCGCCCATATCGCCCATTCCACCGCTCCAAAGCCGCCCGCATTCAAGAAAAACCCCGCCTGACCCTCTCTTGAGGGGGGGGTGTGGGGGTGCATTCGCCCTGTCTTCGCCTTAGAAAAACAGCTAAGCAATTGAAACTAAGTATCTTGTCGTCAAGTCTGAGGCGAAATCAGGGCGAAAGTTCATCTTGGCGAACCGTCAATCGCCAGGCACCTGGGAGGAGACAAAGCAAAAGCTCCTTCTGCACGGCCCGCAGCCCATCATGCCACCTCGTTCTCCAGCGTCCCAATCGGCGCAATCGTAATGCGAATCAGGTCCCCGCTCACCAGCGTAAAGGAGCTGTCCGGCACAATCCCCGTCCCCGTCATGAGGAAGCACCCGTAAGGAAACGCATTGTCCCGGAACAGGTACTCGACAAGCGTCTGCGGATCGCGCTTCAACTCCGTCAAAGCCACGCGCCCGGCAAACTCCACGTGCCCCTGGCGCAGAATCTCGATGGAAATCTCCGTCGATGCGTACAGCGGTTCCGCGCTGACCAGAATCCCCGGCCCCAGCGCGCAACTGCCGTCGTACACCTTGGCCTGCGGCAGGTAGAGCGGGTTCTCGCCCTCGATGTCCCGCGAGCTCATATCATTTCCTATGGTGTAGCCGGTAATCCGCCCTCCGGGACTCACCAGCAGCGTGAGCTCCGGTTCCGGCACGCTCCACTTCGCATCCGCTCGAATCCGCACCTTGCCGCCCGTGCCCACCGTGCGGCTGGCCGTCGATTTGAAGAAAAGCTCCGGCCGCTCCGCCGAATAGACGCGGTCATAAAAGCTCCCCCCTCCAGCGTCCTTCGACTCTTCCATCCGCGCCCCGCGGCTGCGGTAGTAGGTCACCCCCGCCGCCCACACCTCCTGCCGTCCGAGCGGCGCCAGCAACTCCCCCGCTTCCGGCTCGGCCCCGGGCTCGTGCCCCGCGATCAGTCCGCTCAGGCTCCCAGGCAAGTCCTCCTGCGCCAGCAGAGCATCCCAGTCCGCCCCATCGATGCGGAAGTACCGCCCCTCCTGTTCAACCGCACATCCTGCCCTGGTCCGGAATAGCCTCACACAGCCTCCTGCTTCCGGTTTCCATGGTACACACGCAAAGGTCTGGCAGACTTGGGCATATCCCCATCCTGTCCAGCCGGCTTTGACAAATGCACTGATTCGAGCGATTATAAAGCGAAGAAAAAGCGAATATAGGTTCGCGCTATGCCCTCTGCCTCTGCCCTCCGTCTCCAGATCGAGCACACCCTCGAACGCCGCTTCCCCGCCGCGTTCTCTCCTGTCCCGCGCACCATCAGCGAAACCGCGACCACAGGCATACCCGAGGTCGATCGGCTGCTCGACGGCGGCCTGCCCGTAGGCGCCATCAGCGAAATCACCGGCCCCGTCTCCTCCGGCCGCACCAGCCTTGCCCTGGCCTACCTCGCCGCGCGCACACACGAAGACTGCGTCTGCGCCTGGGTCGACGCCAGCGACGCCTTCGACTCCGAGTCCGCCGCCGCCAACGGCGTCGCTCTCCGCCAGTTGCTCTGGGTCCGCTGCAAAAACCGGGGCTCCCAGCGACAGGTCCTTGTCGATGGGGTGGTGAAAAACCCGAGCCCTACCGACAAGCCCTGGGCACGTCTCGACCAGGCCTTACGCGCTACTGATCTGCTTCTCCAGGCCGGCGGCTTTTCCGCCCTTGTCCTCGACCTCGGCTCGACCGCCCCGGAGCACAGCGCACGCATCCCCCTCGCCACCTGGTTTCGCTTCCGCCAGGCCGCCGATCGCACCCGCTGTTCCCTGCTGGTGCTGGCTCAGCAGCCTGTCGCCC
>DATNHL010000245.1:0-15025 GCA_035604995.1 Occallatibacter sp. | reverse complement strand
GAGACGGAGATGCGCCGCCATCCATTGGCCTCAGTTCCCCGCCTTCGCCCTGCGCACGATGGAAACAAGGCGCGGTTGCGCAGTGCCGTCGCACTGGTAATGCATGAGACGCTGCTATGACGAAGTCGACCTTGCTCGTATTCACGCATTGTCCTCAAGTTTACGTTCACGATCTCGAAGAATAGGAGACACCATGCGAATCTGCTTTCTGCTAAAGGTCCGGCCCGAGAAGCTGGAAGAGTACAAGCATCGCCACGCTCATGTCTGGCCTGAAATGCTGGATGCACTTCGCAGTACTGGCTGGCACAACTACTCGCTGTTCCTGAGACCAGATGGCCTCCTTGTCGGCTACCTCGAAACCGACGACTTCGAAAGGGCTTGTGCCGGGATGAAGGACCACCCGGTGAATGCGCGATGGCAGGCGGAGATGGCTCCCTTCTTTGAAGCGATCGGGGAAGACGCGCCGGATGATCGCATCCTCCCGCTCGAAGAAGTCTTTCATCTCGATTGAGAAAGGCCACGCACGGCGAGCAAAAGTGTACTCAACCATGTTCGATAGAACAGGTCTTTTCAGGTCTCGCACAATTAATCAACGACCCTCATGCAGGAGATGGCTTCAATGAAATCGTTCAATTCCATGCGTCGTGACTTTCTGCGCACAGGCAGCCTGGGCGTCGCAACCGCTGCCTTGCCCGCTGTTTCCTTTGCTGCTTCAGGCGAACTGCGTGCTGCGCCAGGTGAGCCCTCCCTGGGCACCTTCGATGTGCGCACGTATGGCGCGACGGGCGACGGAAAAACGCTCGACACCGCGGCCGTCAACCGCGCCATTGAAGCCGCGGCTGGCACGGGCGGGGGTGTGGTTGTGTTCCCGGCGGGATCCTACCTGTGCTTTTCCATCCGGCTCAAGAGCCAGGTGCATCTTCACCTGCTCCAGGGCAGCGCCATCGTGGCCGCCGACTCACCGCTCCCCGGCGAGCAGACCGGTTATCACGGCGGCGTGTACGACGCAGCCGAGCCAAAAACGGCATGGGACGCATATCAGGATTACGGCCATAACCACTGGCATAACTCGCTGTTATGGGGCGAAGATATCCATGATATAAGTGTCACTGGCACAGGACTTATCTGGGGCAAGGGGTTATCAGATGGCCGAGCGATGCAACACCAGGGCGGGCCGTTCGTGGCCGAGCAACCGGGCGTTGGCAACAAAGCCATCGCGCTGAAGAACTGCCACAATGTTGTATTTCGCGACTTCTCCATCCTCAAGGGAGGCCACTTCGGGCTGCTTCTGACTGGCGTGGATAACCTCACCATCGACAACCTCAAGGTCGATACGGACCGCGACGGGATAGACATCGATTGCTGCCAGAACGTGCGCGTGTCCAACTGCACGGTCAATTCCCCGTGGGATGACGGTATCTGCCCCAAGTCGAGTCATGCGCTGGGTTATGCGCGTCCTACTCGCAATTTGACGATCTCCAACTGCTGGGTTACAGGCGACTATGAACTGGGATCAGTGCTCGATGGAACCTTCAAGCACTTTTCAGCAAATGCACCTTCGTGGCGCACGGGCCGCATCAAGTGCGGCACCGAGTCCAACGGCGGCTTCATCAACATCACCATCTCCAACTGTGTTTTCGAAGGGTGCCAGGGGTATGCACTGGAAACAGTCGATGGCGCCTTGCTGGAAGACATCGCCATCACCAATACCACCATGCGCAACCTGGTTTCGAGCCCCATCTTCATGCGCCTCGGCTCGCGTTTGCGGGGTCCAAAGGAAAGTACAAAGGTGGGCACGCTGAAGCGCATCCTGATCAGTAACCTCACCTGCCACAACGCTCCGCAAGAGCTCTGTTCTATTCTGAGCGGCATACCGGGCTTTGCAATCGAAGACGTGAAGCTCTCCAACATCTATATCGAAACTGTGGGCGGAGGTTCGGCCGAGGCAGCAAAGATTCAACCCCCAGAGAATGAAAACAAGTATCCCGAGCCGCGCATGTTCGGGCCGATGCCGGCCTACGGCTTTTTCCTGCGCCACATCCGCAACCTCGAGATGAGCCACGTGGAGATTGCCACCGCAGCCGCCGATGCGCGGCCGGCGTTTCATCTGACCGATGTCGAGCGCGCAGATTTCTTCGCGGTCACTGCACCTCGCGGCACGGACGGCGCTTTCGCACTGCATGACGTGAAGGACCTGCGCATCGGCTGGAGCCGCGCGGCCCAAGACGTCAGTCTGAGCACAGTCGAAAACAAGGTTCTTTGACTAACGAACAACACGGAGAAACATTCATGGCAGTCCTCGGCAAGTTTTCCATCGGTGTGGGTGACCGGTTCGCCCACCAGGCCCACGCTCAGTTGCAGGCATGCATCCTCGCTTCCAAGGCCGGTGTCGACGTCATTCCCGTTTGGAACAAGTCCAACCGCGAGCACACCATCATCGGCTCCGAACCGGCTTCGGTCCGCACGGCAGCCGATGCTGCTGTGCACGAACTCGGCTGGAAGCTTCCCTACTTCTGCGACGCCGACCACATCAATCTTTCCACCGTCGAACGCTTCCTGCCCGCGTGCGACTTCTACACCATCGATGTAGCAGATTCCATCGGTAAACCCGCCGACCTCTCTTCGATTGACCGCTTCACCAGCGGTCACGCTGAACTGCTCGGAGCAATCCCGATGCGGGGCTGCGGGCAACCCATCGAGATTTCGCCGGAGTTGCTCCGCCGCACCGCTGCGAAGTTTCTCTTCGCCATTCAGGAGGCCGGCAAGATCTACCGGCGCATCGAAGCATCGAAGGGTGAAGATACATTCATCCCCGAAATTTCGATGGACGAGACCGACTCCGCGCAGACTCCGGCCGAGCTACTCATCATTCTTGCCGCCATTGCCGACGAAGGGATTCCCGTCCAGACCATCGCTCCCAAATTCAGCGGCCGATTCAACAAGGGCGTGGATTACGTGGGCGACTCGGCACAATTCGCGCGTGAGATGGCTCTCGACATGGCCGCCATCCAGCACGCCGTCGCCAGCTATGGACTGCCCTCCAACCTCAAGCTCAGCGTTCACTCCGGCAGCGATAAGTTCTCGATTTATTCCGCCATCCACGCGGCCATGCAGCAGTTTTCGTCGGGAGTTCATCTGAAGACCGCCGGGACCACCTGGCTTGAGGAGCTCATCGGCCTGGCTGAGGCCGGCGGCGACGGTCTGGCACTCGCGAAGGAGATCTACGCTGAAGCTTTCGCTCATTCCGCCGAACTCTGCGCGCCGTACGCAACGGTGATCGACATCGACTCCAAAAAGCTGCCCGCGCCGGCTGAGGCCGCCCGATGGTCCTCAGCGCAGTTCACAGCGGCCCTGCGCCACAACCCAAGATGCCTGGATTACAACCCGAGCTTCCGCCAATTGCTTCACGTTGGATTCAAGGTGGCGGCAAAGCTGGGTTCGCGCTATCTCGATCTGCTCGAGGCGAACCGGGAGATCATTGCGAAGAACGTAACTGAGAATCTCTATGCGCGGCACATTGCCCCTGTGTTTCTGGGGCCTGCCAGCCGCACAATCTATAACACCGCTTCTCGACACGCAGGAGAAATCGCTTGATCCTCGATACTTTTCGGCTCCCGGGCAAGAATGCGCTCGTAACCGGCTCATCGCGCGGAATGGGTGCTGCTATCGCTGTCGCCCTGGCCGAGGCGGGCGCGAATGTCGCACTTCACGCCTCGCGTTCCGTCCC
Organism: Occallatibacter sp.; assembly: GCA_035604995.1. Taxonomy (GTDB): domain Bacteria; phylum Acidobacteriota; class Terriglobia; order Terriglobales; family Acidobacteriaceae; genus Telmatobacter. Next base: position 11,298 of record DATNHL010000245.1, on the reverse strand, counting down.
CGCCGCCGTGGTTCAGCGCGTGGCTGAAACCGGTGTCCGCCACGTCGCGCTGACCGCCGACCTCAGCAATCCCGAGAGCGCGCCTGGGCTTATCGACCAGACCATCGCCAGCCTCGGCTCGATCGACATCCTCGTGAACAACGCCGGTATCACCCGCCGCGCCCCAGCCATCGACTACACGTCTGCTGACTGGGACGAAGTCTTGGCCACCAATCTCACCAGCGTCTTTCGACTGTGCCAGTGCGCGGGCCGCGCCATGCTGGCACAAGGCTCGGGAAAGATTGTCAACATTGCCTCCCTGCTGAGTTTTCAAGGCGGCGTCATCGTCCCCGCCTACGCTGCCTCGAAGGGTGGCATTGCACAGCTCACCAAAGCTCTCGCCAACGAGTGGGCCGCACACGGCGTCCAGGTGAACGCCATCGCCCCCGGCTACATGGCCACCGACCTCACGCAGGCCCTCCAGGACGATCCCACCCGCTCCCGCCAGATCCTGGAGCGCATCCCTGCGGCCCGCTGGGGATCGCCGGACGACGTTGCCGGAGCCGCTGTCTTCCTCGCCTCGCCTGCCAGCAACTACATCAATGGACACATTCTCGCCGTGGACGGCGGTTGGCTCGCCCGCTGAATCCAACGCCCGATGCGCAGTACGAACGGATTTTCAACGCGCTTTCATCGTAAACAGAACCTAGCGGGCCACTTTTGTCCGCGGTGGCCTTGCCACTCTAGGCTCTCCTTCCATCGTTCTGGTGCAAAAAACAACCAGCCTGGAAGAGAATAGAGTTGGATGAGTTTTCAAGAACAGGACTGAAAGACATTGACAACGATGCAAATAGAGATCCCCAGTTGGACTGCCCAGGAATTCGAGCGGCTGGTTTTCGACAGCAAACCAAAGGTTGCCGTTTTCGATTGCGATGGGACGATTTGGAGCGGCGACTCGGGCTATGGCTTCATGGTCTGGTCGCTGGAGCAGGGTCTGGTGTCGCGCTCGACGAGCGACTGGATCGATAACCGCTACCGCGCTTACCTTGCGGGCCAAGTGAGCGAACTGGACATCTGCGGCGAGATGGTCCAGATCTATGCCGGGCTGCGGGATCAGGAGTTGCGCGCCGCAGCGGCGCAGTACGTGAAGGAATTTGTTCAGCTGCGGGTGTTTCCGGAGATGGCTGCGCTGCTGGCTAACCTGGGCCGGACCGGAACCGAGCTCTGGGCCGTGAGTTCGACCAACCGGTGGGTGGTTGCGGAGGGCGTGCGCGGGTTTGGCATTCCGGGGGAGCGTGTGCTGGCGGCGGAGGTGCGCGTGACCGACGGGGTGATCTCCAGCGAGATTGTGGCTGTGCCCACCGATGAGCTGAAGGCGGAGGCCCTGAAGCGGGCCGGGCTGCCGGTTCCCGATGCGGTCTTCGGGAACTCCATCCACGACCTGGCCATGCTGGAGATTGCGCGCTGCGCGTTCCCGGTGAATCCGTCGCCGGCGCTCAAGAAGGCGGCGGCGACGCACGGCTGGGGCTACTTCCGGCCGCGGGCGGCCGAGGGCGTGGAAGCGGCCGTGGCCGGGGAATAAGGTGGCCGGGCGGGTGGACCTCCTGTTGCTGCTTCAGCGCACCAAAGCAGGCACTGGGCTCGGGCTTCTGCATTTCTTTTGAAGGGTTTACACTAAGGACGTGTCCGAAGCCCAACCCACCGCCGGAGGCCGAAGCAATGGCCCAGCCCTGCGCTTTGTGGCAGCCGCGCTGATTGTGCGCGGGGGCGAGGTGCTGATCGGCCAGCGGCGTCCGGACCAGCCGATGGCTTCCCAGTGGGAGTTTCCGGGCGGAAAGATCGAGGCCGGTGAGAGCCCCGAGCAGGCCCTGGCCCGCGAACTGGAAGAAGAGCTGGGCATTCACGCCGTGATCGGGCCCCGAGTGACCCACATCCGCCACAATTATCGGCATGGCGGCGCCGTGGACCTGGTGTTCTTTGCCGTCCACGAGTTTTCCGGCGAGATCCGCAACCGGATCTACCACGAAGTCCGCTGGGTCAAGCTCGAAGAGCTGCCCAGCTACGAGTTCCTGGCCGCCGACCGCGGGCTGATCCGCGACCTGGCAGCGGGCAAATTGCTGTAAGGATTGTGATCCGGCTCACCTTCCGGGAGCAGGTTTCCACAGCGTAGCGTTTGACAGATTGCGCACTCCCGATGCGGACAGCTTCTGGAATCCTGTTTATTTTGAGCAGGTTCTGCGTTGCCGTGCAGCCGCATCGAAAATGCCACGCAAAAAACAGGGCAGACTAAAAATATTCAAGGGGGGGGTGCGTAGGCGGTACGGACCGGCCAGATAGCTGACAGATCCGCCAGAAGCCTCTCCCGCTCTTCTTCTATTGCCAGTGTGCGCCAAGTACCAGCAATTATCTGCAATTGCATGCGGTCGACCAGGCCGTTCGGGGTGACGGCGCATTTCATTACGAACCTACAAGCCGCAACTATAAGATATCTTTATGTCTCTCGTGATCGCTGAAGTGAATGGGGCAATCGGCACGATTACGCTCAATCGTGCCAAGGTGAATGCGCTGAGCGGAGAATTGATTGATGAGATCGTCTCTACGCTGAATGAGATGAAGGCGCAGAATCTGCGCGTGATCATTCTCCGCGCCAAACGCGGAGCGAAGGTCTTCTCTGCCGGGCATGATGTTGCCGAGTTGCCGACCAACGGGCGCGATCCGCTGACGTATAACGATCCGCTGCGGCAACTGGTGCGCGCGATTCAACTGCACCCCTGCCCGGTGATCGCCATGATCGAGGGGTCGGTGTGGGGAGGGGCGTGCGAACTGGTGATGAGCTGCGACCTGATTGTTGCAGCTGAGGATGCGACGCTGGCCATTACTCCAGCCAAGCTGGGAGTGCCTTACAACCTGTCGGGGGTTCTGAACCTGATGAAGGTCGCCAATATGCCGCTGATCAAGGAGATGCTGTTTACGGCGCGGCCGGTTACGGCGCAGCGGCTGAAGGAGAGCGGTGTGATCAATCACGCTGTGCCGAGGGAAGAGCTGGAAAGCTTCACCCAGCAGCTGGCGCTGCAGATGGTGGAGACCTCGCCGCTGGTGCTCCGGATTCTGAAGGAAGAGCTGCGTGTGCTGGCCTCGGCGCACCCGATTACGCCGGATGGCTACGAGCGCATCCAGTCGCTGCGCCGCGAGGTTTACGACAGCGAAGATTATCAAGAGGGCATTCGGGCATTTCTTGAGAAGAGAAAGCCGGAGTTTCATGGCAGGTAGGGAGCAGGCATCACTGGTCCGGTGAGATGGTGAACCGCATCTGCCATGAGTTGCGCTGGATCAAGCTCGAAGACCTGTCCGGCGCCGGTTGTGCCGAGCCCCCCGACAGCGTTCCCCGGAAGGCCGATCCCTTTGCCGGTCGGTTCGATCAGAGCTGCCCTGGGGCCTCGCGGGGCCAAACCGTCGTCAAAATAAGGCGCCGCCCCGTCATTTCTGTTCAAAACAGCACATCCCTGTTCCAATCTCGCTACTAATCTACGAGAAAGTGGTTGGGTTTATCAGGATTTGTGAAAGAATCCAAAGATGATGCAGTTTCCCAAAATCATCCAGGGCGGCATGGGCGTGGGCGTCTCCAACTGGCGTCTGGCCAATGCGGTGTCCAGGCTCGGCCAGCTGGGAGTGGTTTCCGGCACGGCCCTCGATCAGCTGTTTGTGCGCCGCCTCGCCGATGGCGACGTGGGCGGGTACATGAAGTGGGGCCTCGACGCCTTCCCATTCCCGGAGATGGCCCGGCGCATCTGGCAAGAGTACTTTGTTCCCGGCGGAAAGCCCGATGAAGCGCCGTACCCGAACGTTCCCATGCACCAGCGGAACAGTCCGCGCAAGCTGGTTGAGCTGTGCATGGTGAGCAACTTTGTTGAAGTTTTTCTGGCCAAAGACGGCCACAAGAATCCCGTGGGAATCAATTTTCTTGAAAAAGTGCAGATGCCACACTTGGCGTCGATCTACGGGGCGATGCTGGCCGGGGTCGGCTATGTGCTGATGGGCGCGGGCATTCCGCTGCACATTCCCGGCGTGCTAGACGCCTTTGCGGCGCACCACATGGCCGAGTACAAGCTGCAGGTGACGGGCGCCGTCGTGGGGCAGGACACCCAGATGCACCTGAATGCAGCCGACTATGCCGAGGGTCCGCCGCCTCTGCTGCGGCGGCCGAGGTTCCTGGCCATCGTCTCCTCCAACACCCTGGCTACTACCATGCTTCGCCGCGCCAGCGGACGCGTCGACGGCCTGGTGATCGAAACCCCGACGGCCGGCGGCCACAATGCCCCGCCCCGCGGCAAGCTCCAGTTGAATGCGGCCGGAGAGCCTGTGTACGGCGAACGCGACCACGTGAACATAGCGGAACTGCGAGCCCTGGGAGTTCCATTCTGGCTGGCCGGCGGCTACGGGAACGCCGAGAAACTGCGCGAAGCCGTGGAGCAGGGCGCCGCCGGTATTCAAGTGGGAACTGCCTTTGCCTTTTCCGCCGAGTCCGGCATGCGCGCGGACCTGAAAAAGGCTCTCATGGCCAAGGCCATCAAAGGCGAGGGTGAGGTGTTCACCGATCCGCTGGCCTCGCCCACCGGTTTTCCGTTCAAGGTTGCCCAATTGGAAGGCACTTCTTCCGCGTTTCCCATCTACCAGGAGCGCAAGCGTGTGTGCGACCTGGGCTACCTGCGGGAGCCCTACGCCGCGACGGACGGCCACATCGGCTATCGCTGCTCCGCCGAGCCGGTGGCCAACTACGTGGCCAAGGGCGGCAAGGTCGAGGACACGGTCGGCCGCAAGTGCCTGTGCAATGCTCTGATGGCCAATATCGGCCACGCACAAACGCGAAAGGATGGCGAAGTTGAGCCAGCCCTCGTGACCGTGGGCGACGACCTGAACACCATTGCAAGCTTCCTGGCTCCGGGCCGGGACTCTTACAGCGCCGCGGACGTGGTTGCATCGCTGCTCAGCGCCCTGCCCGCGGAATCGGCAGTCGAATCAGAGCGCTTGGTTTTGGCTACCGCTTAGCTTCCCGGTACCGGCGCAGCGCCCGGCCCGCCAGTCCGAAACACCCTGGGAATCCGTTCTGCCGGCTCGGGGAGCGCAGGAAACGCCGCGTGCGGCTCGGTCTGGTACCAGTAGGCCGTCGAGTAGAAATTATCCGAACGATGATTGGCGTGCCCATGCTCGATGGTCACGCGGATCGACTTCTCGAACGTGATGGGGCTCTCGATGTGCCAGCGGTAGAGGCAGTAGCGGCCCCCTATCCGCTCCTCCGGGTCCGAAATGAGCGGCGCGCCGTTATGTTCGTACGCAAAGGACCGCCCGCCAAAATCCCATGCCCCGTTGTAGTAGTCCTCGGTTCCCGTGCCGTTGATGGTGGGCATCGCATCGCCATCGATGAAGATCATGTCGTCGCCCTCGCCAAACCAGCCGTCCTGGTTCTGCTCCACGGCATGCGTCACTCCCACAAAATGTCCCCTGCCCGCGGCCTCCATGAAGACGTAATTGTCCTTCCCGTCCAGGTTTTTCTTATCGCCCACCGGGTCGTCCCAGTTGTTCTTCCAGTTGTCGGTCCATCCCTTGCAGGGCGCTGCCTGCCGATACTGCGCATGGAAGCGGCCCACATCTCCGGGCAGCGCAGTCAGGGTCACATAGTCCACGGCAAAGTAGAGATTGTCCACCTTGACCTTGCCCTGGTTCTCCAGCGTGAGGCGGGCTGAACTCGAAAAGGGCATCTGGAAGTAGGAGTTGAGAGCCTTCATGGGCGCGACCGTCAGCAGGGCCGACTGGTAGGTGTAGTACTCGCCCAGTCCCAGGCCGAAGAAGTCGCCGATCGGCGCCTCGACCGAGGGCGTCGATTCCCCATCCCACCAGGCGCGCAGGACGAGGTTCTTCAGATGGTGCTCATCCGGCGAGTTGATGGTGAACCAGATGTGCGTGACCACTCCGGCGCCCTTCACGTCCAGCAGGGTGGCCGCACTGCCCGCCTCCACGCGCACCGAGTCGTCGTTGCCCCCCGTGCGGTCCCAGCTTGAGGAGCGGCGCGTCTTGTAGCTGCGTAGCCTGGCCTGCGCCAGAAGTTCGTCCGGCACGCCCGGCCCCTCCATCGGTCCAGGGGTTGCAGGCGCGCTGGCCGCGGCGCCGGCGGCGTTCAGTCCCAGCAGCGCGGCTGCCGAAACCATGCCTCCCAGCAGTTTGCGCCGTGCCGGCGAGCTGTCCTTCAGTTCGGACGGATGCATAGGGTAGGTCCTCCCGTAAGTTGGGTCGTGAAAGCGTGTTGTAGTCCCCAGCGCCGCAGCCTGTCAAGCAGGGCAGCGATCGCTTTCCGCCGCGCCCGCAGCGCAGCGGCGTTTCCTCCCTCCGGATCTGCCGCGGCCCCGCATTCCTCGCTTGTTTCGCGATTTGCCTCCCGCCAGGGAGTCACCGACGCCCTTCAGCGCTTCCTCTCCTTTAGGTTGTGGCTATCCGAGACCTTCAGCGTCATTCCGTAGAGGGCCTTGAACTGTTCGATCTCCTTCAGCGTCTGCGGCGAGAAGGGAACAATCTTGCCCTCGAATGCGTGGAGCACAATTCCCTCCAGCAGGTCGCCGAGCGTCATGTCCTTCAGCTCGGCGAGAGCCTTGAGAACTTTCAACATGCGTTTCTCCATGCGCACGCCGGTCTGGACGCGCTCAACTACGACGGGTTCTCGACTTTGCTGTTCCTGCGACATGGTCGCCTCCTGTTATCTTGGTACCAATGTACCTTGGTACGACAACTTTTGCAAGCGCTATCCGCGGTTCATGAAAAAGGTCTCGGCAGCGGGGTTCGCACACCCTGCCCTGGCCTGTTATGGTCAGTGAGGAAACTCTGCATGAACCCCCCTTAGGAACCAGCGGGCATGGCTAAGCGTTGGCGAATCCGGATATTACTGTTCCTGGCCGTTCTTGGACCCGGATTTATTACCGCCAACGTCGATAACGACTCCGGCGGCATCCTCACCTACTCCCAGGCAGGCGCACAGTACGGCTATTCGCTGCTGTGGACCATCATTCCCATCACCATCGCCCTGATTGTGGTGCAGGAGATGTGCGCCCGCATGGGCGTGGTCACGGGCAAGGGGCTCAGCGACCTGATCCGAGAGGAGTTTGGCCTGCGCCTGACCTTTGTATTGATGGTCTTGCTGGTCATCGTCAACTACACCAACGTGGTCACGGAGTTCATCGGCATCGCCGGCTCGTTGCACCTGTTCCATGTCTCCAAGTTCATCTCCGTCCCCTTTTGCGCGGCGCTGGTCTGGTACATGGTGGTGCGCGGCAGCTACAAGAGCACGGAAAAAATCTTCATCGTCGCCTCTCTGGTGTATATCTGCTACATCTTTGCCGGTGTGCTCTCGCAGCCCAGTTGGCACGATGCGCTTTGGGCCACGGTCAAGCTGCCGGCAAAGTCGGTCTGGAGCGACAAGGCCTATATGTACATGGCCATCGGCGTGGTGGGCACCACGATTGCGCCGTGGATGCAGTTCTACCTGCAATCGTCGATCGTGGAAAAGGGTATTCGCGTCAAGGACTACGCCGCCTCGCGTCTGGATGTGATTGTCGGCAGCCTGTTCACCGACATTGTGGCCTGGTTCATCATCGTGGCCTGCGCGGCCACGCTTTATGTGCATGGCATGGGGGCCATCCAGGTCGCTTCCGATGCGGCCGAAGCCATGCGCCCGCTGGCCGGCGACTACGCCTTCATCCTCTTCGCCTTCGGCCTGTTCAACGCGTCTCTCTTCGCGGCCTCCATTCTGCCCATTTCCACCGCCTATACGGTCTGCGAGGGCATGGGGCTCGAATCGGGCGTGGACAAGAGCTTCAAGGAGGCACCGTTTTTTTATTGGCTCTACACGTTGCTGATCGTTGGCGGTGCGGCCACCGTGCTGCTGCTGCCCGATGCGCAGCTGATCAACGTCGCCATCCTCTCGCAGGTGTTGAACGGCGTGCTGCTGCCGGTGGTCATCATCCTGATGCTCCTGCTGATCAACCGCGCCGACCTGATGGGCGAGCACAAAAACTCGCACATGTGGAACGTGATTGCGTGGGGAACGAGCATTATCGTGATCGGCATGACGCTGATGATGCTGTGGGGGCTGATACCAGGCCACTGATGACTGCGGACTGTCAAGACGCGCGCTAGAACTTTTCGCGGAGGAAGCTGATCACGTGGTCGGCCTGGACGACGCCTACCATGCGACCCTGGGTGTCGACGACCGGGAGCGCGTGCAGATTGTACTTGTCGAACATCTCTGCCAGTTCGTTCTGGTTGAGATCGGCCGGGCAGGAGAGGACGCGCGACTCGGTCAGGACGGCCAGCTTGGCCTCCGGCTGCGCCATCACCACGCGGGCCAGGGGGATGGCTCCGCGGAGGACCCGCTTCTCGTCCCAGAGATAGACTTCGGTGACGCTCTCCGGGTCGCCGTCGAAGGCGCGCAAGGCCTGGACCGCCTGGGCTACCGTGGACTGCATCCCCAAAGCAATGAAGTCGGTGGTCATGCAGCCGGCGGCGGAGTTCTCGTCAAACTCCAGCAACTCTTCGACTTCATGGCGCTCTTCCGGCTCCATCTCTTCGAGAATGGCGTCGGACTGCTCCTCGGGGAGTTCGGCCAGCAGGTCGGCGGCGGCTCCGGGGTCCATCTCCTCGACGATGTCGGCGATCTTCTCCTCGTCGAGCTTTTCCAGCAAGGATTTCTGCAGCCTGGGCTCGACTTCTTCCAGGGTCTCCGCGGCAACCTCTTCGTCCAACGAGGTGAAGACTGCCTCGCGTTCGGCCGGGGCGAGGTCTTCCAGGATTTCGGCCAGATCGGAGGGATGCATCTCTGCCAGCCGCTCGTACTCGATGCGCAGCTTGACCCGCCGCGCCGGATCCACTTCGATGACGTCGACAAACTGCCAGGGAATGCCGCTGGCTCCCAGCTTGCGCGAGAGCGTCTCGAGGGCGGCGCGCGGCAGGAGGCCCTTGAAGACGCGGCGGAAGGCCCCGCGCATGCCCACCTCGACCTCGGCAACGCGGAGCAGGTGCGCCGCGCCACGGCCCATCCACTCCAGATCGACGTCGTTGACGCGGACTACCTTGCGGCCGTGAATATCGATGATCTGGCGGTCGACCAGGTCCTGTTGCAGATAGAGGTAATTGCCCTCGTCCTTGAGCGGGACCATCGCTCCGGCGGTGCGCAGCTCGAGGGTGCCCGCTGGCGTCTCCATGACCTCCTGCGAGGGCACAATGCACAGCCCGGCGCGGGTCTTGAGCACCAGGCCGGCCACTTTGCCCGCGTCGGGGCCGGTGGCCACGGCAATGTCCTTGAGCCGGCCGCGCAGATGGCCCTGTGCATCGGTCACCGGGGTGCCGAGGAGCGCGGTTAGACTGACGCGGGCTGAGGTGCGAGGCTGCATGAGGTGAGTGTATCCCCTGGACGCGCGGTTGCGCCCCGGCACGCATCCGGTTCGGCAATGAAAACCTGCTTGAAGGCCCCCGGAAGGCGGCGATACAGGGCAGTTGACTCTCACAGGGTCGAGGCATTGGGGATGCAGGAAACAGCCGTCCCAGCCCTACGCTTGACACAACTGCTTGCAGCAACGAAACTGCCTGCAAGGTTGCTGAGGCGCGGAGGGGCTGGTTGGCACCAGCCCGTTCCGGAAGAGGCGGACACGAACCCAGTGAGCGCACCGAGGGCAGGACGGATGAGTTTTTCGCTCAGTTCCACCATGGAGAGCGTCAGCGAGGTGGAAGCGGCAGCGGACAAACTGGCCGAGAAGGCTGGGCTGGACGAGGACGAGCGCTTCCGGCTGGCCATGGCCGTGCGCGAGGCCGCCGTCAACGCCGTGCTGCACGGCAACGAATACGACCCCACAAAGCACATTGCCGTCAGCCTGGAGAACACCGGCGAAGCGCTGGTGATTTCCATCGCCGACCAGGGCAGGGGACTTGATCCGGACGCGCTGCCCGATCCCCTGGCTCCGGAAAACCTGCTGCGCGGCACCGGCCGCGGCATCTTCCTTATCCGGTCCTTCATGGATGAGGTACACTTTCGACAACTGCATCCTGGAACCGAGCTGACGCTGATCAAGCATTTGGCGCCGGCGGGCGAAAAAACCTGAGCGTTCTTGCGCGGCGGTCGCGGGCCGCGGACGGCGAAAAGCCATCCCAGCCGGCGAATCGGACAAACAGGGTTGTTGCCATCCCTGCCGGCAAAGGTGCTATAACCGAATTACCACACAAGGAGGAATTTCCGTGGCACTTACAATCGCTTCCCGTGAAGTGGACGGTGTAACAGTTCTGGACCTCAGCGGGCGCATCACTCTGGGCGAAGGCAGTGTGCTGTTGCGCGATGCCATTCGCGACCTGATCAGCAAGGGCTCAAAGAGCGTGCTGCTGAATCTGGGCGACGTAAACTACATCGACAGCTCCGGTTTGGGCGAGTTGGTAAGCGCCTACACCACGTCGAAGAACCAGGGCGCTTCGCTGAAGCTGCTCAAGCTTACCAAGAAGGTCCATGACCTGCTGCAGCTGACCAAGCTTTACACCGTCTTCGACATCTACGACGACGAGGCCAGCGCCATCGCTTCCTACAAGTAAACCCGTCCGGTTCGCTTCCTCGCCGAGCCCAAACATTGAAAGGCCATCCGCCGCGGCGGATGGCCTTTTCTGCATTGCGAGTCATCTCAACCAACCGAGATCCCTCAGAACTTTACCCCTGGCACTTGCCGAGCGCTCTCGCTGGCCTTGAAGTAGGCGTCGTTCTGCTTGAAGCCGGCCATGCCAGCCCAGATGTTGTTGGGGAACTGGAGGATGAAGGTGTTGTAGTCCTGGATGGCGTCGTTGTAGCGCTTGCGGGCCACGCTGATGCGATTCTCCGTCCCGGCCAGCTCATCCTGCAGGCGCATGAATTGATCGCTGGAGCGCAGTTGCGGGTAGTTCTCGGTGAGCAGCAGCAGGCGGCCAATCGCCGAGTCGAGCTGCCCGTTGGCCGCGATCTTTGCCGCCGGCCCCTGCGCATTCAACATGCCTGCCCGGGCATTGGCGATATCGCCGAAAACCGTGCTCTCTTCCTTGGTGAAGCCCTTCACCGTCTCCACCAGGTTGGGAATCAGATCGGCGCGCCGCTCCAACTGCACATCGACCTCCGACCACATTGACTTCACCGTCTGATCCTTGGCCACCATCTGGTTCCTGGCGCTGATGTAACTGCCGCCAACCATGAACAGGCACAAAACCAGAACACCCACAACCCCCAGCGTAATCAACAGTCCCTTGCTCATACAGTTTCCTTCTCCTCCG
>DATNHL010000244.1:0-6292 GCA_035604995.1 Occallatibacter sp. | reverse complement strand
CGCAGCCGGCACCAGCAGGGTTGGCCAGGTAAAGACGCTCTCCGGCGTCATCCGCACCACCGGCCTCGCCATCATCGGACTCATCGCAGGTTTGCAGTTTCTTGACGCGCTCGGCGTCAATCTGGCCCCGCTGCTGGCCTCGGCCGGAGTCGCCGGCATCGCCATCGCCCTGGCCGCGCAAAACATCGTCAAGGACATGCTCAACGGCGTGCTCATCCTTATCGAAGACCAGTTCAATGTAGGAGATACCGTGCGCGTGGCAGGCCTGGCGGGCACCGTCGAGGCCATGACCCTGCGCAAGACCACTATCCGCGACGCCGACGGCACCCTCTACGTGATTCCCAACTCGCAGATCACCACCGTCGCCAACCAGAGCGTGGGCTTCTCCGTGGCCACCATCAATGTCAGCGTCGACTTCTCCGCCAACCCCGACCTGGTGCTCAAACTCCTGCAGGAGATCGCCATGGACATCCGCTCGAGCGACCAGTTCCGCCAGGTCTTTGTCGCCGATCCCCAGATCCTGGGCGTGGATGCGGTCAGAGGCTCGGAGATGATCTTCCCCGTGGTCTTCAAGACCCTGGCCACCAAGCAATACGGCCCGGTCCGCGAGTTCCGCCGCCGCGTCCGCCTGGCTCTCGAAGAGCACAACCTGCTCCCCGGCGATCCCAACCGTGTCTTTCGCACATTTGAGGAGACAGCCGGCGCCACGCCTGGCCAGCGAACCACAGAGCCCGAGTCCGAACCGGACCCGACCCTGCTCAAACCCCACGACGGCAGCCCCTTTGCCAGCGAATGAGGAGCAACCGTCCGGAACACCCTTTGGCCTCAGATTTCCACATGATGTTCTGATTGATGTCTCTCATGTAAGTAATTGATGAATATATAACCTGTCATTCTGAGCCAGGTCCGGCGGAGTCGATGGTGACCTGCGGTTGGCGTCGGCCTGTATTCCATCCTCAAACCCCGGTGCCTGGGTGTCCAATCCTCACCGCAGCTTCATCGCGGCAAGGGTTGGAATCCCCAACTGCAGCCCCCCCCGGCCCTCACGAAGGAATCCGCGCACCTCACCCTGCGGTCTTCACCCGCACCACCGTGATCTTCGCAAATCCTTCTTCAAACACCGGCGGTTTCAGCTTCTCCGCCATCTTGCGCATCACGTCCTCGCTCACCGAGCGGTCGCGCTTACTGTTGCGGTCAAGGCAAACCTCCAGCGGCACATCGAAAAACACCGCCTGCACCTCGTATCCGAAGCTCTTGGCCATCTTGATCCACTGCCGCCGCTCGTGGATGGAAAGGTTGGTCGCGTCCACATAGTTCCACGGCATGCGCGCAATCAGCCGTGCCCGCAGCAGCGACCGCAGCGTCGAGAACACCAGCCCCTGGTAGCGCTGCTCCTCCACATCGTCGAACAGGATGTTGCGCAGCAAGTCGCTTGAAAGCGGCGTAACTCCGCGCCTGCGGAACCAGGTCGTCTTGCCCGAACCCGGCAGCCCAATAGCCAGCACCACATAGCCCTTTGGCGCCTGCGGGGAGCGCTCGGCCGCCTCCGGCTCCGGCGGAGGCACGCTGGGCATCTCCGGCTGGGTCTCCAGTTCGAACCGGCCCGACCCCGCCGGCTCATTCCATTCCTGCCTCCCGGCCCATTCCTGCCGTGGCGGCCGCTCAGCCCGTGGCGGCCGAGGCGGAGCCGCGGAATGCTGCACCGGCGGCTGCTCCGGGCGCGCCTGCTCTGCCGGTCTTGCCGCAAGGGCATCGTCCGGATAGAACGGCACTAGCGGAGCTGGCTGATTCGATGGGAGTTCCTGGCCAATCTTGCCTGTGGATTCCGAAGTATTGGGCGCACGTCTTGAACGTCTTCTCATGAAGCTTTCTACACCTTCAGTGTTCCTACCCGAATACCATACTTGCCGAGGGCGCTGCAAATCCAGCATCTTGCGGAAACCCCGTACCGCATAGCAGATGACCTTGGACCGCCACGACCATCGGAGAGCGCCGGCCTTGCACGATCTCAAAAACTCTGCGCCTTTCCGGGAGATGCTCTGCTGTGCACCCCGTCACATCCAGTCCTTTATCCGGATAGGCACACTATCGATGAGGGAGTTTCTGCTCCCGGACGCGGAAATCGATCAGTTTTTCATCCGGTTTCCGTTGACAGGAGTGTTACCATCATGGGTTTGGTGGAATTGCCTTCCAGGCGCATCTCAAACGCCGAACCTCTGAAGTTCAAACCACACAGCTTTACCGATTACGAAGGAGAATACACACATGGCAGTTAAGGTTGGTATCAACGGCTTCGGCCGCATTGGCCGCAACGTTTTGCGCGCCGCTCTTGGAAATCCCGAGATCGATTTTGTTGCCGTCAACGACTTGACCAGCCCGGCCACGCTGGCCCACCTGCTCAAGTACGACTCGATTCTCGGCAACCTCAAGAACGACATCAGCGCCGGCGACGACTTCATCTCCGTCGATGGCAAGAAGATCAAGGTCTGGGCCGAGCGCGACCCCGCCAAGCTGCCCTGGGCTGAAGTCGGCGCGCAGGTCGTGGTCGAGTCCACCGGCCACTTTACCGACGCCAACAAGGCCAAGGCCCACCTCGGCGCGACCGTCAAGAAGGTCATCATCTCCGCTCCCGCCTCCAACGAAGACATCACCATCGTCCTCGGCGTCAACCAGGACAAGTACGACCCCGCCAAGCACAACATCATCTCCAACGCCAGTTGCACCACCAACTGCCTGGCGCCGGTCGTCAAGGTCATCCTCGAAACCACCGGCCTGGTCAGCGGCATCATGACCACCATCCACAGTTACACCAACGATCAGGTCATCCTCGACTTCCCGCACAAGGACCTGCGCCGCGCCCGCGCCGCCGCCCTCAGCATGATTCCCAGCTCCACCGGCGCCGCCAAGGCCCTCAAGCTGGTCATCCCTGAGACCGCTGGCAAGCTGGACGGCTTCGCCATCCGCGTCCCCACACCCAACGTGTCGATCGTGGACCTGACCTACATCGCCGAGAAGCCCACCACCGTCGAAGCTCTGAACGCCGCCTTCAAGGCCGCCTCCGAAGGCGAACTGAAGGGCATTCTGGGCGTTGACTCGAACCTGCTGGTCAGTTCCGACTTCAAGGGCTGCGCGCTCTCCTCCATCGTGGACGCGCCGCTGACCAAGGTCGTCGGGCAAAGCGTCAAGGTGCTGAGCTGGTACGACAACGAGTGGGGCTACTCCAGCCGCGTCGTCGACCTGATCGGCTTCCTGGTCGAGAAGGGGCTGTAAAAAACGAGGGAACAGGGATCAGGGAACAGGGATCAGTTATTCGGCGACTTACCCCTAATCTCTGACCCCTGATCTCTGATCTCTGAAAACTCCCATGCGCCAGAACATCAGCGGCGGATCTCCCTACGAGCCCATCATCGGCTTCTCCCGCGCCGTGCGCGTGGGGAGCTCTGTTCATCTGGCCGGAACCGGCCCGGTAGGCGCGGAGCAAGAAGACGCCGCAGGCCAGACCCGCCGCATCTTCGCCATCGCCGCCGAAGCCCTCGCCAAAGCCGGAGCAACCTTCGACCACGTTGTCCGCACCCGCATGTACCTGACCCACGCCGAGGACTGGGAGGCAGTAGGCCGCGTCCATGGCGAGTTCTTCTCCCACACCCGTCCCGCCGCCACCATGGTCGTGGTAGCCGCGCTGCTCAACCCCGCCTGGCGCGTCGAGATCGAGATGGACGCCGTGCTGCCCGGCTCCCCAACTGACCAGTAACCCATCTTCAAGGAAGACACTCCCATGCCCAAGCTTTCCATTCGCGACATAGAACTGGCCAACAAGCGGGTCTTTATCCGCGTCGACTTCAACGTGCCGCTTACCGAAGACGGCTCCACCATCACCGACGACACCCGCATCGTGGCCACGCTGCCCACCATCGTCTACGCCCTCCGCCACAAAGCCAAGGTCATCCTCGCCTCGCACCTGGGCCGCCCCAAGGGCAAGCCGAATCCAAAGTACTCGCTGCGCCCGGTGGTCGACCGCCTGCGCGCTCTGCTCGACAAGGAACTCGGCGAGAGCGTCAACGTGGCCTTCGCTCCCGACTGCATCGGCGACGTCGCCACTGAGTTGGCCCGCCAGCTTGAATCCGGCCAGGTGCTGCTCTTGGAAAACCTCCGCTACCACGCCGAGGAAGAAGCCAACGATCCCGCCTTCTCCAAGGCCCTCGCCTCGCTCGCCGAGGTCTACGTCAACGACGCCTTCGGCTCAGCCCACCGCGCCCACGCCTCCACAGAAGGCATTACCCACTTCCTCAAGCCCGCCGTCGCAGGCCTGCTGATGGAAAAGGAAATCACCTATCTCGGTAAAGCCCTCGAAGCGCCCGAAAAACCGTTCGTGGCTATCATCGGCGGCTCCAAAATCTCCGGCAAGATCGACGTCATCGACAACCTGCTGGACAAGGTCGACACCCTGGTCATCGTCGGCGGCATGGCCTACACCTTCCTGCGCGCCCTCGGCGTAGCCACCGGCAAGAGCCTTGTCGAGGAAGACAAGATCGACATGGCAAAGGCGGCGCTCGAAAAGGCCAAGGCCAAGGGCGTCAACCTGCTGCTGCCCGTCGACAACATCCTGGCCGACAGCTTCTCGCCCGACGCCAAGACCCAGATCTGGGACTCCTCGGTGGATTTCCCCGCCGACTGGCAAGGCCTGGACATCGGCCCCAAGTCCATCGCGGCCATTGAAGATGTCGTCTCGACGGCTAAAACCATCGTCTGGAACGGTCCCGCCGGCGTCTTCGAGTTTCCTCGCTTTGCCGTAGGCACCAACGCCATCGCCAAGGCCATCGCATCCAACCGGACAGCCGTCTCCATCATCGGCGGCGGCGACTCGGTGAGCGCCATCAACAAGTCCGGCTATGCCGACCAGGTCTCCCACATCTCCACCGGCGGCGGCGCCAGCCTCGAGTTCCTCGAAGGCAAAAAGCTGCCCGGCGTCGAAGCGCTGACCGACAAGTAATCGACATGAATTGCCGGTCTGGCCTAATCCGCTAGGCCGGCTCTTCCTGACATCTCCCCAATGATGAATCTTGCCCTGTTCAACAGTTCATCGTAGGTCACGATCTCAGTGTTCTTCAGCTGCCCACGGAATACTTCAAAGCAGTTGCGCTTTTCCAACGTGTTGAGCTGGCTTGTGCAGCCATAAATGAGCAATGAGCGCGGATGAACTGTGTAAATGCTTTGCGGTTCCAGCTGGCTTCTATTCGCTTCGGCTTGGCTACCTTCAAGCTCCCAAGTGCGGGCGTTCACTTGCACCTGAGAAAGTGCATTTGCAAACTCGACCTCGAATCCCGGAACGCCGTTGCGATATTTCTGCCCTCTCGTATTCGCCTTGAATATCGCCGAGTCCGGTCGCTTGATTTCCACAAGAACAACGAATCTGGCATAGCCCTCCGTGTAATGGAGATAGTCCCCCTTTTGAGTCCCTCGGCCAGTTAGGTCAGCCCCACCGTAATGAGCTTGACCCAGTAGTTGGTTGAGAAATTGATAACGAAGTCCTAACAGCCCGTGGTGCAAGTCCTGATTCATTCGCTGGATATTGTTGGAGTATTCACAGGTTGTTTTCGTAATCTTGATTCATGGCGATGGGCAGGCGGCAGCATCGAGAGCGGCAAGAGGATTTATGGGTGGCGCATAGGGAGTTGGCCTCCGCACCGGGGCATCCATTCTATGAGCGTCTGAACGTGATCCTGGATGCGGAGGGCTTTGACGGGTTTGTCGAGGGGCTTTGCGCCAGATTCTACGCAGCGCGTTTTGGCCGGCCTTCCCTAACGCCGGGGATCTACTTCCGTTCACTGTTGATTGGGTATTTCGAAGGCATCGGTGCAGAGCGCGGCATCGCCTGGCGGTTGGCTGATTCACTGGCATTGCGACGCTTCGTGGGCATTGCGCTGGACGAGGCCACGCCTGACCACTCGACGATTTCGCGCACCCGGCGGCTGATTGATCTGGATACGCACGCTGCGGTTTTCGCGTGGGTGTTGGATGTTCTGGCGCGGCGCGGGCTGATCGTTGGCAAGCGCGTGGCCATCGATGCAACCACGCTGGAAGCGAACGCGGCGATGCGCTCCATCGTGCGGCGCGATACAGGCGCGAGCTATGAGGAGTTTCTGACTAGGTTGGCCAAGGCATCGGGGATCGAGACACCGACTGGCGAGCAGTTGGCGCGGTTGGACCGCAAGCGCAAGAAGCGCACCTCGAACAAGGATTGGAAGAGTCCCGTCGATGAAGATGCGCGGGTTGCGAAGATGAAGGATGGCCG
>DATNHL010000243.1:0-2577 GCA_035604995.1 Occallatibacter sp. | reverse complement strand
GATGACCACGTTCGCCGCCATGCTGGGCGCTTTGCCCCTCGCGCTGGGCACCGGCACCGGCTCGGAGCTGCGTCGCCCGCTGGGCATCACCATCATCGGCGGGCTGCTTATGAGCCAGGCGCTGACGTTGTTCACCACCCCCGTGGTCTACCTGTATTTCGACCGCTTCCAGCATTGGTGGGAGCGTTTGCGCGGGGTCCGGCGCCCTCCGCTCAAGCCGGTGGGCTCCGAAGGATAGCAACATCAGAGGTTGGCGATGTCGCAACGGCGGGCGTCCACCACACGCGCCAGGTCGCCCGGCGCCAGCAGCATTTGACACCCGCGCACGCCCGCGCTCACCGAGATGATGTCCCACAGATCCGCCGTTTCGTCGAGATACAGCGGATAGGGCTTCCTGGTCCCGATCGGTGAGACGCCGCCCCGGATGTAACCGGTCAGGCCGAGCACCTCCTTCACCGCCACCAGTTCCACCTTCTTGTTGCCGCTGGCGGCGGCGAGGGCCCGCAAGTCAAGCTCGGCACTGGCGGGGATCGACGCCAGCAGGACGCCGGTGCGATCGCCGCGCACCACCAGCGTCTTGAATACCTGCTCGGGCGGCATACCGATCGCTCGGGCGACCTGGGGCGCGCTGAGGTCCTGTTCGTCTACCGGGTAATGGCGCAATTCGTAAGGCACGCCGGCCTGGTCCAAAAGGCGGGCGGCGTTGGTTTTACTCATCCTTGGTCAATGCCACTTACTTTGAATCTGGCGGCCATTCTGCACAAATAGTACTACAACACTCTCAAGTCTTCGCAGCCTGCGACGATTTGGTGGGGCGGACCCCCCGGAGGGTACCCTCTGGGTCCGCCGACCCCCTGGTCGGCCTTTGGTTGCGGCTATGCTGCTGTGTACTACAACAGTCTCAAGTCTTCGCAGCCTGCGACGATTTGGTGGGGCGGACCCCCCGGTCCGCGGCCGACCCCCTGGTCGGCCTTTGGTTGGGGCTCTGCTGCTTTGTATTACAACACCTCCATTTCTTTTCTGCCTGGAAAGATTTTCAGGCGGCAGCAGTCACGAACTGGCGAATGGCGGCGCGCTGCGCAACGCCCGGGTTATTCTGACTTCTGGCTCCTGAGTTCTCGCACTCCCGGTTTGGTTGCGGCTCTGCTGCTCTGCGGGGCAGCCAATCCTGGCTGCCGCCGGCTTCAGCCGGCGTTTGCCGGGCACGAAAACCCGCCCACGGCCTGTAAAAAGCCGCCTGAAAGGCGGCTGCGGGCAAGATTGCCCGCCCCACAATTCGCCCAGAATCCCAAAGTAAGCGGCATTGGGCTTCGGCCTGCCGCCGGCTTCAGCCGGCGCTCCTCGATCGCGGAGGTTTCTGCCGCCAGAGACGCTCCGAAAGGATCGTCCCCCGCTCGTGTCGACGCTTGTCCCGCCGCGTCCCAACGCGCTCCAGTCACAGATGCGCGAGTTGCGAACCCAGAGCGCTGGGAAGCCACCGCGGACGCTCTACGCATTCAACCCGATCCGCTCGGCAATCCTCTTGATTCTGGGGTGACAAAACGGGGGACGGCCGCTGGTATGAGAAATTGGTGCCGATCGCGGACCGGCTTTTTGAACGACACCTGCTTGATCTCGAGAAGGAGGAAAGCATCTAATGCCCACTCGTAATTTTCATGAATTGCTGGAAGCCATGCCGGCCGATCGGCAGCGGAGAATCGAGAAACGTTCCGGAAGAGTCTGGCCGCCATGCCGCTCGATCAATTGCGCAAGGCGCAGGAGATGACCCAGTTGCAACTCGCCGAAATCCTCGGTGTCAATCAGGGAGAGGTTTCGAAGATCGAGCACCGGTCCGACATCTGTGTCAGCACCCTGGCCGAATACATCGAAGCCATGGGCGGCCGGCTCGAGATCCGCGCGGTGTTCCAAGATCGAGAAGTTCGGATCACGCAGTTCGAGAAGTTGGCAAGCTAAACGGCGCTCCGGGAACACGACCTCTTGCGCCGAGTGTAGTTTCGCGCCCTGGGGCCGGAAAGGCTGGGACCGCATAGTGTGCCTTCGTTCGTCAGTCACTCCTACGATATTGCGACATTTCGTCCAAGTTGACTCTTTCCGAGTGGGTGACGATTCGGCCGGAGCCGGTCCAAAGTTGCGGCACAGTCATCTCGGGTAGTTTGCTACTACGCAGCGCGGCGGCCGCGAGGCTTTTTTTGAGCGCGCTTGTTTCACGCTGACCTAACGTCTGGGCTGCGGCAGCGACCATCAGCACGTTCAGGCTTACGCCTTCCCTTTCAGCTTGCGCCACCAGTCGGGCGTGCAGACTTTTGGGCATCCGTACACGGAACTGCCCGCTCGAGCGGGCAGGCGAACTGGGCTTCGGTATGGCATCACCGTGCTTCCTGCAACTCAGCAGGTAGGAACGGACGGCATCGCGACCGTTCACTATAGCCTGTTCGTTTCGCGACCGTTGCCCTTTTTCCAATTTCTGTGCGAAAACATTCTGCGCCATACTTGTTTTGCACCAAGTTCTCCGAATGCCCTAATAGAGGGATCACTGTCGAGGACGTGGATGCCTGAGTTCGGCCACCGAAACGTTAG
>DATNHL010000242.1:0-3685 GCA_035604995.1 Occallatibacter sp. | reverse complement strand
ACCCCCATCCCCCGCTCGGCGCGCTGCGCGGAACCATTTCAAAGAAAGGAGACCACTCTGATCAGGTGTACCTTTTTCAGGATCATCCTGCATTGGAAACGGTTCGTCATTTCAGGATCATTCTTGGATTGGAATATGCTGGGACCGCAAGCGTCGACAGCGATTCCGCGGTGGCACCCGCAAGACCTCTCTGGCGGATCTCATTCAGCAACGGGCGAACGATTTCCAACCCGGCTCCTCGTGGGAATCCTCATTGATCTCCCCGAGATACTGGCAACGCCGCAGTGGCGGCTCTGCTTGGGGGAAGGGGGATTCGAAGCCGCGCGTACGGCTGCGATGAAGGCTCGAATCGTACAGGCGTCAGCGGTGGAAACGGCCGACCAGCACGCCTTTCCCGAGGATGTGGCCGTCGATGGCTTTGACAACGTCGGATCGAGTGGCATCCGGCCCGAGATCGAGCATCGTGTCGAGTGCGAAAAGCTCGAAGGTATAGTGGTGGTGAGGTCCAGCAGCGGGAGCGCCGGGACCCCGGTATCCGACCACGCCACCCTGGTTCTTACATTGGATCGAGCCGTCGGACAACTTCGCATCGGGAGGCACCGCTTCGGAAAGGACGCGCGTGGATCCCGGAATGTTGAATACCAGCCAGTGCAGGACGTCTTCGACCTTCCGCTGCGGGGCCGCATCGGGATCGTGCATGCACAAGACGAAGCTGACGGTGTTCGGCGGAACATTGGACCAGAGCAGCCGGGGGGAGACTGGCGTAGGACCCGATTGCGTGAAGCGGTCGGGAATCTCGGCGCCGTCGGCGAATGCCGGAGTCATCAGGGTCAGTCCCGGTCCGGCGGGCGCCTTTTTGGCGGCGTCTTGTGCGGCAGCGGCGCCAAGGGCGGCGGTTAAAAGGGTTGTGCAGATGGTGAATGCTCGCGTGGTTCTCATGTTACGTTTCCTTGTTGTATCAGGATATCAGCAGCACGGGCCAGGCGGGCGACTCGATGACTGGGACCAGGTTTGGAAGCGGGCGGTCGCAACAATCGCACAGTCCGCCGGATCTCGCAACGGGCCGCCCAGTGCCGCAGCCTCTCGGGCGATGTCCGTGGTGAGGGAAATGATGCGGAAGGCGGGGCAAGGGTTAGAATGTGGCTATGGAGGGAGAGTTCGAGCTATACAAAGCCTTCGGAGGAATGGACGGGTGCCGCAGATTATCGGCGGCATTTTATGCCCGCGTGGAACGCGATCCTTTGCTCGGTCCTCTCTTTCCTTCGCTGCATTGCGCCATCGAAGCGTTCACCGTCTACCTGGCGCAGTTTTTGGGCGGACCGTGCGAGTATTCCGAACGCCGCTGGTGGCTGAGCCTGCGCGAAGCGCACCTGCGGTTCAAGATTGGCCGGAAGGAGAGGGACGCATGGATGAACAACATGCGGAAGGCCCTGGACGATGCAGAGATCGCCGAGCCCATGCGCAGCGCCTTGCATGGATTTTTCGAACGCTCATCGGCATATATGGTCAACCGCGGAGAATCGCCGCGGGCCAGTGAAAAGCGGGAGGCGCCGCCCGAGGACGGCATCCACCAGGACATTGCGCGGCGATGGGATGCGCACCGTGCGATCGAGGAGACGGTCGCCGCGATTCGCAAGGGCGATGGGGACCGCGCCGTGGCGCTGGTGGAGAGTCCCCTGGTGCGGACAGGCTTCGAACGGGATCGCGCAGGCTTCTTGAGCCTGCTCGCGTTGATGAGCGGCAGCCGCGAGGCAGTGATCGAGGACTACGCGCGGCAGAGGCTGCTCGGCGATCCCGGGTTGGCACAGGAGCGGTATACGTCTGGCCGCACCTTGTTACACGGGGCATCCGGCGCAGGCAGCCTGGCGACTGTGGAGCTGCTGCTGAGCCTCGGCGCGGACCCCAACGCCGAGGACTGGGCGGGACATACTCCGCTCGATTGCGTGGGCAATGAGTGCAGCATCGCGGGCGGCGGAGAGGTGGTCCGCGCCCTGGTTCGAGGGGGAGCGAACGTGGACGCCCAAGGTGGCGTGAAGCACTGCGCGGCCCTGCACATGGCCGCCCGGCGGGGGAACGTGGAGGTGGCCGAGGCCTTGTTGGATTGCGGGGCGGACATCGAAGCTCGGGACAGCAAGGGCGAAACGCCTCTGCGGCGTGCGGTCAACTGCGGCAAGACCGCGGTGGCGGCTCTGCTGGTGGCAAGGGGGGCCGATCTCCATTCCAAAGGGAGCAGGGGCTTGACGCCGATCGAGGCCGCGCGTACGGCTGCGATGAAGGCGCTGCTCGAATCCTACAGGCGTTAGGAGCAAGAGCGCGACCAGGGGGTCGTCCCCAAGGGTCGTCCCCAGAGGGGACCCCAGGACGAGGGCGTCCGCCCCACTTTGGCGCGTTAGCGGAGGAAGCGGCCGACCAGCAGGCGGTTGCAACAATCACACAGTCCCCCGGATCGCGTAAGGTGCCGGCGAGGGCCGCAGCCTCTCGGGCGATGTCCGTGGTGAGCGGAATGATGGCGGAAAATGGGATTTGTATCCAGTTGATCGAACAGATCATTCGCCCCAATAGCGACGCGCCGGCGTCCTTCGCCGAGGAACGCGATTTCGCCCAGGCCCATGGTGCTGACTCCGCATGCATCCCATGCTGGACGGCCGCATCGAGGACTCGAGTTGCTCCCGAGACAGTCTCTTGAGATCGGAGCGCCAGCGAACCACAATGTGAGTGTCCAGGAGGAATCGTGGATTCAGGCGGGCGAGTCCTCATCCCGCCCGAGCATACCCCAGTGGTCGGAAGTAGTGGCATTCACGATATCACCCAAGATTTTGACCTTTCCGGTCAAAATACCCGCTGGTGATTTCCATTTTCGTTTCCGGCAGGTGAGATTGTGGCTACCGGCCGCCCGCGCTTGGTCACCGTAATCGTGCCTCCGTGCTTGAGCAGCGCTCCGAAACCCAAAGGGTGGTTTCGCACGTTTTACATCGATTTCACGTTACTTTTACATTTCACCCAGGACGGCCTCGACCCGGATACACAAAGTGAAGTCGGAGGACTGATCCTGCAGAACGCGGGCTCAAAATGGTTGCGCATTCAATTGGAGGAATAATATGGCAACAAACCAGATTCAGTTCAAAGAGATCAAAGGTCACTTTGAAGATCGATTCGGCAAGGTCAAAGTGTTCCAGATAACCGGAGGGGCCCTGAATTTCGCGGCATTCATCTATCAATGCCGTCTCAATATGGACATTGATGGAGCGCCGACTACCTATGGCTGGGATAACCCCGCGGAGAAGAATAGTCTGGGGGAGCCGAACCTGCAAAAGAACCTGCATCCGCTGGAAAGCTGGCACCCAGGAGCGAAAGGTGTTTCCGCTTCGCGATCCCAGAAGGTAGGGTTAGGTAATGCTTGTGGCGATCCGGGCGACGGCAGCAAGGGATGGCAGAACTTTCTGAACGGAAGTCACAACTTCTATTGGGCCGGCGCGTATGCCGTAACCGAGCAGTTCGCCGCGAGTCACAAGTTGGTGATCGACAACCGGCCCGAGTTGGAGGCCCTGCATCTGTTCACGCCCCCGTTTTTCGCGGGGCAAATCAATTTTCGCTGAACAAAATAGTCGAAACATGTCAAAGTGATCCTTGGCGCTGCCGAGCAACGACACAAAACGGACGACACCTTCCGAGCCGCCGGGCCGTG
>DATNHL010000241.1:0-4195 GCA_035604995.1 Occallatibacter sp. | reverse complement strand
GCGGATGATGGAAAATCAACCCGCACGCCTTCGGCGTGGATGATATCGCTGGCCTCCTCTTTGCACTGCGCCAAATCGCGTTCTCGGCATGGGTCAGTTTAAACGAGCGGAAGTGGTCAACTCTTGGCGAGCGCCGAGGGGGAATCCGCCTTGGCGAATGACGTTGATCGTTCGGCATCGTTTCACTTTTCACGCCGGGGCCACGTTTTCCCCCCACTTCGCTGTGTAATGGCGATTTCGCCAGATCGCCCTCTCCGCAGGCCGAAGAAACAGTGGAGGTGACAACGCCGTGAAAAATACGCTAACACATGTGCTGGAATCGCCGCCGGTGCGCTTGCGAACCGCGGCAGGGTAGGGAGCGAGGTGTGCCGCCTTGCCGGAATGTTGCATCTGGTACAATTTTGGCGTACAAATGGCGGCGCCAAGTCACCTGAAGGACGCGGCCGTAAAACCTCAGTAGGAGCGGCGCTGATACGATTGAAAAGTGGAGAAACGACTATGACGGTGATTGAGCTTCCGGACGAACAGGCGGCGGCGCTGAGAGCGAAAGCGACAGCGGCCGGCCTGACCCTTGAGGATTGGCTCAAGCAGCTTGCGGGTGTCGAAGGGAAACCGCGCACCAGCCAGCCTCTCCGGCACATTGCCGATGTCATTCTCGAAAACATGAAGGACGTGCCGCCTGAAATCACGGCCACGATGCCCAAGGACGGCGCCAGCCAGCATGATCACTACATCTACGGCTGGCCGAAGCGCGAGGTATGACCGCGGTTTTTGCCGACACGTTTTACTGGATTGCGCCTCGCGGATTCCGCGGATAGCTCCCACCGGCGGGCTATAGAACTGACATCGGAATTCGCAGAAGTTTCCGTCGTTACAACGGACGAGGTGTTGGTCGAATATCTCACTTTCTTCGCGACGGCGCATGAGCGGCTGCGCCGTAAGGCTCTTGTAAACGCCCGACGCATTCTTGAAACGCCTGGTATTTACGTGGTCCCGCAGAGCCGGGATTCATTGCTTTCCGGCATGGCTCTTTATGAAGCGCGTCCCGACAAGGGCTACAGCCTGACGGATTGTATTTCGATGCGGACCATGCGCCGGGAAGGATTGTCGGATGCGCTCACGAACGATCGGCACTTTGAACAGGAAGGGTTCCGCGCGCTGTTCCGCTGAGCGAAGCTCCGTTAGCGCTAAAGAATGGGCATCAGCGCGAACTATACGCGAACATGGATGGGCCGAAAACAGCCGATTTCATCCTACATGGCGCACCAGGGCGCAGCCTCAATCCAGGCTGCGTTCTACATCCGGGCTGACATCGTAATTTCGGAATCAGCCAGCCCGCTTCAGGCCTTGTCTGATGCCTTGCTTGAGCACGGTTTAGTAGCCGACTCCGATCTTTTCGGCGATCCGGCGCGCCTGTTCGAGGTCGGCGACCGGGACACGAATTGAGATGGAGCGGGTCGCGTTCCGTTTAGCCTCTTCCATGAGCTGCTCCAGCACCTTCAGGTCGCTTTTCGCGATTTTCGATTCGGTCGAGCGAATCAGAGTCCGGTCCTTAAGCGCGCGAGCATCGCGCGTCAAATTGACCGCCGAAGAGCGCGAGCTGCTTAAATTTAGAACTGGATCGATGAGGATGAAGCCGACCTCATTCTCGCCATGCGAACGGACAGTCAGACGAGCCTGAGCGATTGCATCAGCCTGCGCGAACACAGGGGGCGTACGCTTGCCGCCCGGCGTTCCGCTGTGCGATTCTGAAAAAGGGAGGCCATCAGTGCCCATCGGTAAGGATGTTAAATTGACCAGCTTGGGCCCGCCTCTCGCTTGCTGGCCCTCTTCCGAATTCCCATTGAGCGCATCGGAGCGAGAACTCCTCAAAGATCAGGACTGGATCGACGAGGAGGAAGCCGATTTGATTCTGGCCCTACGGGAAGAGCAGGAGCACGGGTTGAGGGGCGAGAATATCCGCGACTTCGCCCGCCGACACGGCCGCATAATCAAGGATTGAAGCGTGGCAGCGGAAGGTCGTTGGGTAGTGGAATTGCTGCCCAGCGCGTTTCGGCGGCAGGGGCAACTCTCGTGCATGCCGCCGCGCGCCGCGTTGATCCGATACCAGCCGCGTGCGATCCTGAAGGCAGGAGGTGCGTCCTAAAATGCCCGTCCGCAAAGTGAGGAACCGACGCAGCGCCTCCGCTCTCCGCCCGCTCAGCGAAATCGACGCCCGGTACGAGCGGCTGCCGTCTTCCCGGGTCAAATTGACCGCCGAAGAGCGCGAGCTGCTCAAAGATCCAGACTGGATCGATGAGGATGAGGCCGACCTGATTCTCGCCATGCGAACGGACAGGCAGACCAGCCTGAGTGATTGCATCAGCCTGCGCGAACACATGCGCCGGCACGGCCGCGAAATGAAAGACTGAACGTGGCGGAAGAGCGCTGGAAGCTCATGCTCACGCCCGGGGCCGATTCGGGCCTGGAAAATCTTCTCGAAGAGCACGGAGACGATGCTTACGACGAAGCTCTGAACGAACTCCTGGCGCTCATGGAAGAGCCGATTCCCGAAGACGCGCAACACTTGCGAAGGACCAAGGATTACTACCGCATCTACATTTACCGCTCGCTATACCGGGCGATATACCGCGTCCTCGTGGGGAAGCGGATTGTGCTGATCGAGCGCATTGGGCCAAGGCGGAGCGTCTATCGCGGCTTCGACCGTTGGTAGACGCTGTCGCGCGGGTCACCCTGGCGGGCTTGGCTGACACGCGGCTGCCGTTCCGACCTCGATCTGTCCGGTTACGGCGGCGGCGATGAGGGCGGCGCGGCGCTCTTTGAGGAGGGCGGTGGTGCGCTCGGTAGCGGCGCTTAACGCGCCTGCAGATTGATCCAGGCGCAGCCGCGAAGGTGGCAGCAGGCCACCATGCCCCGGATTGGCCGTGGAGCGCAGTCTCAACGAGGCTGCGCTCAGGTCCATCCCTTCCGGACCCTGGGGGCGCAGCCTCGGTTCTACATCTGGGCTAACATCGTAACTTCGGAATCAGCCGGTCCTTGATGGAAAGCACGGTCATTGGCGTCCATGCGGCGCTGGAGGCGGCCCAACTCGCCGCTGGCATCGGAGTAGGCCTGGCCGATGACGGCGGGGTCGTCGAGGTCGGCGGCGTCGGGGATTTTGGAGATCACGATTTTGACTTCGGCGCGGCGAAAGCGGCGGCCGAGAAACTCGCCGTGAACGAGGTTATCCACCATGGCGCGCTCTTCGGGAGTGCGGGGCTGGTGGTGGTTGTAGTATTCGTCGCGGAGGGCGGCGCGTTCGGCGGGGTCTTCCCAGGGGAGGACCTCGGACTCGGCCTGGATGCCGGATTTCAGGGCATTCCAGGAGGAGCGGGCCTTGCCCCCGGCGGAGCTTGGACCGGTGCACTTTTGGGCGTTGAGACGATTCGCCCGGATTTGTTTGAGAGTGGCCATAAAAAAGGAGACAAGCTCGCAGCTTGTCTCCTAATTTCAGGGTAAGGGGTAGACATCACGATTTCAGGGTCTGAAATTACGGAAATGTATGAAAAGAAGGGAAAAATAAACCGCCAAATTTTGTCACCCGGTTTTTTCGAGAAATTCGGGGGATGGCGAGAGGTGGGGCTAAGGTATTTGGGATGAGGGGGATTGGGGGAATTGGGTGGGTCTGCGGTTGGGACACCAGACTGCGACTTCATGAATCGCAAACGTCAACGGCAGCGGGTTCCATCGACGTTGTGGTGTGGCTGCTACCGGCCGGCCTTCTTAACGATTGCGGAGCAGGCGGCGGGAGTCGCCCTCCTCCTCGTACATCCTGCGGCACACAGTTCCAATCTGCCGACCGGTCGCGGTTTCCGCTAGTGTGTTGGTCGACGGCGCGCCCGCCGCCACGATTGCCTCGCGGCCACAGCACCCCCGGATTCGAAACCTCTTGCCCGCAGGTGTCCCTGGGCGCACACCTCGCCGGGGCGGAGCCTCCTGACAAGGCGACGGAATCGACTGGCGCGCCGACCGGGCGGCCGAGTGCCACGGCTGGCGGTCGCGGTTTCGGTTGTCACGTCCCGCCCGTTCGGGGCGTCCTACCAGGGGGCGCGTCGTGGTGCCGAGAGCGCGTTTGAGGCCGGCGCGGCGCGCCCATCGGGCGATCACGGCGGAAGCCGCCGGAGTCGGAATTTCCGCGGCAGCGGACTCGTATGAG
>DATNHL010000240.1:0-4071 GCA_035604995.1 Occallatibacter sp. | reverse complement strand
GATGTCGGGCAGCGCGCGCCCGATGATCACCGACATCGAATAGTCGAGATACGAGCGGCGCATCTCGTCTTCGATATTGATGGGAACAATGTTCGCGGCGCCCGGACCGCCGGGCGTCATGCCACCGCCATCGCCGGGCGGCGTCAGGGGGAGTTGCGGATCTTGAGGATCGTCAGCCATTTAACACCAGTCGTCAGTAGTCAGTCGCCAGTTGCCAGTTGAAACCAAAAACAAGGAACCTTGTCATCCTGAGCGAGGGAGGGCTCCCGCGCGCTTGCTCCGGCGCGGGAAACCCGAGTCGAAGGATCTTGGTTTTCTCGCCCAATCTATGCCGTTTTCCGGCACAAAAAGCCCGTCGCGCGCCGCATCATCCAAGGCCGCACGA
The DNA here is from genome assembly GCA_035604995.1 of Occallatibacter sp. GTDB lineage: Bacteria > Acidobacteriota > Terriglobia > Terriglobales > Acidobacteriaceae > Telmatobacter. Next base: position 3,686 of record DATNHL010000240.1, on the reverse strand, counting down.
TATGTCGTAACTGCTTGCATCTACAGGAAGTTACTCACAGGAGACTATCTGCATTATAGCACGTCTTGGGAGCGGGATTTTCCTACGGCACAATGAGCCGGCTGCCGGCCTCCGCGGGTGCGACAACGCCCGATTTCTCGGGGAACTGCGCGAACAGGAAATCCAGAAACGCACGCGATTTCGGACGGCCCGAGGTGCGTCCGTGCGCCATCCGCACCAGAAAGACCAAGGCCTCCAGCACTTCGCTGTCCTTCAGCGTAGCGTAGCCCAGGTGCTTCTGCTCCAGCTCGCGGTACTGGACGATCATCTTCTCCAGTTCGGCGACGATGTGCTGCTGCGGCACGCTGGCGACGGCCGTCTCGTAGTAGAGGCCCGAGCCGGTGAGCGTCTGGTACTTCTTGGCCAGGGCGGTGATGGCGGCGATGGCGTCGCGGTCATTGAGGGAGCGGTCGGCGCGCGCCACCTTGGCAACGCCGTGGCTCAATCCGACCAGCAGCGGCTCGCGCTCGTAGATGAAGTTCTGCCGGACATCCACTTTGGGAAACAGCGCTTCCTGGTCGAGCTCGGACATCTCCCGCGGACGCTCGTTGCGTCGCGCCTGCTGCAGGTACTCGCAGGTGGAGGGACAGTCGAGCGTCACCTCGCGCTCCCGCCCGCAGCAGACCGGGCAGATGCGTCCGTGCACCGCCGGACAGAAGCGCTTTTCTTTGCGGATTTCGCAGATGGCACAGGGCATGGCCCAAGTTTCTAGTTTCGAGTTTCGAGCCTGGATTACCTGGGTCGCCGTAGTTGGAACTCGAAACCTGGAACTCGAAACTCCCACGATAGCAGGTTTCCCCGCTCCCGGCGCGGGTCCGCGGCTTGCACTGCGGGGTGTGCAAATCGGGGGCATGTGGAAAACCCGCTAAAAATGCGGCTCCGGCGCTTCTCTTTCCGCGCGCGCTTGTATATGATGAGTGCGGTTCAAGCGGCACTGGTACTCACATTTCACAACCCTGAAAGGAGGCATCATGGCGACAATGACCAAGACCCAGCTCGTGCGCCACCTGGCCGAGGAGCTCGAGGTCAACAACAAGTCAGCGGCGGCGTTCCTGGAAACTCTGGCCGCCACTGCCATCAAGGAAACCAAGAAGAACGGCATCTTCGTGCTGCCCGGCCTGGGCCGGCTGAAGAAGGTGCAGCGCAAGGCCCGCATGGGACGCAATCCCCAGACTGGCGAACCCATCAAGATCGCTGCCAAGACCACCGCGAAGTTCTATCTGGCGAAGGCGGTGAAGGACTCGATCGCGCCCAAGAAATAGTCCACGAGTTCACATCAAACGAGGGGCCGGCTCAGGCAGCCGGCCTTTTCGTTTCCGGCCAGCAGCTTTTGGCGCTTAGCTTTTGGCTCGCGACTTACGACTTGAGACTCGCGACTTACTCTCGAGGAGAATCTATGAAGCATCTTGTCTTTGTGTTGGCTTGGCTGGCTATCGCGGCACTACCGGCCTGTTCGCAAACCTCGACGCAGCCCCCGGCGCAGCCGGGCCACGATCACGCCCAGAGTCAGGCTCATCACGAGGAACCCATGCCGTCTTCCTGCAAGCACATGATGGAAGAACATGTGGCCGAGATGAAGGCTACCTCAGAGACCCTGGCCACCAACCTGGCGCAATTGAAAGCTACGCTGCCCCTGATTAATGACGTCAATGAGCGCAGCCGCTGGCAGTCGAATATCGCCATGTGGCAGGCGCTGGCCGGCCATTTCAGTCACATGGCGCAGCACGCCGAGCACATGCAGGCGATGGGCATGGGCTGCGGCATGATGATGGGACACGGGATGATGATGGGGCATGGCACGGACGATGGCCACGATAAACCCGCGCCGCCGGCCAAGCCGCAGTAAGGCCGAGATTGCTCGCGCCACTTTTTCTACGAGGGGTTCAGGAAAGGCGAAGCGCAGGTGGGGCCACGGCGAAGGTCTCCCGATCAGCAGAGGGATGCATCGGGCGCGATCCCGCGCGAGTCATGCCAACCGGGCATGCAGGGTTAGCTGCTCCGTTTGTTTTCAGCCTGGGCTTGCGGCCGCTCGCGCTCGTCCACGTGGTTGTGCTGGCCATTGGCTAGGTCCGCGTGGTTCACGTGCTGCCGGCACCAGAAGCATATGACGATCGGTTCCATAACATACCAACCTCGATGGTACGAACAGATCATCGCTCCCATTGTCCTTCTGGCCAAGTAACACGGGTAATGCTGCGGCATTACTGTGGGACACAGGCGAGGGTACCGAGGTTCTCCAGCGAGATAAGTAATCTTCTGTAGTGGCCGAGGCGATGGGGCGGCGCGGCGGGGCCGTCGCTAGCCGCCTACTCCCAGCAGGAGGTTTCCTTCGGCGCTGGCCGCATAGGTGATCGTGGCGCGCTTGCCGGCTGGCAAGGCATTGCGCAGATCACCGCTGAACACCAGGGGCTTGCCGGGCCCGCCGTTGGCCGGACGGAGCGTCACCAAGGATTTGTCCGGGCGGCCGACTTCGGTTTCGTAGAAGGACACCGCTTCCACCACGCCGCTCTCCACATGGGTGCCGGGGGCGGTGTTCACGATGCGGGATGCACTGGCGGCCATCGTCCGGCCTGGCTGGCCCGCGGCCTTGCGGCGCGCCAGAAGCTCCAACGCGATGTTCAGGAAGAAGATCCCGGACATGGTCAGCAGGATCAGGCTCATGAACAGAGCATCGACGGTAAGCCCCGCCTGTCGAATATTGCTGGTCGCGAGGATGTAGGCGATGCCCAGGAGCGGCAGCAGTCCCAGGATGCCCGAGATCAACAACACGGCCATAGGCGCCTCGTCAGAAGGTCTACGAATGCGATAGAAAATGGTTGCTTGTGCCCCACAAAACTCTGCCTGAATCTTGTACCTGAGCCACCGGCAAGATGGCAATAGCCGTGGGCATTCCGCGGGTTCAGCGAGCAGGCGACGGAGCGGGCGGCGGCGGCTTATGGAAGACCTTGCGCTGGATGTCGGGCCAGAACTCCTGCACCAGGCCGCCGGCGCTGCCATACGCCAGCGCGATCGCCGAGCGGCTCATGGTGAGCCCGAAGCCGCGGTCGGTCGAGGGATAGTAGGCATTGGAGAGCCCGCCGGTGGTAAACGCCCCTAGCACGTTCGACCAGTTAAAAGAACGCCCGCCCGCGTCGGTGTGGCAGACGAACTCCTGAGCCAGCGAGTAGCGAATGCGATGTTTGACGGTGCCCTCACCGTTGCGGAAGTAGCGTGGGTCTTCCTTGAACAGCGTCGGATAAAAGGCGTTGCTGAAGAACTGGCCGGAAGCCTGGTCGGCGAAGGTTGCGCCGTAACGCTTGCCATATCCGGCGGCGCCCTGGCCGTAGCCGGAGAACTCATTGGTCGCCTGGCTCAGTCCAGCCTGCGCCCCGGCGGCAACGAAGGTGAAGGGGTCGGTGATCTGCTTCGCCGTCAAGTGAAACTTCTCGCGCGTGGTGAGCGGGCGCGCGTTCTGCCGGCTGGTAACCGCGAACATGGGTACTACACCCAGCATCCGCTGCGATTGCTCCTGCTTTTGGACCTGTTCTTCGGGCGCGCTGGGCAACTGCGCCGCCTGATCCTGGACGTTGGGGGTCGAGTTGCTTGCCGTCGTAGTCTGTTGCGCAGCGCTGGAACACCGAAACCCGGCAATGAGAACCAGCAGAAGA
>DATNHL010000239.1:0-3137 GCA_035604995.1 Occallatibacter sp. | reverse complement strand
TCATTGGTGCGACCCCCATTTGCACCACCGGCTGCCTCACCATCTACGACACCAGTACCAACACCGCCGTCGTCGACCGTGCCGCTGGTAATGTTACTGGGATCGCTCCTATCAGCGAGCGTAGCGTGGTGTATGTGATTGAGGACCTGCCTGCGGGCAGCTCGCAATGCACCACTCTTCCCTGTTTGGGCGAGTTGCAGATCTACGACGCCTCTGCCAGTGTGCAGCCGACGCTCACTCCCACCCAGATCGACGTCGTTGGCAGAGCCGTGGACGTGAAGTACATAGACAAGTAGAACCCAGTACTCATCATTTTCCCGGCTCCAGCCGCAGTTCGTGCTGCTTCGCCCGCTCCACCGCCCCGTCGCTGAAAGGGAAGACAAAGCTGCGGCCTTCCGCCCAGGCCTTCCACTGATCGAGGTAGTGCGGGCTGAAGATCTGCCCGGATTGTCCAGTAACGATGTTCATGGTGCTGGCGTCGAGATTGGCAAAATCCACGGTCATGCGCTCGGAAGGCGCCTGCTGATACGCGTGTGACTCTCCGTGCCCCATCTGCTTGACGGTGTACCCGTCGCCCGCGGCCTGGTAGCGTCCCGGGCCGGCCCAACGCCGCAGCAGCGGGACTTCGCCCAGGACCGGGTGTTCGAGCCGGAACGGCCGCGCCTTTCCCCAGGTCCAGGAGCTGAGCGATTTGGGCGCCTCCGGACTCGCGACCACGGCCTCAACGGCGGCAGTGAGCAGCTCGTCATAGTTCGCGTAGTTGGCAGGAAGCCAGCGCGGCGGCTGCCGCAACAGGATGTTCTCCAGCGCCACCGACTGCATGCCCCAGCGGTAGAGCTTGTAGTCCGCGCCCAGCTTGGGTTCGAGCAGCATGCGCCAGAGTTCGGTGCGCGCCCCCACGGTGAGCGTCGGGGACGCCGAATCCACGGTGACCTGGCCGTCCCATGAGCGCATCAGGTCGGCGGCGGCGCGGGCGCGCGCGGAAGGCTGCTTGGCGTGGTCGACGGCATACACGAAGCGCTCGGCACAGAAGTGGTCGAACTCCGATGCGACGTCCATCTCCAGCGCCAGCATGTCCTCGGGCGCAAATTGCCTTCCCGACTGCAGCACGCGATAGATACGCTCGGTGCGGAAGGGCGCCATCCACTCGCTGCTGAGCAGATAGGGATACTTGTCGGGCGTGATGCGCGCGTTGGCTGTGGCGATGATCCCCGAGGGCGGATCGAAGACGCTGGGCAGCTTGTCGAACGGCACCACGCCGGTCCATTCGTGGGCGTTGTCGTTGCCGGTGACGGGCACGTCATTGGCAGGCGAGGCGCGCTGCGGGATGCGTCCTTCGGCCTGGTAGCCGATGTGTCCATCCACGTCGGCGTACACGAAATTCAACGAAGGTCCGCCCATGGTGGAGAGCGCCCGCCGAAATTCCTCCCAGTTCTGCGCCGAATCGATCTCGAAAAAGGGATAACTCACGAACCCCGGATCTTTGAGCGGGGCCCACTGCAGCGCCAGCTTGCGAGTCTCCCCCGGAATGAAGTCGCTGATCACCGGCCCGTGGCGCGTGACCACCACGTCGAGCGCAACATCGGGCTGGCCTTTGACGTGGATGGTCTCGTGGCGGACCTCGGGCTTCTTGCAGCCTTCAGGCGTCTGGTATTCGCCTTGAGCGTTGAAGGTCTCGATGAAGAGGTCTTCGACGTCGGCGCCGAGGTTGGTGGCGCCCCACGCGATGCGCTGGTTGTGGCCGATGAGCACCGACGGCATTCCGGGCAGGGTGAATCCGGCCACATCGAAGGGCGGCGCGCTCGCGCCGGCAGCGGTGATTTCCAACTGCGCCTCGTACCACAGGCTCGGCATCTGCTGCTGCAGGTGCATGTCATTCGAGAGCAGCGGCTTGCCGGAGACCGTGTGCGCGCCCGAAACCACCCAGTCGTTCGAGCCGCCGGGGAGTCCAGCTAAGAACCACTCGGGATCAACCGAAAACCCCCACCCAAGCAAAAGAGGCTTGGGTGGGGCACCCTCCAGTGTCGTGCGAATTACCGGGGGCGCATCATCGTCGTCGTCATCATCGTCCTCGTCGGATTCCTGGTCGAGGCGCCTGGCTTCGGCGCCCGGCGGATGGTCATGCAGCGAGGAATTGGGATAAAGGTCCGCCGTCAATTCCGGACCCAGCTTGGCCAGGATCTTTTCCCGGCCCAACTGCCGGCGATACTGTCCGTGCGTGAGCATCTGGTGGAGGAAGAGCCCGAGGGCGAGACTGTCATTCGGAGTCCAGGCGCGCGGCGCGTATCGCAGGAGCCGAAACTCGACCGGCAAGCGGCCGCGATGCGAAGCGATGAACGCATTCACGCCGCTCGCATAGGCCTGAAAGGACTCGCGGGTCGAGGCGGGAAGCGCATCCCACGCGCGCTCCGTGGTCGAGCGGATCAGCAGCAGCCGCTGCTGGCGGTCGCGCTCCAAGGCTCCCGGTCCCACGATCTCGGCCAGCTCGCCCAGCGCCGCCCGGCGGAGCGCGTCCATCTGCCACAGCCGGTCCTGGGCGGCGACGTATCCTTGCGCAAACATCAGGTCATGAAGATTGGCGGCGCGGATGTGGGGCACGCCCTGCGCGTCGCGGAGGACGCTGACCGGCGCCGCGAGGCCCTCGACGCGCACCTGGCCGTCAACCTGGGGCAAGGCAGCGTGCGATTGAAGGTAGAACCATCCGGCCGCGCCCAGGATCAGTACAATAACCAGCGCCAACACCAGGCCGGCAACGCGCGCCAGCGTGCTGCTGCGTCGGGAAGTGAAAGCAAAGGTGGGAGTGGCCATGGAACCGTGTAGAGACGAGGCAAGGTGATTTTATTGTTCCTTGCGGAATCGTGCAAATGGCGCGCAGGAGGCGCCGACTGGCTCGTTCTCTCCCTAACTGGAGGTGTGTCGATGCAGGAAAACGAATTGAACTTCGTTCGCCGCGGATAGCCTGCCCCGAGCGAAGTCGAGGGGCGGATAAACGCGGATTTACTGCGGTGGCGTGGAAGCCCTACCCTTCCGACAAGTGTCATCCTTCGCGAGGCGGAGCCGAGCGGAGGATCTGACGAGACTGTTTCCGCAACCGCCCTCGGCGGTGTAAGCAATGTGTCAGATTCTCCCGCTTCGCT
>DATNHL010000238.1:0-20476 GCA_035604995.1 Occallatibacter sp. | reverse complement strand
GGAAGAGGTGCTGGGCAAGGCGCTTGAGGGTAAACGGCACCGGGCGCTGATCTCCACCAAGGCCACGTTCCGCTTTGGCGACGGGCCGAACGATGTGGGGTCGTCGCGCTACCATCTGCGGCGGTCGCTGGAGGGGAGTTTGCGGCGGCTGGGCACAGACTATGTGGACATCTACCATCTGCACGGGTTTGACGCGCTGACGCCGGTGGACGAGGTGCAGGACACGCTGAACAAGTTTGTGCGCGAGGGCAAGGTACGCTATATTGCGGCGTCGAACTTCTCAGGGTGGCACCTGATGAAGTCGCTGGCGGTAGCGGAGCGATATGGCTGGACGCGGTTTGTGGCGCACCAGGTGTACTACTCGCTGCTGAACCGGGAGTACGAGTGGGAGCTGATGCCGCTCGGCCTCGATCAGAAGGTGGGCGCGCTGGTGTGGAGTCCGCTGGGATGGGGACGGCTGACAGGGAAGCTCAGGCGCGGGCAGCCTCTTCCGGAGGTGAGCCGGCTGCACAAGACCGCCAGCCTTGGGCCGCAGGTGACAGACGAGCACCTCTACACCGTGGTGGACGCGCTGGACAAGGTGGCCGCGGAGACCGGCAAGACGGTTCCGCAGGTGGCGCTGAACTGGCTGTTGCAGCGGCCGACCGTTTCGTCGGTGATTGTAGGCGCGCGGAATGAGGAGCAGTTGCGGCAAAACCTGGGCGCGGCAGGGTGGAGTCTCGAGGCCGGGCAGGTGGCGGCTTTGGATAAGGCGAGCGCGGCGGAGCCGATTTATCCCTATTGGCACCAGCGGGGGTTTGTGGAGCGGAATCCGCTGCCGGTGTGAAAAGGCAGCGAGCGGCGGCAGACTGGCCAGCCGAGATCGGGGACGCGCCTACCAATGCATCCGGTATTTGCTGTGCTTGCGGAAGACGTAGCGGCCGACCAGCCAGCCGACGGCGCTGCCGACAATCACATCCGACGGAAAATGCTGGCGGCCAAGGACCCGCGTGAGGCTGACGCCGGTAGCCAGGCCGTAGGCGGTAAGTTGGGTGAGAGGGCCGGTGTACTCCGAAGCAATGACCGCGGCGGAGGACCAGGCGACGATGCTGTGACTGGAGGGGAAGGAGGAATTGAAGCCGGCGCTGCTTTGGAAGAATTTGCCTTTGGCGCTATCCACGGTGGGGCGCTCGCGCATGGTGACGGCCTTCAGGACTTCACCGACGACCAGGCTGTCGATCATGGCTTCGCCGGCCAGGATTCCGGTTTCGGTGGCGTGGTCGTCGTGGTGGATGTGGCCCAGGCCGTAGATGATGACGGGGGCGGCGACGAATCCGCCGAGCAGGCCGTTGGAGGCCGTGGTGGCGTGGCTGTTGAGGGAAGGGTCGTTGAGCGTGGAAGAGGACATGACCTGGTGGTCGGCGGTAATGGCCAGGGTGGTGGCCAGGCCGATGGGGACGAGGTAGGCGAGGTCGCGATCGCGGACGCGGGCAGGGCTGGTCCAGATGGCGGCCTGTTCCTTGAGGATGTCGATGGGGGTGTGGCGGAGGGTAACGGCATCCTTGTCGTCGGGGCTGGCCTGGGTGGCGGATTGGGGCGGAGGAGCGTCGGGCAGGGCGTCGTCTGCACTTTGCGCGTGGGCACCACAACTGAAAGCGGCAGCCAGCAGGGCAACGGAAATGGCGAACTGAAGGCGACCGGGCAGATTGTTTCGCAGGTCTTTCACAGGCTTTTTAGATGCAAAATGCCGCAGGGCAGGGACTTGGATGAACAAAACGTCATCCCGAAGTTCACTTGTCCGGCTCGGCAAGGTAGATTTCGACGTAGTCGAGGTAGTTCCTGGCGTATTGGAGGATCAGGGCGCGGTCGGAGTCGGAGAGCTCGCGGCGGAGCTTGGCGGGGACGCCGGCCCACAGGGTGCGGGGCGGGACCATAGTGTGCTCGGGGACGACGGCGCCGGCGGCGATGATGGAGCCCGTGCCGATGCGGCAGTTGTTGAGGACGCGGGCGCCGATGCCTATGAGGGACTCGTCTTCGACGACGCAGCCGTGGACGGTGGCGTTGTGGCCGATGGTGACCCAGTCGCCGACGATGACCGGGTAGAGATTGCGCTGGCCGTGGAGGACGGCGCAGTCCTGGACATTGGAGTTGGCGCCGACGCGGATGGAGTGGACGTCGCCGCGCAGGACGGCGTTCATCCAGACCGAGGAGTGCTCACCGAGGGTCACGTCGCCGATGAGCTGGGCGGAGAGATCGACGTAGCAGGAGTCGGGAACCTGGGGCGCATGGCCCCGGTAGCTGCGGATCATTGGTGAAGGCCTCTCAAGGGCAAGTTTACGGCATTCCTCGGGCTGGCGGAGAACGGCGGCGTTGGGGGGGACGCCGGGAGAGGAGGATGAGCCGGCAAACCGTTCGGAAATGGGAGGAAAGCGGAATGGACGGGAAAAATCGCGCGCAAATGGGGCTATCTAAATGTCAACACAAAAGATAGAGATGCTTTCTTTGAGCACGATGACGAGAGTTACGCTATCATAAAGGAGGCCATTTGGCGGGTTTGGAGGTGGGGTTTCTTGGCAGAGGTTCGCGTACAGGAAGGCGAGCCGCTCGAAAATGCGCTGCGCCGGTTCAAGCGGAAGGTACAGCAGGAGGACATCATCAAAGAAGTGAAGCGTCACTCCTACTATCTGAAGCCCGGTGAAAAGCGCCGCGTGAAGGCAGCATTGGCACGCAAGCGGAATCGCAAGAAGGCTCGCAAAGAGGCTGACTAGTATCAACGTTGTTCGTAAGCCGTGGCGCCCCGGCGATCTCCGCTGAACGAGAGCGGGGAGGATCTAAAGCAAGTCAGACAGAGCCGGGGCGGCCTGTTCTCCATGAACTATTCGTCATGATCGTTTCGCGCGCAATTTGCGTGGTAGAGTTATTCAAGTCTCCCGGATGCTGAGGGGAGAAATAAATAATTTGCCGCTGGACTTGTTGCGGCCCGGGCCCTTGTTGTGGAAGCAAGTGTGAAGACAGGGAAACGGGAACGGCAAGTCTCTCTTAAGTCATGGCCGATTTCATTCAGTTTCCCTCCATTTTGGGGAAGCCGGCCATGGAATTTAGCGACAGAGTGTTGAAGTGCAACGAATGCGGCGCCGAGTTCGTTTTCACGGCCGGCGAGCAGCTGTTTTTCCACGACAAGCAATTCAAGAACGACCCCAAACACTGCAAGCAGTGCAAGGCGAAGCGTATGCGCGGGGGGCCGAGGGTGCGCTCGGAGACGCGGACCACCTGTTCGCAGTGCGGCGAGGAGACGACTGTGCCGTTCAAGCCGACGCAGGGGCGCCCGGTGCTTTGCCGCGTGTGCTTCAAGCAGCAAAGGACCCCTGCACAGCAGGCGCAGGAAAATGCGACCAACAAGGGGCAGGAATCCGCGCCTGCGGCGGACTGAAGGGCCCAGCGCCGGCCGTTGAGACTAGGCCAGGGCCGAGCTGAAGAGCATGTCTCCCTTGAAGCCAGATGGGAACCCGGCGGTGCGCACCAGGGTAGCCATTTGCGCCCAGTGGCGCTGGCTGTGGAGAAGCACGTGCGTCAGGGCCTTGCGGCGGGTGGGAGTTCGCCCCTCTGGCGGCATCCATGGAAAATCCATATTCAACTTCTCGTCCCAGGCGAAGGCGGGGTCATCCAGGATTGAGCGGATGAGCTTGACGCCTTCGAGATGCAGATCGAAGAGCGCATCAAGCGGGCCGGCGGGGACCTTTTCCCGATCAAGCTCCGGCAAGCCTGCGATGCACCGGGCCCAGAACAGGTCAACGGCCCAGATGTGGCGGACGAACTCCTGAACATTCTTGGTACGGCCGATGTCGCAGGGGAGCGGAAGGACGGCGGGGTTGGCGTCAAGGTAGGCCTTCCAGAAGCTGGAGGCCTCCTGGCTCCAGGCGAGCAGTTCTTCGATGGTGATAGCTGGGGTCATGGTGTCCTCTTGAGAGCGCGATGGCCGATATCGCGGCGGTAGTAGATTCCCTCAAATTGGATTTCAGCAACGGCTTGGTAGGCGCGGTTGAGCGCCTCGTGCAGCGAGGCTGCCGCGGCGGTGACGCCCAGGACGCGGCCGCCACCCGTGACGATCTGGTTGCCCAGGCGGGCGGAGCCGGAGTGGAAGACCTGGACGCCGGGTACGCGTGCGGCGGCGCTGAGCCCGGAGATGGGAAAGCCGGTTTTGTAGCTGCCGGGATAGCCGGCGGAGCTCGCGATGACGCAGGCTGAGGCGCCCTGCGACCAGCGCAGTTCGGTTTCGGCGAGGCGGCCGTCGATGCAGGCTTCGAGAGCCTCCACGAGGTCGGACTCCAGACGGAGCAGGATGGCCTGCGTCTCCGGATCGCCGAAGCGGGCGTTGAATTCAAGCACCTGCGGGCCGCGCGGGGTCATCATCAGGCCGCAGTAGAGGACGCCGACGAAGGGCGTGTCCTCTTGGGCCATGCCCGCAATGGTGGGCTCGGCGATGTGGCGGAGGATCCACTCCCGCATGCCGGGTTCGAGCAGGGCGTCGGTGGAGTAGACGCCCATGCCGCCGGTGTTGGGTCCGGTGTCGCCCTCGCCGATGCGCTTGTGGTCCTGCGCGGGAACGAGCGGGACGACGTGCTTGCCGTCGGAGAGGCAGAGGAAGCTGACCTCGTCGCCCACCAGGAATTCTTCAATGACCACCTGGCGCTCGGCTTCGCCCAGCAGCGCGCCGGTGAATAGGCCCTGCGCAGCTTCGACGGCGGTGCGCCGCGACTGGCAGATGAGTACGCCCTTTCCGGCGGCCAGGCCGTCGGCCTTGACCACGATGGGCGGATGGAAGATTTCGACCGCCTTCTCCAGTTCCTCGGCGGTGGTGCAGACGGCGTAGTTGGCGGTGGGAATGTTGTGGCGCTGCAGGAAGCGCTTGGCGAAGCCCTTGCTCGACTCCAGCATGGCCGCGGCCTTCGTGGGTCCAAAGACGCGCAGCCCCCGCTCCTGGAGCGCGTCGACAATGCCCAGCGAGAGGGGCAGCTCGGGGCCGACGATGGTCAGGCCGGGCTGCTGCTCGACCGCGACGCGGACCATGGCGTCCAGGTCTTTGAGGTCGACGGGGACGCAGCGGGCGATCTGCGCGATGCCACCGTTGCCGGGGGCGCAGATCACCTCGGTGACTTTTTCGCTGCGCTTTACCGCCCAGGCCAGCGCATGCTCGCGGCCTCCGGAACCAAGGATCAAAACTTTCATGGGAGTTTTCCTGCGCTTCCTGTCCTGCTGATATTTCCCAAACCTGAAAGGTTATCTGAGCAAAGCTGGGTTGGGAAGTCAAACAGGGGTGGAAATGTGGGCGAGTCGCGGTCCCCTATACTGGGGCGTGGTAAGCCGAGGCCCGAGCGATGGTTGAGATGCGCATCAAGCCGTATTTCGAGGAGCAGGCCGAGAAGGCGCGGCGAGAGGCGCAGACGCGCGTCTACAGACGCAACCAGGCAATGGGGCTGGTTCTGGTGGCCTTGGCAATCCTCGTTTTCTGGCTCTTCCGCACCAATCCGAAGTGGATCTTTCCCCCGGGTTGGTGGCGGCCGTGATCACTCCGTCGAGCAGCCCTTTGGACGATAGCAAACCTCCGCTTGTGGTTGTGGTGCTGGGGCCGACGGGCAGCGGCAAGACAGCCCTGTCGCTGGCGCTCGCCGAGCGCTTCGGCGGCGAGATCGTCAGTTGCGACTCGGTTGCCGTCTATCGCGGCATGGAACTGGGCACGGCCAAGCCCACGGCCGAGGAGCGTACCCGCGTGCCTCACCACCTGATCGACGTTGCCGACCCGGACCAGCCCTTCACCGCCGGCGAGTACAGCCGCCAGGCGCGGGCGGCGCTCAAAGAGATTGCCGGGCGGGGAAAGCTGCCGATTGTGACCGGAGGGACGGGGCTCTATCTGCGCGCACTGACCGAGGGGCTGTTTGCCGGGCCGGCGCGGCAGGGGGGACTGCGGACGCGGCTGGCACGGAGCCGGGAGAGGCATGGCGCGGGCTGGCTGCACCGGGTGCTATCGCGGCTGGATCCGGCGTCGGCCCAGCGGATTCATCGCAACGATGCGGCCAAGCTGATTCGCGCGATTGAGATTTGCCTCGCCGCCCGAAAGCCGATGTCCGCGGTGCTGGCGACTCCAGACCAGGCAAAGGACCCGCTAACCGGGTTCCGGCTGCTGCGCATTGGCTTGAATCCGCCGCGGAAGGAACTCTACGAGCGGTTAAACCGGCGGGCGGCTGCGATGTTTGCGGCCGGCCTGGTGGAGGAGACGCGCGGCCTCGTTGAGCGCTTTGGGCCGGTGAAGGCGCTCGATTCGCTCGGCTACCGCCAGGCGCTGTGCGTGCTGCGGGGCCTTTGGACAGCCGATGAGGCTGTCATGGCTGCCCAGCAGGGCCACCGCAACTACGCCAAGCGGCAGTTAACCTGGTTTCGCCGTGAGCCGGAGGTTCATTGGATGGAGAGATTTGGAGACGAACCGGACGCGGTGCAGGCTGCGGTTGATCTGGTGGAAGAGCAGGGGCTGAAGATTTGAGCTTATAAAGGTGGTTCTGTGGGGGATTCCGGGGCGGTCGGCGGAGATGTTGGCGCTGCCGGTGGCGCGGGCGGCGGGGTTACGTCGCCGATCTTGTAGCCCTGAGGGACCTCAAACATGGAAGCCGGCGGCTCTTCGCGCTTGAGGCCGGAGACGCCGATGGTCAGTACGCCGGTGCGGGGATCGGAGCGCCGAACAAGCAGGTTGATGTGCAGCTCAGGGGAGTACCAGGTCTCATCGTCAACTTCGACAACTCTGTCGGCACGCGTGCCCACTGGGGAAACGCTGAACGTGCGGCGGGTTCCCTTGGCCTGAAGCCCGTTGAGGGTGGTTGTGCCCAGGTCCTCCGTGTGAACGGTGGGGTTGGGAACGCCCGGTTCCGGTTCACGCTTGGGGATGAACTCCCGGCTTGCGGCCTTGAGGGTGGGTTCGTAGGTGATGCGGATGCGGGTCTGCGGATCGAAGATGCGGACGCTCATCAGCTCCGGCGAGCCGTGGAAGGACTCCGGCAGCAGACGGCGCACCTCGTTGTGGGTGCGGCCCTGGGAGTCGCGGGCGATGATGTTGATGGTGCGGCGGACCTGCGGAGAGCCATCGGGCCATTCGCGCTCCGACTCGATGACGGCGGTGGCAGAGAAAGGCAGACCGGGAATGGGGGCAATGGAGATGCCATGCACGGCGGGAGGCCGCTCCGGAGGCGGTGGGCCCTGGGAGGGCTCCTGTGCGGGCAGAACAACCAGGCTGGCTGCGAAGAGGAGACCGAATTGGAGGGCTTTTCGCGGCATGGGCGCGTCCGCACGTGCTAATGGTTGCGGGGAAAGAGTACCACAAACCTGGATCGCATTCAGGGGTGTGGGTGAGGCCGAGATTTAGACTAAGCGGTGGTAGTGGTGCTCGGAAGTGGCGAGCGGCGCGGAATGGGGATTGCTTTGGCAGAGACGATTTACGACGTGGCGATTGTGGGCGGCGGGCCGGGCGGGTATACGGCGGCGTTTCGGGCGGCGGAGTATGGGCTGAAAGTGGCGCTGATTGAGAAGACCGACAAGCTGGGCGGGACCTGCCTGCACGTGGGCTGCGTTCCCACCAAGGCGCTCCTGTTCAACGCCGAGATCTGGGACCACATGCAGCACGCGGCGGAGTTTGGCATTGATGGCATCGGGACGCCTACACTGAACTGGGCGGCGGTGCAGAAGCGCAAGAACGCCATCATTGTGAAGCACACCAAGGGGCTGGATTTCCTGGTGAGGAAGCACAAAGTTGAGCGCATTGAGGGCTACGGGCGGCTGACCGGCCCGGCGGTGGACGGGGTGCTGACCGTGGAAGTGAACAAGGCCGGCGAAGTGAGCCTGGTACAGGCCAGGAATGTGATTCTGGCCACCGGCTCCGAGGCCAAGATGCTGCCTGGCCTCGCGGCGGACGACCGCATTCTGACAAATATTGAGATTCTCTCGCTGGAGCAGGCGCCTAGGTCGCTGGTGGTCATCGGCGCCGGCGCCGTGGGCGTCGAGTTTGCCTCGATCTTCCGAACATTTGGAGCGGAGGTCACAATCCTCGAGTTTTTGCCGCGCATGGTTCCGGTCGAAGATGAGGAGATCTCAAAAGAACTGACGCGGCTCTACAAGAAGCGCGGCATTGACGTGAACACCGGCGCTCGCGTCGAAACGGTGGAGAAGACCGAGACCGGCGTGATGGTGACCTTTACGGACGCGAACGGAAAGCCGCAGGTGAAGGAGGCCGAGAAGGTGCTCATTGCCGTGGGGCGCGCGCCGCGGACTGCCGACCTGGGCGTGGAGAAGACGAAGATTGAGCTCGACCGCGGCTTTGTGAAGGTGGACGGCGCGCAGGAGACGGCGGAGTCGGGTGTTTTTGCCATTGGCGACATTGTGGCCGGGTTACCACAACTGGCGCATGTGGGCGCAATGAGCGGCATGGTGGCCGTGGCCAACATTGCCGGGCAGAAGTTCAGGCCGGTGCGCAAGGATCGGATTCCGGGCTGCACGTATACGGAGCCGCAGATCGGCAGCGTAGGGCTGACAGAGGCGCAGGCCCGGGAGAATGGCTACGAGGTGAAGGTGGGCAAGTTCCCGTTTGCGGGCAACTCCAAGGCCACGATTCTGGGCAACCACGACGGCTTTGTGAAGATCGTCTCTGACGCAAAGTATGGCGAAATTCTGGGCGTACACATCATCGGGCCGCAGGCCACGGAGCTCATCGCCGAGGCGGTCGCCGTGTTGGAGCTGGAAGGAACCGTGGATGAGTTGATGTTCACCATCCATGCGCATCCCACGCTGGCCGAGAGTTTGCTCGACGCGTATGGCGCGGTGGAGGGGATGGCGATCAACGCGTAAGACCCGCTAAACCCGGTCCAGTTCGGCGAGAATCTCCTGAACACTGACCCGGATTGGAGTTCCAGCAATCGCCAGCTCGCCGGAGCGTACCAATTCCAGGCCATTCGCCGTACCGCGATAGGCGACGCGGGCGTAAGGGTCGATGACCCAGACATGCTCGATGCCAAAGGCCAGATACTCAGCGGATTTCTCCGCCGTTTTGCGCAACGGGATCTCCGGCGATTGAACCTCGATCACGAGCAGAGGGGAGTGCGTGAGGATCGGCTCCCGAATCGATCCCGTTTTCAGAACGCTTATGTCCGGCACACGAAAATGCGTCTTCTGGGTCTGCACCCGCTGTTCCGGGAGTGCGTAGACGCCCCAATCGCCGCGATGATTGTTGAACAAAGTAACTAAGATTCCCTGCACATACGCATGCTCGAACTCGCCCAAGTCGCGCTCCTCGATCACTCCGTCCACATACTCGCAGTCATGCTCGTAGACGGTCGAAAGATACTCCTCGACGCTGACCGGCTTGTCGAATGTGGCCTGCGTTGCCATGAAGTCAGTATCCTCCGAATTCGGAGATTCCGCTAGCTAGTGCCATGCCACCTGACAGGCAAGATACTCGCGCAGTACGATCTTCACTGTCAATCCGTCATGGTCGGTAACGCGAAATCGGTAATTCCCTTGCTGGACCTCGATCCATTTTTCTCGAAACACCTGAGGCCCCACGACCAGCAGGCGCTGCAAAGCCCTGCTCCCGACCTCGGGCCACCCAGCGAGCATCTCCTCTGCGATATCATCGGATTCTTCGAAGCGGCTACGTTCCTCCGCCTTCATCGTAGGTAGGGGTCTGACATAGAACAAATCTGGCTCGTTCAATTGCGGTAAGTTGTATTCATACGAAGCGTGCCCTCGTGCCAGTTTCAACAGTACCGCTCTTACGCGATCGTTCTCAACCGCCCACAGCGTGACACCGTCATCGTCCGATCTCGCGCTGCGTAATCGGTTCAGCAGAGGTTGGTTGCCTGTCAGGATTTTGCCGATCTTGTGTCTCTGTAGCTTCGAAGGCTCCGCTTGGCCCGCGATCACGCATTCCAATAGACAGGCGAAATACTCCTCATCAAGCGAAAGTCTATTGTTGCAGGCATCGCATGAGGGGCTGACCATGAGGTTTTCTGGATAAGGCTCATCTAAGAGCACCTTAGAGGGAACGTGATCATCGGTCTCATACGGGCCGCCACAATGTACGCAGAATCCTCTGTTCCGGCTGTCTCCGTAACATCGCAAGTTCTGCATAGGCTGTACGGCCACCCCCAGCGGTCCGCGCTAAAGTTCCGTCGATTGGCTGGCCACCAGCTCCTTGCACCTGGCGATGAAGTCGGCGAGTGGAATAGACCCCTGGTCGCCCTTGGCGCGGGTGCGGACGCTGACTGAGCCGGCGGCTTCTTCCTTGTCGCCGAAGACCAGGATATACGGCGTCTTCTGGTTGGCGAAGTCGCGGATCTTGCCGTTCATCTTTTCGTTGCGGTCGTCGACTTCGACTCTGAGGCCGGCGGCGGTGAGTTCGGCTTCGACATTCCTCGCGTAGGCGTGATGGCGCTCGCTGATGGGGACCAGGCCCACCTGCACGGGCGCGAGCCAAAGCGGGAATGCGCCGGCATAGTGCTCGATGAGGACGCCAAAGAAGCGCTCGACAGAGCCGAACAGTGCGCGGTGCACCATGACAGGCTGATGGCGCTCGCCGTCTTCGCCCACGTATTCAAGCTCGAAGCGCGCGGGGAGATTGAAATCGAACTGCACCGTGGAGAGCTGCCACAGTCGGCCAAGCACGTCGACCAGCTTGACGTCGATCTTGGGGCCGTAAAATGCGGCCTCGCCGGGGATGGTCTTGTAAGCGATGCCCTTGCGGTCGAGGGCGCGCTGCAAGGACCCGACAGCGAGGTTCCAGTTGTCGTCGGAGCCGGCGTAGTGGGCGCGATCGTTCGGGTCCCATGTCGATAACTCGACCTTGAATTCATTGAAGCCGAAGGTCTTGAGCACGGCTTCGGCAAAGTCGATGCAGGCGACGACCTCGTCTTCAATCTGGCCGGGGGTGCAGAAGATGTGGGCGTCGTCCTGCGTGAAGCCGCGCACGCGCAGCAAGCCGTGCATGGTTCCGGAGCGCTCGTAGCGGTAGACGTTGCCCAGCTCGGCCAGGCGCACGGGCAGGTCGCGGTAGCTGCGCGGCGAGTTCTTGTAGATGAGAATGTGGCCGGGGCAGTTCATCGGCTTGAGCCGATACTCTGCGTCGTCCAGCTCCATGGGTGTATACATGTTGCCGGCGTAAAAGCCCTCGTGGCCGCTGATCTTCCACAGTTCGCGGCGCATCACGTGCGGCGTGAAGACCAGCGAATAGCCGCGGCGCAGGCACTCGTCGCGCATCCAGTCTTCCATGACCTTGCGGATGATGCCGCCCTTGGGGTGCCAGAAGATGAGGCCCGCGCCGGCGATCTCCTGAATGCTGAAGAGGTCCAACTGCTTGCCCAGCAGCCGATGGTCGCGCTTGGCGGCTTCTTCCAGGCGCGCGGAGTGCTCGTCGAGGGCCTTTTGCGAGAAGAAGGCGGTGCCATAAATGCGCTGGAGCTGCGGATTCTTCTCGTCGCCGAGCCAGTATGCGCCGGCCAGCGAGAGGACTTTGAAGGCCTTGACGCGCCCCGTGGAGGGCACATGCGGACCGCGGCAGAAGTCGACGAACTGGCCGTTGCGATAGAAGCTGACCTCGGAGCCCGGCTCGGTGAACTTGGTCACGAAGTGCGTCTTCATGAAGTCGCCGTCGCGCTGGAACTCTTCGAGGGCTTTCTCGCGGGGCTCGTAGACGCGATTGAATTTTTCATCGCGCGCGACGACTTCCTTCATCTTTGCCTCGATGGCGGCGAGGTCTTCGGGCGTGAAGTTGGTGGGGCGATAGAAGTCGTAGAAGAAGCCGGCGTCGGTGGCGGGGCCGTGGCCGAGCTTGGTCTCGGGGAAGAGCTCGAGGACGGCTGTGGCCAACACGTGGGCGGCCGAGTGGCGCACGACTTTGAGGGCCTCGGGGTCCTTCTCGGTGAGCAGTTCGAGGCGCGTGTCGGCGGTAAGCGGAGTGGAGAGATCGATCAGGCGCGGGGCGGCCGTGTCCTCTGCGCTGTACATGGCTGCTTCGGCCGCCGACTGGCCGTCGGAGGCGGGGCTTTCGTGAATCGTGCCGGCAACGGGCGTCAGGCGGGCTACGACGGCTGCCCCGGCAAGGCGCGGTGAGATAGCGTTGGCAATGTCAAAGGGCGTTGTGCCGGCGGGCACTTCGCGAATGGCCCCATCGGGCAGGTGTACGGCGATTGTCTGCGTGCTCATGGTGGGTCGGAATCCAGTGGGGCCGCAATCTGACGGGAAAAACACGGCCAACACTCTCAGGATAGTGGGATGAAGGGCGTGAAGTCGAGCGGCCGAGCGGAGCGAGCCCGTAAATGCGGAGTTCTGGCGGCGGCGATCCCACGAAAAGGGCAGTTACCGGTCCCGCGAAAGAGCGGCCGAATTGCCGGTAGGAGGAATGGGCAGCGCTGTGAGAATGGGACTACCGTGTCTTCCGGGGCTGGGGGAGTTGCTCAGCCGGAGGCGGGAAAGATGCAGGTACTCTGCAAGAGTACGAATGGAAACGCTGAGACGCATTGCAGTGTGTGCGGACAGGGATTTGTGATGTTCTGGGAGCGGCAATCGCGCCCCGAGCGCCTGGAAACTCTCAGAGAGATCCAAAAGACGCTGCGTCGTCAACATCGCAACCAGAGAGGCCCGGAGGCACATCCGAACGGCGGTTTTCTGGTTCCGGAGTGGGACGGTTCCGCTGCGGCACTGGGAGCGGCGGTTCCGGGCGATGCACCGAGCTGGGCGCTGTAGGATTAGCCCTCAACGGGCGTTGTTCTCCAGTGTGCGAGGAAGACTGAAACGAGACTGATTTGAGCTCCGAAGGCGGATTGGATTCGCTGGGAAGAGAAAAAGACGAGCTCAAGTGAAGAAGCGAACCTGCGTTAACTGCAGTTCCGGGCGTAGCCATTGAGCACGTGGTGGAACTCTTACAATTCACCCTTTCTGGATGCCGGATGAGCGACTTCACCCTTTGAGGTCATCGCTGCCGGCATCTGTTTTTTTGCGCGCGGATGGTTCTCAGTCCCGCGGATCTTCAACGGATGGCGTTCCACGGGAGTTCCCGTCGGCGGCTCTATACTTCCCCCATGGAATTTGCGAAGATCGTGATCACCTGCATTGTTGCTTCGATTTTGTATGGGATCGTCCATGACCAGTTCACGGCACGGATTTGCGTTGAGTACTTCACTGTGTTCCATCCACCCGTCTTTGCAACGAACTCTCCCACTTTGCTGGGCATAGGCTGGGGGATCATAGCTACCTGGTGGGCTGGCGCCATCATTGGTTTGCTACTTGCCATTGGGGCACGTAAGGGGTCTCGGACGAAACTGACGGCCAGAGAGATCGCTCCATTTGTGGTTCGACTCATGATCTTCATGGCGGTCTGCTCAATCGTGTTCGGAACCATAGGGTACTTTATTGGGCCAGTGCCATCGGATGTGTCAGATGTGCTCCCGAAGGAAATCCATAGAAGATTTGTTGCCGACTGGTGGGCACATGGCGCTTCTTATGGCAGCGGCTTTCTCGGAGGGTTGACTCTCTGCGTGATTGTGTGGCTGAAGCGAGGCCATCCGCCGCGGGCCGATTCCATTGGCAAAGTCTAAAGAAAACTGCCCGAAGGGCGGCCCTCGGGAGCCAAAGCCCCAATGTCTCTTTTTGACCGCCTAGTGGCGCGGTTAAAGCCGCGCCCTTTCAAAACGAGCGCTGTCTCATCAATTTCAGGCGGCTACTTGGCCGCCTTTTCTTCGTGGTACTCCATCTCGGTGTTGATGGCCCAGATGTTGTCTTTGGTGGTGACGCCGTTGACGATGTTCTCGACGGCGGTCATGGCAGTCAGCATGGAATGGTCCTGGTTGTTGTATTTGTGCATGCCGTTGCGGCCCACCAGGAACAGATTCTCGAAGCCGTCGAGGTATTTGCGGATCACGTCGAAGCGGTCGTAGCTGCCGAAGTAGGCGGGATAGGTCTTGGGCACGCGGACGACATGCGAGTCTTCGACGTCCTCGGCCTTGAGAATGCCTATTTTGGCGATCTCGGCGATGGCGAAGCGGGCCATCTCCTCGTCGGAGAGTTTCCATAAATCGTCAGTCTCGTTGCAGAAGTATTCAAGACCGATCCAGACTTTGTCCGAGGCGCTGACCAGCCAGGGGCTCCAGTTGTTGAAGAGCTGCAGGCGGCCGACGACCACATCGGGCTCCTGAATATAAATCCAGTTGTCTTTGAGGGGCGAGCCGTCCTTCTCCCTGACGGCCAGCCGTGAAGCCAGCAGGCCGACGGTGATGAAGTCGCGATACATCAGGCCCTCGGCCACCTGGGTGACTTCGGCGGGGACCCGGTCCCGTGCGGTTGCGCGGATGGCGCGGACAAGATCGCGAACGGGCATGGTGGAGAGGAAGTAGTCGCCTGCAAAGCTGACGCGATCGCCGGATTCGGTCAGGCCTTCGATGGAGGCGACCGTGTTGGCGTCGATGTAGATCCGGTCGATCTGGATGCCGTGGTGAATCTCGCCGCCGGCGGCGCGGACAAGCTCGGCCGCGTGTTCCCAGAGCTGGCCGGGACCGAACTTAGGGTAGAGGAACTTCTCAATGAGAGAGGTTTCGGTCTGCTTCTGGGCAATGTCGCCGGAGGGCTTGCGGCCGAAGGTCTTTTTGAGGAAGTGCACAACTACGCCCTTGAGCGAGAGCCCCTTGATGCGCTGCGCGCCCCACTCGGCACTGATCTCGTTGCAGGGCACGCCCCAGACTTTTTCCGTGTAGGACTTGAAAAAGGTGAGATAAAGCTGCTTGCCGAAGCGGTTGATGATGAAGTCTTCGAGGGACTTTTCTTCGCGCTGGGGCAGCAGGGCCGATCGCATGTAGCTGACGCCGCAGCGGACGGTGCGGACAAGGCCCAGGTTGATGAAGGTGGCTGCCTTGAGGCTGATGGGATAGTCGAAGAAGCGGCGCAGGAAGTAGATGCGGCTCTTGCGCTGGCGGACGAGCATGACCAGGTCTTCGGATTGGGGATCGTGGGCCGCAGTCGCCTGGGGAAGATCGCGCTGCTGGCCCTGGTAGCGCAACTCTCCCTCTCTCGCGTCGCCAGCCTCGACAGGCATCAGGTCGAGCCACCAGCGCATCACCCGGTCGGATTTCGAAAAGAACCGGTGGCCGCCGATGTCCATCCGGTTGCCCTTGTACCTGACCGTGCGCGAGATGCCGCCAATCTCGTGGCTGGCCTCGACGAGGATCGGCTTGATTCCCGAATGCCGCTCCAGTTCAATGGCGGCAGTGAGCCCGGCGGGGCCTGCTCCGATAATGATGGCTCTCTGGTCGGTCACAAACCTTCACCGTGTGGATGAAAAAGCTCGGAAGGAAAGTGGCATGGGAGCCACTCCGCGAATTCTCTTCTCAGGAAGAGTATCCAATCCCGCGCCGGTCCCTGCCAAACAAACCGTGTGGCGCGCACCACAAGTGCAACCGCTCCGGCGACAGGTCCGCGCATGCGTCTAGGCCGCCGCTGTCTTTTTGCCCGGCGGGCCCGCGGCCGCAAAGACGCAGACGAAGGGCATGATCGGTATGCGGTAGCGCGCATCGGAGCCTGTGCCGCCAGCCACCGCACACACGGCCACAAAATAGAGCACGGTTCCCAACATCAACGCCAGGTAGGGATTCCGGATGCTGCCCCGCAGGATGCCCCGCAATGCCAGCAGGTAGAGTGCCAGCAGGACGGCTTCAAAGGCGAGCTTCAATGCAACAAGCCCAGGATATGTTTTGACGAGAAAGATGGCCCAGCGGACTGCGCCCTCTTTGGCCACGCCGTTGGAGAGCTGATTGCCTTCCAAACCCAGCATGCGGCCAAAATAGCCAGCGCCGGGGTCCAGAACCATGGCGAACAGGGGCTGGATGCAGGTGCGAACGTATACTCCCGGATGCGCGCGAATAATGCGCTTGCCCTCGGCGCCCATGAAGGCGATGCGCTGCGCCTGGGTCCATCCTGCCTGCTCGCGGTGGCGATCGACATAGGGCTGGGAGAGATAGGTTTGCCCGCTGTGTTCCACAAACGGGGCGTAGCCGAACTCCTCGCGCACGTCGAAGTAGTTCCGGTGCTGGAGTTTGGCCGTGACTTCCACGCCGTTCTGGGTATAGAGATTCAACTCGCGGGCGCTCGAAAACCCGCTGTAGCCGGTCTCAACCTTGTTGCGAATCTGCCACGCGGCCAGCCACGGCAGCACGGTGATCAGAAGCACGACCGGCGCCTTCCAGCGGAGGTCCTTCACGCGCGCCAGCACGACCACTAACCCAATAGCCAGCGCTATGGGCAGGTAATAGCCGACCGGGCGAACAAAAGTGGCGGCGACAAGCGAGAATCCCCCCACGGCCAGCACGCCCAGACGGTGTGAGCGCAAAAACCAAGCTAGCCGCTCCATGCCGAAGAGAAGGAAGGCAACAAACAGAGTCTCTGAGAGCAGCACGACGGAAAAGATGGACGAAATGGGCTCAATGGCCAGCAGCCAGGCCGCGCCGACGGCGATCCGCTCATCGGCGGAGACAGCCCGTGCGAACCTCCAGATCAGAACCAGGCAGAAGAGGGAGAGGATCAGGTTGACCACAGCCGCCAAGGTAAAGCCGGCCAGGCTGGTCAGGGCGAGAAACAGCGGATACCCCGGCGTGCGCATCAGGGCCGGCACGCCATCCGCGAAGAAGGCTCCATGCAGCACCAGGTTGCGCCCCGGGATGAGGTAGCTGTAAGTATCCGTGCCCAGAACGGCGCTTGTTCCCGTTCTGGCAAGCGCGACGGCCAGGAAGGCAAATCGAGCCACGGCGGCGAAGACCACCGGCCCGGCGAGCCGTGGCGTCCACCACTGGTTCTTCAAGCCGAGGTCCAGGTTCGGGCCTGCCGGAGGTGGATTCAACTGGTTGGCCATGACGGCCATCTTACTATAGGAGCAATTCCGGGCCTAATTGAGACATGAACGCAGGGCCACGGCGCCGATTCGGCTGCTAAGTCCCATCGGCTCTTCGCATTGCGCTGTCCGGCACCCGGCGCACGAATCCCCCTGGCGGCCACGCTGGCCGCTTCAAACAGCACGAGGGCCGGGTTTGCGCCCAGCCCTCGTGAGTTATCTCGTGCTAGATTCTGCCGGAATCCGGCCTGGAGGTTTAGAGCGGCTGCACGTCGGCAGCTTGCCATCCCTTGGGGCCCTTCACTACGTTGAACTGCACGGCTTGACCTTCCTGCAAACTTTTGAAACCACTCGAGTTGATTGCAGAGTAGTGCACGAAGACATCTTCGCCGTTCTGGCGCGAGATAAAGCCGAAGCCCTTCGCGTCATTGAACCACTTCACAGTACCTTGTTCCATTTGATCGTGTTTCCTGGATTGAATTGCGCTGGAGGAATCGGAGCGACCACTGGCAGAATCTTGCTTGGTTGGGCGAGTGCTGCTGCTGCCCGGTTCGGTTCTAACGCTGGGGCTAGTGTACCATCGCTGTCAAAAAAGAGTGCATAAATTCTTGGCCCGCGTCTCAAAACGGGCTTTTCAAAGGGGTAGCGGGGTTGTTTCCCGGAGGGCCGACGAACCAGGAGCGAACTCTCTCCGTGCGTTAACGCCATCCACACCTCCAAAGAAATAGACATTTTGCAGAACGGACACGAACCCGCTCGATCGTGGCCGCAGGATCGCATGTTCCAAACGGCCGGTCTGCGATCATGACCGTATCCGAAGATTGCGTCACGCGGGGGTAGGACTTGTCCCGCTCTTCGCAATAAATTGCATTCCCCAGTTCGAGCCTGTAGACGATGCGAAATGGCGTCGATGCTTCATCGCAGTGTCTGCATTCGAATTGGGTCTGCTTGGCGAGGCCGACTGCGGATTCCCTGAGCATCGGAGGCCCACTAACGGCTTCCACCGAATCAAGCGTGCCTTCACGCCGCAGAGTAACCTTCAACTCCACATCTCCGAACACATGCGCTGCCAGCGCCATCGGTGGATAGGAAGGCGGCGGCAACTTAGCGATGACAAGCTGAGCCTGCGGTCCGCCATCTGAAGGGAGCGCCTGGGCCAGAGCCGAGCACGAGAGCCCGCTCACAAGCAGGAATATCATCAACTTGCCCATGCCCCAGATTATAGGCGGGACGAACGCAGCGGCAACGGTCGGCGCTGCCTGCGTTTTCGGGCGCGTGGCTGCCAAATCGGAGAGATCCGTCAGCAGCCTACTGCACACCGAATCGCGAGTCAGTACAGAAATTGACTTGTATCACTGCAATTACTATTGGTGCAATTCTGCAATTCAGTGCATAATAGGCCCATGAGAACCAACATCACTCTCGATGAGGACGTCCATCAGCTCGCCTCCATCTATGCCGCAGCCAAGGGGATTACGCTGGGCGCTGCCATCGGCGAGCTGATTCGCAAGGCCGAAGCCACGCCCCAGCCCGCGCCGGAGATTCGCCGCTCGCCCAACGGCCTGCCCTGCTTTCCCCCAACCGGCAAGGGACTGACGCTTGAGATGATCAAAGAGGCCGAGAGTGAATTCGACTAAGGCTCGCTACCTCCTTGACCTTAACGCCCTAATATTCCTTGCGGATACAGAAAGCCCGCACTATGCAGCCATGCACCATTGGTTCGATACTTCCGGAAAAGAGGACTGGGGAGTCTGCCCCCTCACGGAAGCGGGTTTTGTTCGAGTTACGACCAATCCTGCCTATGGCGGAGCCAACCGGACGATCGCGCAGGCCAGCGCAATTCTCGCCGCGTTTACTGCCCATCCTGGCTATCGCTACTGGCCCATCGCCGAGTCGTGGTCCGCTCTCACGGCTCAGTTCTCCACCCGCCTGCTCGGCCATCAGCAGGTCACGGACGCCTATCTGCTGGGACTGGCCGTGAAGCACGAGGGTGTGCTCGTCACCTTCGACCGCGGAATCAAATACCTGACTGGATCACAGTTCAGCCACAATCTCCTCGTCCTGGGTTAGGGCTCCGGCCGCCGGTCGGCGCGCAGGGTCCAGGCCGTCATCTGAGCCAGCGCACACAGAACCCCTTTGATTTATCTTGGATGGGAACTCAACCAGCCAATGCACCTGCTCGAAAAGGCCCCCATGTCACACGATCCCGTCCCCGAACTCCTGCGGCGCGCCACCGAGCGGCTTGAGGCGGAGTTTGCGGGACTTCCCGACTATGGGGCTGAGCCCGACCCTGACCCAGCCGCGATGGCAGCGGTTCTTGAAACCGTAGCTCACCGGCTGGGCGACAACTACCCCTACTTCCATCCTTTGTATGCAGGCCAGATGTTGAAGCCGCCGCATCCGCTGGCCCGCGCGGCCTATTCCCTGGCCATGAAGATCAACCCGAACAACCACGCGCGGGATGGTGGCCGGGCCAGCTCGGAGATGGAGATCGAGGCGGTCCGGGAGGTTGCCGCGATGTTCGGCTTGAAGGAGTTTCTGGGCCACCTGACCTCCAGCGGGACTCTGGCCAACCTGGAGGCGCTGTGGATTGCCGGGCAACTGGCGCCGGGCAAGCGGATTGTGGGATCGGAGCAGGCGCACTACACGCACCGCCGCATCTCCGCCGTCCTGAAGCTGGACTACGCGGACATTGAGGCGGACGACCGCGGGCGAATGAGCCTCGAGGCGCTCGAAGCCGAACTGCGCAAGGGCGATGTGGGCACGGTGGTGGTCACGCTGGGCACCACGGCCATTGGCGCCGTGGACCCGCTGGACGAGGTGCTGAAGCTGAAGGCGCGGTACGGCTTCCGGGTGCATGTGGATGGGGCGTACGGGGGCTACTTCAGGCTGATAACGGATGATCTGGACGAGCCGGCTTGGCGGGCGTACCTCGCTACGCTCGAAGCGGACTCGCTGGTGATCGATCCCCACAAGCACGGGCTGCAGCCCTATGGGTGCGGCTGTGTGCTCTTCCGCGACCCGGCGGTGGGGCGCCTTTACAAGCACGACTCGCCCTACACCTATTTCACGTCGAAGCAGTTGCACCTGGGCGAGATCAGCCTGGAGTGCTCACGAGCCGGGGCAGCGGCGGTAGCGCTCTGGGCCACGCAGCGGCTTTTGCCGCTGACGCCGGAGGGCGAGTTTGCGCGCGGCCTCAAAAGCGGGCGGGCGGCGGCGCTCGAACTGGACCGGCGGCTGCGCGAGGATAGTCGCTTTGTACCATTGACTTCCGGGGCGCCGGAACTTGATATTGTGGTCTGGAAGCTGAAGGCGGAGAGTGCGGAGCGGTCTTCAGATCTGGCGCAAAAAATATTTGTTGCCTGCGCCACAAGGGATTTACATTTGGCTCTTGTACAATTGCCGGTGTCCTGGTTTGAGCCGGCAGGTGGTGGCCAGGCAGGAGCGGTTACCTGTTTGCGTTCGGTGCTGATGAAGCCTGAGCACGCGGCGTGGATGGACAGGATCTGGGAGCGGTTCAGCGCGGGTTGCGCAGAGATAGTGGGAGTTTGAGTGGCGATGAGCAAGGTATGCGCGGTCGAGAAAGAAAACGTT
>DATNHL010000237.1:0-20295 GCA_035604995.1 Occallatibacter sp. | reverse complement strand
CGCCGTCACCGTTAGCCTGGTCAATAACTCCACCGGCAAGCCCGTCGCCACCGCCGAAGTCTCCGGTATCACCACCGCCTGGAAGCAGTATGAATTCACCCTCAAGACCGGCGAAATCCAGCCCTCCGCCGCCAACCACCTGGCCCTCACCGTAGCCCACGCCGGAACCCTCTGGTTCAACCTCGTTTCCCTCTTCCCGCCCACCTACCACGACCGCGTCAATGGCAACCGCATCGACCTGATGGAGAAGCTGGCCGCCATGCACCCGGCCTTTTTGCGCTTCCCCGGCGGCAACTACCTGGAAGGCGACCACATCCCCGAGCGCTATGAATGGAAGAAAACCATCGGCCCGCTGGTCGGCCGCCCCACCCACCCCAGCCCCTGGAGCTACCACTCCTCGGATGGTCTTGGTCTTTTGGAGTTTTTGGAGTGGTGCGAAGACCTCCGCATGCAGCCCGTCCTCGCCGTCTATGCCGGCTACTCCATGGCCCAGGAGCACGTCGCCCCCGGAGCTGACCTCGATCCCTACGTCCAGGATGCCCTAGACGAAATCGAGTACGTCACCGGCAGTACGGACACAAAATGGGGCGCCATCCGCGCCCAGAACGGCCATCCCCAGCCCTTCAAGCTCACCTACGTCGAAATCGGCAACGAAGACTTCTTCGACCGCTCAGGCAGCTACGAAGGCCGCTACGAGCAGTTCTACAAGGCCATCAAGGCAAAGTATCCTGATCTTCAACTCATCGCCACCACCCCCGTGAAGAGCATCCGCCCCGACGTCGTCGACGACCACTACTACGTCCGCGCCCAAAAGTTCTTTGAAGACGCAACCCACTACGACAAGACCGACCGCAGCGGCCCCAAAATCTTCGTAGGCGAGTGGGCCACGCGCGAGGGCTCGCCCACCCCCAACTTCGGCGCCGCGCTCGGCGACGCAGTTTGGATGACCGGCCTTGAGCGCAACAGCGACCTCATCGTCATGGCCGCCTACGCTCCTCTGCTGGTCAACGTAAACCCCGGCGGCATGCAGTGGGAGACCGATCTGATCGGCTACGACGCCATGCGCAGCTACGGCTCGCCCAGCTACTGGGCGCAGGTCATCTTTTCGAAGTACCTCGGCGACCAGACCCTCGCCTCAAAGCTCGATGCCGCCAGCCCCAAGCTCTTCTACTCCATCACCCGCGACTCCACAAAAAAGCGCCTCTATCTCAAGCTGGTCAACGCCTCCTCCACCCCGCAGCCCGTCGACATCGACTTCCCCGGCGCCAAACTGGCTGAAACCGGCAAGCTCGTCACCCTCAGCGCCCACAGCGCCCAGGCCACCAACACCATCGACCAACCCAACCAGATCGTCCCCGTAGAAACCCCGCTGCACGCCGTCAGCAATCACCTGCATCACACAGTACCCGGCTACGCCATCCAGGTAATCCAGCTCGACGAGCAGTAAAAACTCATCCCGCACAAAAGAAAAAGGGGCAGCGACCGTCAAGGCCCCTGCCCCTTTTCAATTGAACCCCCACGCCAGGAATCTTCACGGTCAAAGGAACCTGGGTGCCCCATCCCTCAAGCGTTCTTTGCTCGAAGGGTGGGAAACAATCACCTCCAGGAAACCGTCATTGTTGCACCGCCCAGGCCAGCCCATCCGGCCCAGCCACATCAACCTTCCCCACCATCTCCAGCGTCTTCAGGTCGATCGCCGCCACATACCCATCCCGCCCGCAAGCCACATAAGCCCGCGCCCCGTCCGGCTGCATCTGGATACCGCCCGACCCGTGCACGTCCGCCAGCCGCTTCACTTCCGCGTGCGTCGCCGCGTCCAGAACCACCAGCGCCCCTCCGGCCGTAATCAGCACCAGCTTCCCATCCGGCGTGAACTTCAGCCGGTTCGCGCCCTGCACGGTTGCCGCCAGCGTCGCCGTCACCTTCTTTGCCGCAATGTCAATCACCGAGACCGTGCCGTCCCTGGCATTCGCCACCCAGGCCTCTTTGCCGTCCGGAGAAACATCGAACCCCTCAGCCCCGCGCCCCACCGGAATCACCGTCAGCTTCCAGTCCCCGCCCGGAGGAGCAGGCGGTGGCCCCGGCGGCGGCCCACCTGCTCCCGGCCCTCCACCCGGCGGCGGGCCCTGCGGCGGACCCGGAGGCATCCCGGGCGGCGGACCACTCGCGCGCCCTTCCGTCTTCTCCAGGATCGTCACCGTCGCCGCGTTTACATTCGTCGTCACAATCCGCTTGCCGTCCCCAAAGACATACAGCATGTGCGTCCGGTCCTGCCCCGTCCCCATGATCCAGTCGATCTTGCCGCTCGCCGGGTCGTAGCTGCCGATGGCCTTGGCCGCCTCGGCCGTGAACCACACCTTGCCCAGCTTGAAATCCAGCCCATGCGGTCCGCGCAGCGCGCCCAGGTCGATCGACGCCAGCCTCGTCTGCCCCACCAGGTCAATCACCGCCAGCGTGTGAAACGCGCCAAATCCGTAGTTGGAGACGTAGGCCGTCTTCCCATCCGCCGACGCAATCACCTCGTGCGGGTCGTCGCCCACCGGAATCCGCGCCACCGCGTGCAGATCCGCCGGATCCACAATCGCCAAGGTGTGATCTTGTTTTGAAAGTGCCAGCAGCGCAGCCTTCGGGGTGGTCTGCGCTCCGGCCAACCCCGGCAGCATCGCCGCGGAAACCGCCAGCAGGCACACAATTCGAGTCTTCATTCCACGCCCTCGCATGAGCATGACTTTAGGACGAAGGAACGCGGCTTTTAGACGAACATATCCTTGTCGTCGTGCACTCTGGGCGCCCGGGACGGCGAATCGAAGGCGCGCAGCGACTCCACAATCGCCTTGATGGCCGCCAGCACCCCGGAAAGCTGCCGCAGCGGCTTGCCCACAGTCTCGGCCACAAACGCGCCCGCCTTGTCCACCGCATCCAGCGTGCCGGAGAACATGGTGTCGATGCGGCTCGTCTGCTTGCGAACCCGTTCCAGAATCTCCCCGGTTGCCGTTTCCACGTCCGCCGCCTGCTGCCGCAACCCGTGCGCCAGTTCCGCCACGTCCGTAACCGCCGCTTCCACCTTTGGCGTTAACCGGGCGACAAGCTGTCGTGTGCTACTCGCAAGCTCCCGCGTGCTGTCCACGGCAGGCATGATCGAGCTACGCAGGTCTTCGATTTCTTCTTTCAGCGAACGGGTGGCCTTGTTCAGCCCCAGATAAATTGCCAGCAGAACGATTGCCTGTATCAGCAGAGCCAGCGCCCCTACCCCAATACACACCAGCTCGATTGTGTCATGGTCCATGGTTGGCCTCGGAATGCTCCCGCGCAGCTCCGCTGCGGACGTCGAGAAAGTCGTTCAACGCATCCCCGGCCAAAAGGAAGCGTTCTCCTCCCGGACCGGAGCGTAAACGGCACAACACCGCCTGCGCGCCCGGCCCCGGAGCGGATGATGAATGCAAGGAAGGCCGCACCGGAGTTGAAGCCGGCAATCTGTTCCGCCTACAGTTCCGTCGGATCGACGGTGGTCGTCTTGTATGCGTTGCGTCCCGCCTCAACGGCCGCGCCCACACGAGTCGTCTGGTCGGTCACCAGGCTCTTGCCGCGCTCCACAAATTCTTCCCACTGCGCACGTCCGCGATCCACCACCTCGCGGCTGCGATCCACGTACTCGCCCACCTGCTCCTTGCTCTTGTCCACCAGGGCGCTCACCTGTTCCTTGCCCTTGTCCACCAGCACGCTCACCTGTTCGGCAGCCTGCTGGCTCTTGGCCTTCACATACTCCGTGCCCTCGCGGGCGCTGTTGGCCAGGCTTTCGCGGGTCTCGCGGCCGCTCTTGGGAGCGTAAAGAATGCCAACCACCGCGCCCACGCCCAATCCCGCCAGAAACCATGCCAATTGATTGATCTTGTTGTCCTCAGCCATAATGAAAACTCTCCTTTCGCCCAGCCTGAAGAATGCCTGAGCGTAGCAAATTCCCCGGTTGGCCGCAAATGGAAATCCCACTGCCCCACCGGCCGTCAGGTTCAGCGCCTGCTCCGCTCGAGTAAAACTCCGCGCTGCCCAACGCATTGGACGCAGATTCCGCGTTCAGAGTTGCAATCAGATCGAGGGAACCGCTCTAACCTCCTCCTGTTCAGAACAATACAACAACGCCCCGCCGCCGAGTGGCCTGCTTTGCTCACCGCGCGTCGAAAGAATCATGCAAAATGCGCACGCACGCACAAGAAACGGCGCGGACCCCAAGGCCCGCGCCGCGTTTTTCGAAGTCAACCGCTATCTAGAACTCGGCTCGCACCGCAATTTGCCCGGTACGCGCTCCGCCGAAGTCCGACCCGATGGAGCCGGAGACCAGGCCAAAGCTGCCCGAGCTGAGGTTTAGGTTGGGGTCGCCCAGGTTGGTGTGGTTCAGCACGTTGGTAAACGTGCCTTCCGCCTTCACCTTGAAGCGCTCGGTAATGGCGAAGGTCTTGCTCAACCCGCCTGACAGGTTGAACAGCCCGGGACCCGTCACCGAGCCTACTTGGCTGTTGCCAAACCGGCCAATGGGGTTGGGAACCTGGTAGATCACACCATTGATCTGTTCGCAGTCGTAGCAGATCACTGTTCCGGCCGCATTGCTCACCGACGCCCCGGCATTGCCGGTGGCGCAGGCATAGCCCGGCTGCCAGTTTGGATCGCCGGGGCAGGCGAATGCGGCAGCGTTTGTCCAGTTGAAGCGGTTCTTGCCGGCCGGATTCATGCTTACGCCTGCAACCATGTCGGCGTGCTGGCTGCGGTGCCCGCCATCGTAGCTGCCGGTACCGTCGCCATATTCCCCATTCATGCCCGAGCCTGTGCCGGAAGGGTCGCCCTGCCCGCTCGGGAAGTAGGCAGTCAGGTACGGGCCGGTCTGTACGGTGAGGATGGACGACAGTCGCCAGCCGCCCACCACCATGTCCGCCGCGCGCGACATTTCGCCGCCCAGCAGCTTGCCCCGGCCCACCGGAAGGTCGTAGAGCACCGTTGTGTTCCAGCGCAGTCTGCGCGTTCCGCCCACGTTGCCGAAGTCCGCGTGCCGGTCCAGGATCGAAGTGGAGCGCGCGCCGCCGCCCTCGCCGGCAAAACCCGTGTTGTTCGGCCCCTGGTTGTCGGCCAGATTCTTGGCCCAGGTAAATCCCGATTGGTACTCCAGCCCCTGCTGCAACCGGTGGCTGGCTTCCACCTGCATCGAGTGGTAGCTGTTGTTGGCGCCGGTGGCGCGGGTGTTGATGCGTCCCCAGTTGGGGAACAGCCGCGAACTAATCGGCGCCAGGAACGCCGAAGTCGTGTTGGAGTAAGGAAGCGTATTCTCATCCGGCGCCCACACCAGTTGATGCGTCTCTGAGCCAATGTAGGAGATGCGCGCTGCGTAGCCCGATCCAAGATCATGATCTACGCTCAGCGACCACTGCTCGGTGTAGGGGTCTTTCCAATTGGTGCTGTTGGCGGTGCCGAAGTAATCGGTGCCGTAAGCGGGCGCAGAGGTTCCACCGCCTGCTCCGGCGTAGATTTGCGGCCACTGGTAGCCGATGGCATGCGTGGTGGAGTTGTACGTGTTCGAGAACTGCTGGGTGTAAGCCTGCACCGTGCCCGTCAGCGAGTAGAAGCTGGACCCCAGCATGTTGATGTTGTAAAAGCCTGCGCCGCCGCGAATCGCCCACTTGTCGTTGCCGAATGGGCGGTAAGCAAAGCCAAACCGGGGCATGAAGCGCTTCTTCGGATACATCTTCAGGCCTGACGGGTAACCGGACGCCTGGTTGCCCACCACCTGCATGCACGGCGCCCCGTTCACGCTTGCCGGGTTGCTCGCGGTCACACCGTCTGGATCGCAGGCATTGGCGCTGGCCAGGAATCCTTGCGCCAGCAGGTCCTGCTTGCCGGTCGGATAAATCACTTTCCCGGCAAGGGCCACGCTGGGATCGAAGTTGCCGATATCGCCGTACTTGTCATAGTAGCCGGGATGCAGTTCGTAGCGCAGGCCGTAGGAAAGCGTCAACTGGGGGCTCACTCGCCACTCATCCTGCCCGTAGAAGTGGTAGTGACCCGAGACGCCGTCGTTATCCTGTTTGACCACGTCGTAGAATGTCTGGTCGGGAATGCCCAGCAGAAAGTCTGCGAAGTCGACCCCCGTGAACAAGCCGGTGCTGCCTTTGGTGTTGAACTGATAGGTGCCGTAGTTATCCGAGCCGTTGAAGCCCAGCGGCGTAACTGCTTCCAGGGTTTGAATGTCGGTGCCGAACTTTATGGTATGGTTGCCCTTGGTCCAGATCAGCACGTCGCTGTAGTCGTAGGTGTTCGACTTGTTCAGGCTGGTCAAACGGTCGGCATTCAGACTTTGAATGTTGTTGAAGTCCATCTCCGGAATGCCGTTGTAGAACAGGTTCTGCAATCCCTGCCAGCCCTGCGCCGTCGTCCACGCATTGCCGTTGAAGCTGTCGCTGTTGCCCGAGGTATACAGCGTATACCCAAAGCCGCCCTCGTTGATCAGGTTTGGCTTGATGCTCCAGTTCGTGTCCACCTTCAACGCCCGGTTCTGGCTGATGGACAGATAGGAAGGAACCAGCAGCTGTTCCGGATTGCTGATGGGAAAGTCCTTCCAGGTGAACTTGCCCCAGATAAGAAACTTCTGGTTGGAGCCAAAATACTGGTCGCCGCGCACGTCGAACTGGTTCGAGTGGCCGCTGTTATCCACATTGGCCTGGTAGTTGGCCACACCGTTGTCGGTGTAGGCCGTCGGATCGCCAACGTTCGGATCGGGGTAGAACTGCTTGAGGGTGTTTAGAGCAATCTGGCTCAGCGAGCCAGTGGGGATTTGCATGCCGTAGGTGCCGCCGGTAAACGGATTGTTCAGCCCGGTAAAGTTGTTTCCGCCCTCTTTGTTGGGCTCGATGTAGTTGGAGAAGTTGCCCTGCTTCATCAGCGTGCTGGGAACAACTTCCTCAATGGTGGTCTGCGCCGGATGCCGCCATCCCTCATAGGCGCCAAAGAAGAAGGTCTTGTTGTGGCCGTTGTACATGTGCGGAAAAACCACCGGCCCGCCTACACTGCCGCCGAAAGTATTGCCCGTCACACTGGGCTTGCTCGTGATCGTCGGGAAAGCATAGGGAATGGCATCGAATGCCGAGTTCTGGTAGTACCAGAAGCCCGACCCATGCAGCGTATTCGAGCCGCCCTTGGTGGTCACCACAATCTGGCCGGGGTTGCCGTACTCTGCATTGGCCAGCACGCCGTCGGCGCGGATCTCCGAGATCGACTCGGTCGAGGGAAAGGAGTCGCCAATATACGTGCCGCCGGTCGCGCTCTTCACCGTAACGCCATCCACGGTCACATCCACCTGGTAGGGCAGCGCGCCCTGCAGCGAGACGCCGGAGCTGTCGCCGTCCGCCTGCACCCCGGGCAGCGCGCTGAAAATCCCCGCGGCGCTGGTGCCGCTGAAACTCGCGCGCGTATTCACCGGAAGACTGTTGGCATCGTCGGTGGTGAAGTCGCCGCTGATGGTCGGCGTATCGGTTTCGATCGCGCTCACCATGTCGCCGGTCACCTGCACTTCCTGCTGCACGGCGCCGATGGCCAGCTTTACGTCCACGCGCAGTTCCTGTCGCACCGCCAGAACCACGCCGGACGCGGCCCATTTCTCAAACGTGGGAGCAGAAACCGTCATCGAGTAGCGGCCGGCCTTCACGTCCTGAAAGTGGTAATCCCCCACTCCGTTGGACTTGGTGGTGCGAACCGTACCCTCTTCCGTGTTGGTCAGCGTGACCAAAGCGCCGGGAACCACGGCGCCCGCCTTGTCGGTAACCGAACCGATAATCGAGCCCTGCGTCGATTGCGCCCGGCCCTGCGTCGAGGCCAGCGCGAGCACCAGCAAAAGGCTGAGCGCTGCCCAGGGCGTGCTCAGCAGGAATGGCCTGAAAGACTGCGTGTGTCTGTGCATGGATCACTGTCTCCAGAGTGCTGCATGTGTTGATTGCGTTTAAGTCGAACAGACAAGGGTGAAACAGGCAGATCTCCCGTCTTATCTCGGCTGCGTTCAAGCGGGAGAGTGTTCGGTTGAGAAAAAGATCTCAGTACAAGAAAGACGTTGGATTGACCTCAGGCCGGGGGCCTTGTCACCTGCCCGGAACATTAAGCGAACTGAGAGTCCGGTGCAACGGTCCGGATTCCTCGCCGGTCTCAACTTCTTGAGTTGGCTACGGCTCCAGCCTACGTGCGTTCGGTTACAGGTTGTTGAATACACCCAGCCTCGAGCGGGGAAAAGCCTGGATGTTGACGTTCAAACTACCCTATTTTTTGCCTATATGTCCAGTTTTTTCCTTTTTTTGCGCGCCGCCCGCTTTTCGCCGGAAAGCCTGCGAAGCAGTCCTGACCCGCCAATCCGCTCAACTCGACCCGAGCCGCCGGACAGCCGCAAAGCGCCCTGAACGGGAAGATGAATATTTGATGAAAAACGCAACCCGAGGCCCGGGCCGCGCCCCGTTCGCCCCCTTCAGTCGTCGTCCTTTGGCTTGTGCAGCTTCGCGCCGGACTTCTCGATCTCTTTGCGAATCTCCTCGGCGTCGTCCACATCGTGCAGCGCCGCGGCCTCTTCCTTCGTTTTCGGCCGCGCAAACCGCGCTTTCGCCTGATCGAAGACCCGCTTGTCCGCCGCCTGCGCCTGAAACGCCTCCAGATGCGGCGCGCTGTCGAAGATCCTGGTCATCTCCCCCGCCAGCGCGTCCTCCAGGTTCATCGGCCCCAGTCCCAGCAGTTCGTCGATCGTGCGCACAATCGAGCCCATGCTGGTGTGCTCGTGGCTCACCGATCCCGGCTTCACCCACGGGCTGGCCACCAGCAGAATGCTCCGATGCGCATCCACGTGGTCCACGCCGCCCTGCGCGTCGTCTTCGGTCACAAAGAACGCCGAATCCTTCCAGATCGAAGTCTTCGACAGAAACTCGACAATCCGCCCCAGCGCCAAATCATTGTCAGCCACATAGGAAGCGCGGTACGCGTACCCGTCACCCGGCCGCGGCTCGGCCGTGTGGTCGTTGGGCAGCCGAATTACAATCAGCGCCGGAACCTTCCCTGCCGCCAGCTTCAGTTTGAAATCGCGCTCAAACTCCGTCACCCGAAACTGGTCCGGAATCCCCAGGTTGAAGGTGGGAAACCGCCGGTCGCTGAATTCGAAGACCGGCTTCGGCAAGGGCGCATTCAGAAACAGCCGGTTGCCCTCCGGTTCGGCCCCGTCCAGCTCCGCGTTGCCCTCAATCTCCAGCCCCTCGCCATAATTCAGGATTCCCTTGCCGCTGGCGGCAACGTGCTCCCACAGCGAGCCGAACTGCGGCTCATCCTCCGGCATGGGCGCATCCGCCCCGCCAAACAGCGCCCTGCGCCCCGCCTGCTCCGCGCCCGGATCCGACTGCCGCCGTCCCCCGTACCCCGATGTCCACGCTGTATTGAAAAACGGCGTCGGATTGATCCCCATCACCCAGCGATGCCCGTCCGCCGAAACGTCGCTGTCCACATAAAAGTTGTCGCTCATGGCAAACCGGCCCACCAGTGCATGCAGATTTGGCGTCACCTTCAGGTGCGTCGCGCTCTTCTCCTCCTCTGCCCATCCGTCCAGCCCGTAGCGCGCCAGCGTGGCGTCCCCATTGGCCCCCGCCACATCGCCCAGCACCTCGTCAAAAGTCCGGTTCTCCCGCACCACCAGGAAGCAGTGCTTCAGCCGCGGCAATGCCGCCCGGTTCGCAACCGCCGCCGTGTTGGCCGCAATCACCGTCTTCGTCAGTTCCGCCGCCGCCGGCAGGCTCTCCAGACGAATCGCGTTCACGCTGCCCATCTCCAGCGATCCCACATACGTAGGCATATTCGGGTCGTGCAGCTTGCCCCCGTTCGGCCCCGCGCCCTTGCCCTTCGTGTTCACCACAAACAGCGTCTGCCCATCCGCCGAAAACTCCACCGCCGACGGATTCCACCCTGCCGGAATATGCTCGATCACCTGCATCGAAGCCGCATCCAGGACCCCCACCGCATCGATCCCCGACTCGGCAACATAGACCCGTCCATCCCGGATCGCCAGTCCGCTCGGCATCACCCCCCGCAGCGGCCGTCCCAGCCGGTCCTTGAATCGCTGCCCAGTGAACGGTGAAAGCTCCGTCTGCACCAGCACCCTCATCCCATCCGCGCTGATCTTTGCTACGAAATCCTCGTGCGCCAGCGAAACAAACACCGCATCCCCCTGAGCCGCCACGCCCGTCGGCGCTGCCCCACCCACAGTCTGCCCCACCACCTCGCTGATCTTCGCTCCCAGCCGCAACTTTGCCGTCACCGCCGGGTGCTCTCGGTCGCGCACATCGTAAGTCCACAGCGAGCTGCCGCGCTCGGAGTTCTCATCCCCCAGCCCCGCAATCTGCTTGCCCTCGACGACTGCTCCTTCGCGCGCCTCTTTCGACGGGTAACCAAACGGCGGAAAGTGCAGTCCCGTCCCCAGCGGATCCTTGTCGCTCGCCCCCGGGATCGTCGTGTACTCAAACAACCCCGTGTTGGTCACGTACAGCCGCGCCCCGTCCGGCGAAAGCGCCAGCCCAAACGGATAATTCCCCGTCGGAACCTCCGCAATCCTCTTCAGCGTCGCCGCATCCAGAATCACGATCCGCCAGTTCCCCTGGTCCAACGCGTAAATCGTCCTTCCATCCGGCGATACCCTCAGCGTCGCCGCAAAGCTCCCCCGCGCCACTCGCTTCTCACCGCCCGCGCCCGCAATCGACCCATCCAGCGAAATCTCGCCCGCCTTCGACCAATCGTTGCTGTGGTAAGCCCGAATTCTGCCCGAGTCCCCCGTCGCCACATACAGCAGCGCCCCGTCCGGCGAGTAAGCCAGCCCCGCATGAACTTCGATATCTGGGTCGTTTTCTCGCCCCGCAGGCATCCGCCGCACTGTCGGCCGCGGCCCAGCCTCGCCAGTGAACGGCCCCTCAATCACATTCAGCGCAAATGGAAAGCCAACCGACGGCACCACAATCTGCCCGCCATCCGCTCTAACCGCCAGCGCAAACGGATACGGCGCCACCGCAATCCAGTTCCCTGCCGGATGAATCTCGCGCCCGTTGGGCAGCACAGCCGTAACGCCCGTCTGGGCAATCGCTACCGGAAGCAGGCCCAGCCCCATCCCGCAAACCAGCGGAATCGTCTTGAGCGTCTGTCGCTTTGCAAAAACCATTCGTCCAGTATGCACGATGAAGATGAAAGTCTCGCTACGGACGGGCCCCGGTTGTTCAGAGCAACTTGCCTCTCGCTGACGATTTACGCCTGAAATGAACGCTCAGCCGGCCGAGAATACTCCGTGCCCCATCCTTGCGCCTTCTTTCTGGCGCAAGTGTGGGAAACCACGACTCTGAATCAGCCCGGTTCAAAGGAATCGCCTCGTTCATCCCCCGCATCCGCAACTCCGGTCCAGAACCTCCGCGAAGTGCATCCCCTCGCGCTCCGACAACTGGCTGATCTGCTCCCGGCAGCTGAACCCGTCCGCCACAATCAGCGTCATCGGACCCGCCGCATTCACCGCAGGCAGCAGTCCCAGGTTCGCAATCGCCTTCGACACCTCGATCTTGTCCGCCTCGAATCCGAACGGCCCCGCCATGCCGCAGCAGGTCGCATTGATCATCTCCACCTGCGCCCCCGCCTTCCGCAGCAGCGCGATCTCGTTCTTCGGTCCGCCAAACACCGCTTTGTGGTGGCAGTGCCCATGCAGAAGCACCTGCGCCCCCTCCAGCCGCCCATCCACCCAAGCCGGCGCCTTGGCCGCCAGCCAGTCCGCCAGCAGCCACACCTGTCGGCTCATCTTCTGCGCGCGCTCGTCGTTCGGGAACAGCTCCAGCGCCTCGTCCTTGAAGATGCTCGCGCAGCTCGGCTCCAGAAAAATGAACGGTAGCCCCGCCTCAATCTGCGGCGCAATCGCGTCCAGCACTTTCGCCATGTAGCCCTTCGCTGTATCCAGCAGCCCGAAGTCGTAGAGAGCCCGCCCGCAGCATATGTGCCCATTCGTCGTCTGCACCCGGAACCCCGCCTGCATCAGCACCCGTTCCGCCGCCGCCAGCGTCTGCGGATGGTAGTAGTTA
Organism: Occallatibacter sp.; assembly: GCA_035604995.1. Taxonomy (GTDB): domain Bacteria; phylum Acidobacteriota; class Terriglobia; order Terriglobales; family Acidobacteriaceae; genus Telmatobacter. Next base: position 8,194 of record DATNHL010000237.1, on the reverse strand, counting down.
TTCCACGTATCCGCCCAAAGCACCACTATCTGCCCCTCGGCCCTTGCGCCCCGCGGCACATTGCTCGTCTCGTCCCTGCCCCTTGCCGCCTTCCAGCTCCTGGGCGCCAGTTGCGGCATCTGCCGCTCCTTCGCCACACCCACAATGTGCTTGATCAGCGGGCTCGTAATCGGGCTCGACAGCACCAGGTTTGTAATCGCCGGCGTCAGCGATCCCAGCCGCGCCATCTTGTCCGCGAACCCGAACACATAGTGGTGCAGCGGGTGCAGCTTCCCCTTGTACTTCTGCGCCAGAAACTCGCTCTTGTAGCGCGTCATATCCACCTGCACCGGACACTCGGTCGCGCAGGCCTTGCAGCTCAAACACAGATCCAGCGCCTCGTGCACCGCCTCGCTTTGAAAACCCTCTTCCTTTAGCGCCCCGGCCAGCATCTCCCACAGCAGCCGTGCCCGCCCGCGCGTCGAGTGCTGCTCCAGCCCCGTCGCCCGGTAGCTCGGACACATCACCCCGCCTTCTTTCTTCAGGCACGCGCCCACTCCCACGCACCGCGCCGCCGCATGCTCCAGCGATCCATCGTCCGCGGCAAACACAAAGTGCGTCTCCAGTTTGCTCTGCGCATGCACCTCCGCCCGCGGTCCGTAGCGCAGATTCTCCACCGGGTCGTACACCCGCACCGCATCGGTCAGCTTCCCGGGATTCATCTTGTTATCCGGATCCCAGATCGCCTTGAACTCCTGGAATCCCTGCATCAATTCCGGCCCGAACATCTTCGGCAGCAGCACCGCCCGCGCCTGTCCATCGCCGTGCTCCCCGCTCAGCGAACCGCCCAGCGACACAACCAAATCCGCCGCCCGATCGATGAACTCGCGAAACTTCCTCAGGCCCTCCGTCGTGCGGAAGTCGAAGTTGATGCGCAGATGCACGCAGCCCTGCCCGTAGTGCCCATACAGCGGGCTCCGGTAGCCGTACTCGTTCATCAGCGCATTCAGGTCGCGCAGGTAGGTTCCCAGGTGCGCCGGCGGAATCCCCGCATCGTCCCAGCCCTCCCAGCGATCCGGCTCGCCCGGCACGCACACCGTCGCGCCCAGCGCCGACTCGCGCACCTTCCACACGCTCTCCGCGTCCTCGTGGTTATAGATCCGCGCCCTCGGCGCCTCCGGCCAGCCCTCAGCCGCGCGGGCGAGCGCCTCCGCCTTGTTCTGTGCCTCCTCCGGTGTCCACGCGCCCATCTCCACCAGCAGAAAACCACCCCCCGGCGGCAGCAGCTTCACATCGTCCACCGCCAGGTTCTTGCGCAGCATGAAGTCCACCAGCAGCCCGTCAAAACCCTCCAGGCCTATCGGTCCAAACTCCAGCACCCGCGTAACCGCGTCGCCTGCGAGATAAGGATCGTCGAACGCCAGCGCCGTCAGCACCCGGTAAGGCGGGCTCGAAGTCAGGTTCAGCGTAGCCGACAACACCGTCGCGCACGTCCCCTCCGATCCCACCAGCGCCCGCGCCAGATTGAACTCGTTCTCCGGCAGCAGCTCATCCAGGTTGAACCCCGAAACCCGCCTGGGAATCCGGGGAAACTTCGCGCGAATCAAATCCGCATACCGGTCGCGCAGGCTCTTCAGCCGCGCATAAATCTCGCCCACGCGCCCGCCGCCCCGGATCAGCGCCTCAATCTCCTCCTCGCTCGTCCGCCCCACGGTCATCCGCGTGCCGTCGTAGAGCACAATGTCCATGGTCTCGACGTTGTCTACCACCTTGCCGCCCAAGAGGCCATGCACGCCGCAGCTGTTGTTGCCGATCATTCCGCCCAGCGTACAGCGGCTGTGCGTCGCCGGATCGGGCGCATACGTCAGGTGGTACACCTCCGCGGCCTCGCGCAGCCGGTCCAGCACAATCCCCGGCTCCACCGCCGCAAGCTTGGCCTCCGGATCGATCGACGTGAGCCCATTCATGTGCCGCGAATAATCGAACACCACCGCAACATTCGCGCATTGCCCCGCCAGGCTTGTCCCCGCGCCGCGCGGCAGCACCGCAGCTCCCGTCGCCCGGCACGCCGCCAGCGCCGCCTCCACATCCGCGGCGTCGCGCGGAGTCACCACCCCTACGGGCATCTGCCTGTAATTCGACGAGTCCGCCGCGTACAGCGCACGCGAACCCAGATCGAACAACACCTCTCCGCGCAGAGTGGCTCTGAGCTGGGCCTCCAGCTCACGGTGTGCCGAAAACCGCTCGTGGTCGAGCGGAGCCTGGTTCAACAATTGAGAAATCGGTAGAATGCTCACGCAGAAATCCTAGCCCAATTGCCGCCGGTCCTGCGTGTTCGGAGTCACAAAATCCGCACCCGGTTGAGAACGCCGCCAGAAAGCCTCCGCACAAGTCGCACTCTTGAAGCGTACGGCCGCGAGTGAACCGTACGAACCTTCCAGGCCGCGCAAAGACTCAATCCGGAGGGAGGCGGGGGTTTCAACCCCCGCATAGTGCCACCAGGACCGGTGCGGGCTTCAGCCCCGGACGGATGCCTTCCGCCGGCTTACGCCCCATTTCTCCGATTCGTCACAAACTGCCCCGCCCCCGAACGAATGCGGAGTCGAGAGCAAGCACTGATTCAGTGACTCCCAGGCTCACCGCGCAACATACCGCATGGCCAATGCCGCCGCACGAAAATCGCATCATTCAGGTTATCGGCCCATGTGCAGCAAGTTACCGCGAAGGCCACTCCTCAACCACAACGCCCAGGTCATTCAGTTGCTGAATGGCTGCTTCCACGTTGCGCCGAACCTTCGGCCGGTCCTTGCGGCTGGCCAGCGGCGATTCCGCCACGGCAACTACGCGCCCATAGCGCCACGCGCCAGGCGGCAAGGCAATCAAGGCATCGGCAATGTCCCCCGGCCGCAATTGCACCTCCTGCCGCCGCGCCGCATCTGGCCGCAGCATGGTTCCCTGCCCCAGGCTGCTGGGATTCGCATCGGCCATCGTCACGCGCAAAGTCAGATAGGCGGAATCCGCTGAGAGAAATGGATTCAACCACGCCCCCGGCTCATGCACATCCACATACAGGCTCTTGGTTGGCAACGGAATGCGGGCCAGTGCGGCGCGCTGCTGGTCCCGCTTGCTGGCTGCAGCCTGCGCGGCTGCTTGCGCCTTCTGCTCGGCGCTCACGGCATGCTCCGCCACTCCCACGACTGCCTGCTCCTCTTTGTGGCACGCCGTCATGCACACCGTCAGCACGAGCAAAGAGGTTGCAGATACGAGTGCCGATAGGTTGCTTTGCATGCGCCTACTCACCCCGACAGGATACCAGTACCCATAAATCAAGTGTCACTCCGCCTTCCTTCGGCGAAGATCACGTCACGATTCCGGTGACTCGCAAAGCCGCGTCCATGGCCTCTTCTCGCAAGGTCGAAAAGCAGCCGCTTGTTTGTCACTTGCCGGTTGCAGACGGTATGCCCAAGTCGCAGTGGTCAGTCCGGCCCGCTCCTACTTGCCAATCAGCCGGCGCGCAATCGCGTCCAGCATCCCGTTCAGAAAATTGATCGACTCCGGCGCCGAGTAACGCCGTCCGATCTCCAGCGCCTCGTTGATCACAATCGGAAACGGCGTCCCTTTGAACCCCAGCATCTCGCCCACCGCCATGCGCAGCAGGTTGCGGTCCACCGCGGGCATCCGCTCCAGCCGCCAGTGTTTCGAGTTGGCCACAATCAGCTCGTCGATCTGCTCCTGGTGCACAATCGCCACGCGGAACAGGTCCTCGGCAAAGCCGCGCACCTCCGGCTCCACCTCGTCGCCAGCCTTCCAGAAGGTCGCCCGCACCTGGTCAGGCGTCTGTTTGCCGATGTCTGCCTGGAACAGCATCTGCATGGCCAGCTCGCGCGACTTGCGCCGCGTCCCGGCCGTCAAGCCCGCCCGCCTTGAGATGGGAGCAGTTTGCGCCGCAAGCTCACCATCTCGATCGCCGCCGCGGCCGCCTCAAATCCCTTGTTCCCGGCCTTGATTCCGGCCCGGTTCAGCGCCTGCTCCAGCGTCTCGCAGGTCAGCACGCCAAAGCTGTGCGGAATCCCGGTCTCCTGCTGCGACTGCCCGATCCCCCGCGCCACCTCGTTGTAGATCGCCTCATAGTGCGCCGTCTCCCCGCGCAGCAGGCAGCCCAGCGTCACAATCGCGTCCACCTTGCCCCCGCCTTCATGAGAACGGTCCGCAACCGTCCGTGCTGCTGCTGGAATCTCCCACGCCCCCGGCACGCGAATCACCTCAATCTCCGCCCGCTTCGCGCCGCTGCGCAGCAAGGCATCCAGCGCTCCCTCCAGCAGCCGGTCAGTAATCACCGCATTCCAGCGCGCCACCACAATGGCGAACTTCATTCCCTCTGCGGAAAGATCGCCCTCCACCGCCACCGGCTTGCCTCTCACCGGATCGGTCCACGCCCAGAAGCTGACCTTGAACCCGGCCTCCGGCTCAACCGTAAAGATCCTCGACTTCCAGTGCGTCTCGGTGATCGCCGGCAAGCGCTCCGCGCCCTCGTCCCCGTCTGCTGCACGCAACCACTCACCTGCCGCCTGGTGCACCGCATCCAGCGCCGTCACCTCCACCAGAAGGTCCGCGGTCGAGGGGAATTCCCCATCCACAATCTCCAGGTTGCCCAGCGGGGCCAGAAATGCCGCGCCGCGGCTGTTTGTTTCGTTCCATCCCGCCCCGCGCGCAAATCCCAGCGCAGCAAAAAAACTCGCCAGCCGCTCGTAAGCCGCGCTGCCGCCAACCGGTCGAAGAAATGAAATCCCCTTGATCATCGTCTTGCTCTCACTGGCTCACTCTCATTGCCTGATTCTATCGTGCCGGGGGTGGCTCGCAGCCGATCGCGCATCTCTGCCCTCCCGCCCTGTCAGGGCGCGGCCAGGGTACCGGAGCACCCTTCACGGTCGGGGTCGCGCGCCGCACACACGGCAAAATCAACATCGGTTTTACAGGATGCAGAAAGACTCGTGCTGACCTCGATTTGCGAGGGCTTTGTATCATTCGCCCATCGGCTTCCACGGCCCGCGGAGCCATGAAACTCGCACCTGCCCAAGCTGCCCGCTAACTTGTTCACTCGCTAACACCGCGCTGCAGGGGCTCGCCCTGCTGAACTTAAACCTGAAATCCCCCCTCCATCTCCATTTGAATGGTTCGAATTCCGGCGCAATCCGAACCTCGTTTCTTTTTATGGCGCGGCTGGGTACCGGGGCACCGTTCAGGGATGGGGCCGCGGTTCACAAGTCTCTGAAAATAAAATGGTTATTTAGCCATTGCGGATTCCCCTTCACGAAGTCGGTAAAGAAACAGGCCCTTCTCAGCAGCCTCTCCACCCCCTGCGGGAACTCTCCGCCTATCCTGATCAGGAACTAACCCCCATCCGCAGCTTAGTGCGCCACTTCCACCGGACCCGGCCGCGGCGCATCCCCGCTCTTCGGGCTCTCGTCCAGCTTGCCGAAGATCATCTTCCCGCTGGCCGTTTGCAGAACGCTGGTCACCGAGATCTCCACCGACTTGCCGATCAGCTTGCGCGCGTGATCCACCACCACCATGGTCCCGTCGTCCAGGTACCCAACCCCCTGGTTGAACTCCTTGCCTTCCTTCAAGATCAGCACGCTCATCTTTTCGCCGGGCAGAACCACCGGCTTCAGCGCGTTGGCCAGGTCGTTGATGTTCAGCACCTCTACGTGGTGCAGGTGAGCCACCTTGTTCAGGTTGAAGTCGTTGGTCACCACCTTGGCTTCCCACTTCTTGGCCAGCTCCAGCAGCTTCAGGTCCACCTCGCGGATGGAGGGAAAGTCGTCGGGCACAATCTGCACCTGGATGTTGGTGCTGGACTGCATCCGCTGCAGCATGTCCAGGCCCCGCCGCCCGCGCTGCCGCTTCGACCCGTCGGTCGAGTCGGCCACCACCTGCAGCTCCCTCAGCACAAACTCCGGCACCACCATCATGCCGTCGATGAACCCGGCCTCGGCGATGTCGGCGATCCGCCCGTCGATGATCACGCTGGTGTCCAGCACCTTGGCGCTCTTGCGGGTCGGCTTCTCACCGGAGAAGATCGTGCCCAGCGCCGCCGGGTTCAGCAGGTCGCCCTTGCTCGCCCCCACCAGCAGCCCCACATAGGTCATCAGCAGCAGCACGAAGATCTGCAGCGCGGCCGAGTTGGCCACGCTCAGCGGCGCGGACTTGAGCACCAGGCAGAACAGGAACGCGCCAAAGATGCCCAGCACGCTTCCCGCCACAGCGCCGATCAGCCGTCGCAGGGTCAACGCCCGCACCCGCAGCTCGAACACGATCACCGCACCGGCCGCCGCGGCGCCCGCGCCCGCACTCGCCCACCCCCCAAGGCCAAAAGGATGAAGGAAATAACAGACCCCGGCAAGCAGGGCCACAAAGAGAATACGAAGCAGAATGAGATCCATACGAATCCAACTCCCCCTTGCGCTGGAGAAAAAACGCTCCAGCCTGGGCACAAGTCGCGAGTATGCCCACTTCCCCGTAGACTCGTCAAGAGCAGAGTGAATCTCGTCGCGGCCCCGTTTCACTGCGGGACCTTAAAAGCGCTATCAAATCTGGCAGCTGCCCGCCAATCCGCCCCGTCTCCGCCCCGGCCGCCACCTGCGCGCTCCCCCACCTACTGCTTGTTCACGTCCACGTAATAGAGCTCCGTCGCCACCTGGAAATCATCCTTGCCGAGCGGCGTCTGCATCGCCTGCCAGCCCGTTGTCGGATGAATGATCCGCCAGTTTCCCGGCGTTCCCACCTTCACCGGCATGGCGAAGCTGTCCACGTCGGCGTCCCACTTGTACATCACCATCCCCGGAGCCTCCCCAAACAGCAGCTCCAGCCGGGGAATCCGCACATGCCGCAGATACTGGTCGAAGATCGGCGTCAGGTTCATCCCGGTGTGTTGGTTGAACCACGCCACCACCTCTTCGGTCATGATGTTCTGGTACTTGAAGTGCTGGTAGAAGTCGTGCAGCAGCGCCCACCACTTCGCATCGTCGTTCACCACGCTCCGCAGCGTGTTAATCATCAAGGCGCCCTTGAAATACTGGTCCTGCGTCGGCTCCGCATTCACGCCCCGCTCGGCGATGATAGGCCGCATCCCCACCACCTTCGGCTTCAGCCCGCCCAGGTACTTCAGCGCATCGTCCTTGCCCCAGCGGTACTCCACATACAGCGCCTCGAGATACGTCGTCCACCCCTCGTGAATCCACATGTCCGACGGGTCGGCCGCCGTAATGCTGTTGCCGAACCACTCATGCCCGCTCTCGTGGATGATGATGAAGTCGAACCGCGTGCTGATCCCAACTCCTGTCCAGTCGCGGCCCAGATAACCGTTCTTGAAAAGGTTCCCGTAGGTCACCGCGCTTTGGTGTTCCATGCCCGAGTAGGGCGCCTCCACCAGCTTGTACCCGTCCTTCACAAACGGATACTCCCCAAAATAATGTTGGTAAGCCTCCAGCATCCCCTTGGCCTGCGCAAACTGCGCCTTCGCCTTGTCCAGATCCTCCGGCAGCACATAGAAATCCATCGGCACATCGCCCAGTCGATCCGAAAAGTGTACATAGTTCCCGATGTTCAACGACACGTCGTAGTTGTTGATCGGGTAACTCACATGCCAGTCCCAGCGCGTAGTGCCGTCGCCCAGGTCCGTCTTCCCCACAAACTTCCCGTTCGACACGTCGACCAGATCATTCGGAATCGCCACGCTGATGTCCATCGACTCCACTTCGTCCTTCCACTGGTCCTTGTCCGGCCACCACATGCTCGCGCCCGTGTCCTCGCAGGCCGTGTTGATCCACACATGCCCGCTGGGATCCTTCTTGAACGTCATCCCGCCGAACCTTCCCGTCTCCTTCGGATGCCCCGAGTAATAAAAGTCAATCGAATACGCCTGGCCCGCGTGCAGCGTCTGGGGAAAATCCACAAACACCGCCCCCGTATCACGCACGTACTTCAGCGCCGTCCCGCCCAGCAGAATCTTGTCGATGTTCAGCGTGTCGCGCAGGTCCAGTTGGATGCGCGTCCCGTCCTTCAGCATCCTGAAGCGAATCGTATTCTTGCCGCTCACCCACTGCTTCTCCGGATCCACGCGAATGTCCAGGTGGTAATAGAGCAGGTCGTTGTTAGCCCGATACGGCCCGTACGCCCCGCGCAGCATGTCATACCGCGTAGGGATGGGCGCCCC
>DATNHL010000236.1:0-10662 GCA_035604995.1 Occallatibacter sp. | reverse complement strand
CAGCCGTAGAGGCAAGCCCCGAAGATGCGGAAGGCGCCGAAGGCGAGGGCGCTGAGGCGAAGGCGGAGGCCACGCAGGCCCGCCGCACTGCTCGCCTGCTACGCGAACCGGTGGAGAAAGAGACCGCGCGGGAGCTTTTTGCGTACATCGTGGAGCAGGGCAAGAAGGACTACTCGGTGCAGCGCTACAAGGGCCTTGGCGAGATGACCGCAACGCAGCTCTGGGAGACCACCATGGACCCCGAACACCGCACGCTGCTCTCGGTGAAGCTCGAAGACATTGCCGAGACCGAAGCCATCTTCACTACGCTGATGGGCGAGGACGTGGAAGCGCGGCGCAAGTTCATCGAGGACAATGCGCTGGATGTGAAGAACCTCGACATCTAGCCTCTTCCAGGTGCGGGCACGATTGTGGCGGGATGACGGCCGCTGCACGGCATGCATCACTGCGCGCGCTGACCCGGCGGGTTAAACTCTTCCCGGAGACACAACCATGAAATTTTGCCTGCTTCGAGGGGCCCTCTTGTGTGCATGTTCTGCATTGTTTCTTGCTGCCAACGCACCAATCGCTGCGCGGGCCCAGTTCTCAGCGCCATCTCCCGACAGCGCATTTTCCATTCCCAAAGACATGCTGATGCAGCCGGAGGAGTTGAACCGCCTGCTGCAGGCGCAGGGCGCGCAGAAGCCGCTGGTGCTGCAGGTAGGCTCGCATCTGCTGTTTTCTGAGGCGCACATCGCGGGCTCGGAGTACGTGGGTCCCGGTTCGCAGGAGGCGGGCCGCAAGCTGCTCGAGGATCGCGTTGCCTCGCTGCCGCACTCAACCTTCATCGTGCTCTATTGCGGCTGCTGCCCGTGGGAGCGCTGCCCCAATATCGGCCCCTCCTTCAGGCTGCTGCACGACCTGGGATTCACCAACGTGAAGGCTCTCTACATCGCCGACAACCTGGGAACAAACTGGGTGGACAAGGGGTTTCCTTTTGAGCGCGGACGCTGAGGGCAAACTGCGCGCGCGGAACTCGCTTTGCCGCTTGCTGACGGTTGGTCTGTTGCTGGGAGTGTGCCTTGCCTGCTGGGGAACAGGCAGCGCTCTTGCTGCGGACTTGCTCGTCAACAAGAAAGCTCCGGAGTTTACGCGCAGGGATCTGAGCGGCAAACGGGTCGGTCTCGGCCGTCTGCGCGGCAAGGTGGTGCTGCTCAACTTCTGGGCCACCTGGTGCGCTCCCTGCCTGGTGGAGATGCCGGCCTTTGTCGAGTGGCAGCGGCAGTACGGTCCGCAGGGCTTGAGTGTGATCGGAATTTCAATGGATGACGACCGAACGCCGGTGCGCAAGCTTGCCGCAAAGCTCAAGCTGAATTATCCGGTGGCCATGGGCGACGAAGATCTTGGCGAGCTTTACGGCGGCGTGCTCGGTCTGCCCCTCACCTACCTCATCGACCGCGACGGCATCGTGCGTGCCCGCTTCCAGGGCGAGAGCGACCTGAAGACAATTGAAGCACAGTTGAATTCGTTGTTGGATCAGCGCTGATTTGCCACTGTGTGCCGTCCGCGAACAGTGCACATGCCATCCGGCATTTCCCCCGCCGCCGTCTCGCTGGCCGCTGACTTGCTGCCCGCTCCACGGCCCGGCAATGATAGCCTTCCGGTGGAGTTAAAAACAGGAGGGATTTGTGCGTTTTTTGTTTGTGCGACTTGCCGCAATCTCGCTCGCAATCGGAATGAATGTTGGACTAACGGCGCAGACGGCTGTGCCAAGTGCTGGATCAGGTGCAACGCCCGCGGCCGTGAAGCTAGCGCCGGCAGTTTCACGGGGAAGCGGAGAGGTTGACAACCCCGTCGCCGATCCGAGGGCTGTGGTTACGGTGGGCAACGCGCGGTTCACGGTGCTGACGCCGGAGCTGATCCGCATGGAATGGGCGGCGGATGGAAAGTTTGAGAACCACGCCTCGTTCGTGTTTCTGAACCGGCGGCTGCCGGTGCCGAGGTTCGAGTCGGATAACGAAGCGAGCGGCCCCAACAAAACGCTCACGCTCGAAACCGACACCCTCATCCTCTCTTACACGCCCTCTGGCGACGGTCATTTCACCTCTGACGATCTCTCCATCACACTCAAGAAAGTCGACGGCGGGAAAGTCGTTTGGCATCCCAGCGACACCGACTCCCAAAACCTGCTGGGAACCACGCGCACGCTGGACGGGGCGCTGGGCTCGAAGACACAGGAGCCGATCGGCGAGGGCCTGGTTTCGCGCTCGGGGTGGTCGGTGGTGGACGACTCGACGCGGCCGCTGTTCGACTCGGCGGACTTCAGCTTCAAGGACGGCGAAAAGAGCCCCTGGCCCTGGGTGATGGAGCGGCCGACCGGCGAACGGCAGGACCTCTACTTCTTCGGCTACGGCCACGATTACCGCAAAGCGCTGGGCGACTACGTGCGCGTGGCAGGCCGCATTCCGCTGCCGCCGCGATTTGCGTTCGGTGCGTGGTGGTCGCGCTACTGGGACTACACCGACCAGGAACTCGATCAACTGGTCAACGGCTTCCACGAGAACGATGTGCCGCTGGATGTGTTTGTCATCGATATGGGCTGGCACATGAGCGATGAGCAGCTCAGGGCCATGGGCGAGAAGGATCAGTCGAACCACGACCTGGGCTGGAGCGGCTACACCTGGAACAAGACGCTGTTTCCCGACCCCGACGATTTTCTCGCCAGGCTGCATGCCGAGGGTCTGAAGACAACCTTGAACCTGCACCCTGCCTCCGGCGTCGAACCGTGGGAGAAGGCGTACCCGGCCATGGCCAAGGCGATGGGCATCGATCCGGCGACACGGAAATATGTGCCGTTCCAGATTACGGACAAGAAGTTCGCCACCAACTATATGGAACTGGTGCACCATCCGCTGGAGAAGCAGGGCATCGACTTCTGGTGGCTCGACTGGCAACAGGAGCAGAAGACGGAAATGCCGGGCGTGATGCCCACCTGGTGGCTCAACTACGTCCACTTCACCGACCAGCAGCGCGAGGGCAAGCGCCCCATCCTGTTCCATCGCTGGGGCGGCCTGGGCAACCATCGCTACCAGATCGGATTTTCCGGCGACACGATCTCGGTGTGGGACTCGCTCCAGTTTCAGCCGTGGTTCACGGCCACGGCGGCCAACGTGGGCTACGCCTACTGGAGCCACGACATCGGCGGGCACATGCCGGGCGTTGTGGATCCGGAGCTCTATACGCGATGGGTCGAGTTCGGCGCGTTCAGCCCCATCCTGCGCACGCACACCACCAAGAATCCTGAATCGGAGCGCCGCGCCTGGGCCTATCCGGAGCCGTACTCCTCCATCCTGCGCTCCACGTTCCAGCTGCGCTATGCGCTGGAGCCGTATCTCTACACCGAGGCGCGGCGCACCTACGATACCGGCGTGGCGTTTTTCCGGCCGCTCTACTACGACTGGCCGGAAGACCAGGCTGCCTATGACAGCAAGGGCGAGTATGTCTTCGGCGACCAGTTGCTCGTCAGCCCGGTGACCGCCCCGGTGGACAAGGCGAGCGGCCTGGCGACGGAGAAGGTTTGGCTGCCCAAGGGCGAGTGGATCGAATGGCCGACCGGCAAGCACTTTGCCGGGCCCACTGCGGTGGAGCGCAGCTTCAGTATCGAGCAGACTCCGGTTTACCTGCGCGCAGGAGCGATTGTGCCCATGCAGCCGCCCATGCGCTACACCGGCGAGAAGCCCGTTGACCCGCTGATTGTGAACGTGTGGCCGCTGGCGGACGGCGCGACGTCGAACTACTCGGTATACGAGGACTCGGGCCACTCGGTGGATTACCAGCACGGGGTGTATGCGAAGACGCCGATCAAGGCTACGCAAAGCGGCGACACGCTGAAGATAGAAATTGGGCCGGTAGAGGGCGGCTATGCGGGGATGCTGAAGACGCGCGGGTTTGAGGTGCGGTTGCCGGCGGATTGGCCTCCGGCGGCGGTGACGGTGAATGGCGTTGCGGTAAAGCGCGCCGGCCCGACAGGCAAGGGCGGGTGGAGTTTCGAGGGTAACACGCTGACCACGGTGATTCCGGTGCCAAGCGGAAGCACGGCGGCCAAGGTGACCGTGGAGGTGCGGCGGGCGGCCGGGCTGACGGCGCGGCGCGGCGAGCTGGATGGATTTGCCGGGACCATGGCGCGGCTGCGCGGGACCTACGATGCGATGAACCAGACAATGCCCATCTCCGAGCCGCCGGATGTGCTGGTGGAGGCGATGCAGACGGGCGACCGGCTGAGCTACCACCCGGAGACCGCAGTGGAGGAGATGAAGCACCTGCGCGACCTGCTGCCCCAGGCGCAGGCCGCGGTGGCGGCGATCGACGCAACGTTCGCGGCGCGCTTCGACGCGTTCGTTGAGCGCATGAAGACTCAGCACTGGCTGCCCATTCCGATCGACTATGAGGCGGAGGGGAAGAGCCGGATGGCGGCGATGGCCAGGGCACGCGCGCAGCTGGATGCGGCGGGGAAATGATCGCGGGGCAACCAGAAAAACAGCGCGGCGGGGGAGCGACCTTGCGCCGCGCTTCTGTTTTTCGCCCGTTCACGCCATCCAGATGTTGGCCGCTGATTGTTTTTCCGGAGGGAGCAGTGGCCTTCAGGCCACTGAAAACGCGTCGCAATCCGAACGGCTTTAGCCCCGGACCCGTGAGGCGAATTTGTTATTGTCTTTGAGCAGGCGCGTGCGCCGGTGGAGAGGATGCGGGAATGACGCTGGATCGGAGAGGGTTTCTGGCTGCGTGCAGCCGCGCTGGGATCACGTCGGCGTTGCTGCCGGGGGTGTTGTACACGCTGGCGGCGCAGGCGCAGGAGGCTGCGGGGACGGACCAGTCCAAGCCGCCGAAGATCACGGCGGAGATGATCGATCAGGCGGCCGTGCTGGCCGGGGTGGGGCCGTTTACGGCAGAGCAGAAGCAGATGATGATCGATGGGCTGGTGGATCAGAACGGCTCGATGAAGGCCATCCGGAAGCTGAAGATACCTAATTCGGTGGCGCCGGCGATTGTGTTTCATCCGATGCCAGCGGCGAAAGCCCGGCCTCGGCTAGACTGTGAGACGCTGCCCCCTGCAGAGGGCGGAGCGGTAATTCAGGCCGACTCTGTCGGCAGCCCACCCTCGGCACCCGGACGCATAGAGGATCTGTCCCTCGTCTTCGCTAGCATTTCCGAATTGGGGAAGCTGCTGTTGGGACGAAAAATCACTTCGCGAGCGCTCACGCAAATGTACTTCGACCGTATCAAGCTGCTCGACCCGAAGCTGCACTTCGTCATTAACCTCACCGAGGAGCGCGCGCTCAATCAAGCGAGGAAGGCGGACGAGGAGATTGCCGCCGGAAACTATCGCGGGCCGCTGCACGGCATCCCGTGGGGCGCGAAGGATCTGCTGGCGGTGAAAGGCTATCCGACGACGTGGGGCGCGGGAGGGTTTGAGCACCAGATGATCGACGAAGACGCAACCGTGGTGCAGCGGCTGGATGCGGCGGGAGCGGTGCTGGTGGGGAAGTTCACGCTGGGCGCGCTGGCCATGGGCGACAAGTGGTTCGGCGGGCGGACGCGCAACCCGTGGAACCCGGAGCAGGGATCGAGCGGGTCTTCGGCGGGACCGGCGAGCGCGGTGGCGGCGGGGTGCGTGGCCTTTGCGATCGGCTCGGAGACGCTGGGGTCCATCTCTTCGCCCTCCACGCGGTGCGGAGTGACGGGACTGAGGCCGACCTTCGGCTTCGTTCCGCGCACGGGGGCGATGGCGCTGAGTTGGACGATGGACAAGCTGGGGCCGATTGCGCGGTCGGCGGAGGATTGCGCGCTGGTTCTGGAGGCGATTTATGGACCGGATGGGAAGGATGCATCGGTGTATCCGGCGGTCTTCGATCGGATTTCATTCATTGACTGGAAGAAGCTGCGCATCGGCTACCTGAAGAGCGAGTTTGACCCCCCGGAGCCGCTGAAGCTGCACGAGGCCCCGCCCAACGAGAGCGCCGAAGAGAAGAAAAAGCGCGAAGACCGCAATGAGCAGATGAAGATCGGCCGAGCGCGACGGGACTACGACCGGCGCTATGAATCAGCCGCTTTGGACAAGTTGCGGGCGATGGGAGTGACGCTGATTCCGGTGGAGCTGCCCAAGCTACCTTACGATGCGATGACGCCGCTGCTGACGGCCGAGGCAGCGGCGGCGTTCGACGACCTGACCATGAGCGGGCGCGATGCGCTGCTGACCGAGCAGGGCGTGGAAGACTGGCCCAACGACTTCCGCGTTGCGCGCTTCTATCCGGCGGTCGAGTACATCCAGGCCAACCGGGCGCGGACCCTGGCTGTGCGGCAGATTTCGGCGCTGTTCGAGCAGGTGGACGTGATTGTGACGCCGACGACCGGCACGCAGCTGGTGGCCACCAACCTCACCGGCCATCCGGCGCTGATTGTGCCCAACGGGCTGCGCGGCGCAGATGCTCCCAAGCCGCCCGCCGTCGACGACGGCGACAACGACGACATCGGCGGGCCGGGGACGCCGGTGTCGCTCACGTTTCTTGCCGGCCACTACCAGGACGCGAAGCTGGCTGCGTTTGCCGCGGAGTACCAGCAGGCGACCGGCTTCCACAAGCTGCATCCGAAGCTGGATTGACGGCAAGCTCTCGATCAGGGGCCCGACCAGGGTGAAAAGAAGCATACCTCAGGGGCTAAAGCCCTGCGTTCGTTTCGCAGAATTCTCGACACGACTGAAGTCGTGCCCTGACACGGGCAGAGATGGTGGCGCGCGAGCGGCGTCCGTCCCACCGCAGGTGGCATGTACCATTTGGGCATGGCGCTGGTTGAGGTGAACGGGGTCACGAAGAGCTATCCGCGGCGGGAGGGTCTCGCGACTCGGATGCAGACTGTCGTCGACGATGTGTCGCTGACGGTTGAGGCCGGCGAGACGCTGGGCCTGGTGGGCGAGTCGGGATCGGGCAAGACGACGCTGGCGCGGATGATTCTGGGGCTGGTGACGCCGACACGAGGATTCGTGCGCGTGGACGGGACCGACGTGGCGAGGGCCTCGGGGACGGAGTTGCGGCGGCTGCGGCGGCAGATGCAACCGGTCTTTCAGGACCCGTATGCGGCGCTGAATCCGCGCATGAAGGTGCTCCAGATTGTGACCGAGCCGCTGATGATCCACGCCAGCGAGGCGGGAATCAGGACGGACCGGGCCGCGCTGCGCGCCAAGGCTGTGGAGCTGCTGGGTGAGGTGGGCCTGGAGGAGTCGGCGCTGGGGCGGTTTCCGCACGAGTTCTCGGGCGGGCAGCGGCAGCGGATCAACATTGCCCGAGCGCTGGCGCTGAGGCCGAAGCTGCTGATTCTGGACGAACCGGTATCGGCGCTCGATGTCAGCGTGGGCGCGCAGATTGTGAACCTGCTGCGCCGGCTGCAGCGGGAGCTGGGGCTGACTTACCTGTTCATTTCGCACTCGATGCCGCTGGTGCGCTATCTGAGCACGCGGATTGCGGTGATGGAGCGGGGACGGCTGGTGGAGACGGGCGAGTCCGAGGCACTGTGCGCGAGCCCTACGGAGGCGTACACGCGGCAACTGCTGAAGGCCACGCCGGAGTTGCCGGCCGGCGTGGCCTGATCGATTCGAGGACGTGCGTGCTCCGGGGTTTGCGGCGGCCCACCCTTGCCGCAAGAACAAGAACGCGGCAAGGATGGGGCACCCAAAGTGCAACCGTTAGTGCGGTTGCGGCGTTGTGGGCGTTGCGGGGGCCGGCGCGGTTGCAGGAGCAGCCGGAGCTGCGGGCGCTGGCGCCGTGGACGGAGCCGGAGTGGTCGATGGAGTCGGAGGCGCGGCAGGTTTTGGTGGCGCACCAGTCGGGGCTGCCCCATACGTCGCCCCAGCAGGAGTCTTTGGAGCAGCCGCTCCCGCGGGTGGAGCAGGTGCTCCAGGGGCAGGGGCAGCGCCGGGCGCCGAAGGCTGCGGCTGCGCGCCGGGGGGCATGGGGCGGCCTCCCGGCGGCATGCCTGGACGGCTTGGGGGCGCGGGCATGTCGGCCACGTCTACCAGTTCCACATCAAAGATGAGATCGGCCTTGGGCGGAATCCCGGGGTGCGCGGCGTCTGGACCGGGCCGGCCCTTGGCTCCATAGGCCAGTTGCCAGGGGATGAACAGGCGGCGCTTGCCGCCGACCTTCATGCCGTTGAATCCCTGGTCGAAGCCGGGAATCAGGCGGCCCATGCCCTGGGGAAAGGCCATGGGCTGCGCATCGCCCAGCTTGGGCTTGCCGTCGTCGCCCATGACCGGCTTTCCGTCCTTGTCCTTCAGCGGCTGGCGGTGGTCGTCGGAAGAGTCGAACTTGTGTCCGTCGTCGGGGCGGCCATTGCTGCCCAGGTATCCGCTGTAGAGGACCTTGAACATCTTGCCGGGTTCGGCATCGGCGCCGGTGCCGAGCTTGATGTCCTCGTAGCGCAGCGTGAACGCCGATTTGACGATTCCCCTGACCACCGGCACGCCAGCGGGCAGCTTGGCGGCAGGCGTTGTGGTGGCAGCGTGATGCACGGCGGTTGCCGGAGCGGCTGGTTTGGCTGTGGTTTGGGCGGCTGCGGCAGTGGCGGCTGCCGCCATGAAGAGGAACAGAACGGTGTATTTCATTGCGTAATCAGCTCCATGGTTGCTTGTGGGGAGTGTAACAGGCGCTTCCATTGGAAAGCACCAGACGTGGGGGATGCAAGTCCCTGCCCGCGACCCGGAGAGGAGGCGGCGAGGGAAAACAAACCTTATGCGTCTTTATGCGAGGTGCCGTACATTGATTTATGGTCCCCTTCGTCTTTCATCTTCTAAGAGCTTGCTGGCTTCCCGCGGCGTCGTTTTTTGCCGGGGTGCTGAACAGCATCGCCGGCGGGGGCTCGTTTCTGTCGCTACCGGCGCTGCTGGCCAGCACCACTGCGGCTGGGGTGGGAGCGGTTTCCGCGCAGGCCACCAACACAGTGGCGCTGTGGCCGGGGCAGCTGACCTCGGTGGTGGCCTTCCGGCAGCACCTGCGCGGCTATGGCTGGAAGCTGCTGCCGCTCAGCCTGGCTTCCGGCATCGGCGGGGAGCTGGGCGGCTTGCTTCTGATGCACACCGGCAACAAGCGCTTCCGCGAGCTGCTGCCGTGGCTGCTCTTGTTTGCGGCGGTGATCTTCGTGCTGAGCTTTCCACTCGGGCGTTGGCTGGCCACACTTTCCGGGGGAGAGCGCTATAACATGGCCCTGCTTGTAGGCATGGTAGTGGTCAGCGTTTACGTGGGCTACTTCGGCGCCGGCGGCGGATTCCTGGTGATGGCGCTGTTCGGCTTCTGCGGTGTGCACGACATCCACGAGATGAACGCGCTGAAGGTGGTCACGGCAGCTGTTTCCATCGGCATTCCGGCCATCACGTTCATTGCGGCCGGGCGTGTGGAGTGGCGGTTCTGCCTGATCATGGCCGTTCTGGCAGCGCTGGGAGGGTACCTTGGAGCGCACTACAGCCGCCGGGTCAATCAGCGGGCCATGCGCTGGTCGGTTGCGGTGATTGGCTTTGTCACGGCCGGGTACTTCTTCCTGCAGAATTATCTGGTTCATCCGTAAAGGCGGATTGGGTTCCGTGTTCTCCCACCCTTGCGGCACAGAGTCGCTGCGGCGCGCGGCAAGGATGGGGCGCCTGGTCCGTCGTGGCGGAATTATCCTGCCAGCAATCCAGCCAGCAGCGCGGTCCGGGGCGCAAGATGCTCGAGCACAATCGACTCGTGACGGGCGTGCGCGCCTTCGCCCACAGCGCCCATGCCGTCCAACGTGGGGATGCCCAGCGCGGAGGTGAAGTTGCCGTCGGATGCGCCGCCGGTGGAGGCTTCGTCGAGCTGGAAGCCCAGCTCGACGGCCAGCGCCCTGGCCCTGCGGTAGAGCTGTACGGTTCCGCGGGTGCGTTCCATGGGCGGGCGGTTGATGCCGCCGGCGACGGTAACCGAGCAGCGCTTGTCGGTTGGTTGGAGGGCGGCGAATTTGCGCTCGATGCGCGGGCCGTCGGCCTTGCAGGCGATGCGCACGTCGACCTCGGCCCAGGCTTGGGCGGGAATCACATTCGTTTTTGATCCTCCCCGGACAAGGCCCACGCTCACCGTGAGGCCGCGCTTGAGGTCGGTCCAACTGCTGACCGTCTCGACGACACGGGCCAATTCGCGGATGGCGCTGGCGCCCTTTTCAAAGTCGACGCCGGCGTGGGCGGCAACGCCCTTCACTTCGATGCGCCAGTTGCCGGTGCCCTTGCGCGCGGTTTTGTAGGCCAGGCCTTGGGCCGGTTCGAGAACGTAGACTGCCTGGGACGCCAGGGCCAGCCGCTCGGTGATGGGGCGCGAGACGGGGCTGCCGACCTCCTCTTCGCTGTTGAGCAGCAGGACAATCTCCCGATGCAGCAGGCCAATCTCCGTGAGCAGTTCGATGGCGGTGAAGGCCATGGCCACGCCGGCTTTCATGTCCAGGGTGCCGGGACCCCAGAGGCGGCCCTCAGCAATGCGACAAGGCATTGCCTTGAGAGTGCCGAGGGGCCAGACGGTGTCCAGGTGGCCGAGCAGGAGAACGGGCTCTGGGGAACCGGCTTTGGGTCTGGGGCCGAAGCGGGCTTCGAGGACATCGCCGAAAGCGCGCTGGCGGTGGAGCTTGACGCGG
>DATNHL010000235.1:0-19336 GCA_035604995.1 Occallatibacter sp. | reverse complement strand
GCCCAACTCCACAGTCAGCTGGAAGGGTACGCTTACCGTTCCCCACGCGGGCGACTACTGGCTCTATCTGCAGGCTCTGGGAACCAACGCCAACATCTCCATCGACGGCAAGCGGCTGGCCGGGACCGGGGCCTTCCAGGGCGGCGTGCATGGCGACATTCTGCAGGCCAACCAGGACAACGCCATTCCCACCACCGATGGACTGGACAATGTGCGTCGCCCGGTGGAACTCACCGAGGGTGCGCATAGGATCGAAGTCAAAATCAGCCCCGACACATCGGCCGCGCCGGTGCAAGTGCGGCTGAACTGGTACACACCGGAACAGCGCAAGGCGGATCACGAGGCGGCCATCGCCGCTGCGAAGAGCGCCAAAGTTGCGGTGGTCTTTGTGTGGACGCGCCTCTCGCCCGTCTTCGGGTTACCGGGCGAGCAGAACAAGCTGGTGGAGGAAGTGGCCGCGGTCAATCCCAACACGGTTGTGGTGCTCAACACCAGCCAGCCGGTGGCGCTGCCGTGGCTGGACAAGGTGAAGGCGGTGCTGGAGATGTGGTGGCCGGGCGATGAGGGCGGCTGGTCGACGGCCAACCTGCTCGCCGGGAAGACCAGCCCAGCGGGACGGCTGCCGGTGACCTGGGGCAAGAGCCTGGCGGACTACGCCGCCACCGACCCGAAGCACCCGGAGCGGTCGATGAAGGGCGTGGACGGCAAGACCACTTACAGCGAAGGCGTGAACGTGGGCTATCGCTGGTTCGACAAGGAGGGGATTGCGCCGCTGTTCACCTTCGGGCATGGGCTGAGCTACACCACCTTCGAGTACTCGGGATTGAAGGTGGAGAAGACCGCGGACGGCGGGCTTGAGGTCAAAGTTCACATCAAGAACACGGGCGGTGCGGATTCCGACGAAGTGCCGCAGGTTTACCTGGGGGCACCGAGCGAGATTCCGGCGGGGGTTCAGTTCCCTGTCCGCGCGCTGGTGGCCTTCGACCGGGTTCACCTGGCCGCGGGCGAGGCGAAGACGGTCACGCTGCACGTCGAGCCGCGTCAGTTGCAGTTCTGGTCGACGAAGGAAGGTGCGTGGGTGACGGCAGCGGGCAAACGCACGGTGAGCGTGGGAGCTTCTTCGCGGGATTTGCGGGTGGAGCAGATTATTGACTGAAGGAGCATCTGAACTCACAGCGCGAAGGCCGGGGTCACCCCCGACCTTCGTGTTTCGTGCTAAAGTGATGCAATCGCGGCGAGAACGCATCAACGCAGCGCTCTTGCCCGTCCGCATATGAAGCAAGTTGCCATGACGACGCTTCGCTGCCTGCTCCCCCTTGTCTTTTTTGCCATTGCGATCGGTCAAGCACAGGATTCCCCGGTCGTGAAGCATTTTCCCGGCCGGAAAGATCTTGGCGTCGTAATCTGGAGCCTGCCGCCGAATCCCCAGGAGAATATTTCGCAAATCGTCGTCTTTCGTGTCGACAAGGTCGGAAACGCTCACGCCCTCTGGCAGTCGGAACTCGAGCCCACCTACGCCCCACAGATCGAGTTTACCCCCGAAATCGCCTCGGAAGGCCTGCCGGTTGCTCTAGTCCGCTCGCAATTTGGTCTGGCAGCTGGAGAGTTGGAGCTGGTCGGTCAATCCGCCGGGAGATTCGTCCGCTTGCAACGCATCACAGGGAGCTTTTTCGAGACAAAGTCCATCGATGAAAGCAGTCGAAGCTTCATCATCGCTCACGAGAAACCAAACATTCTTGACATCCCCTCGATCTACCGGTGGAACGGCAAGCGGCTGGTCGATGTCAGCGCTGCGCATCCAACGTACTACCGTGAACTGTTACACGAACACGCAACAGAGCCTTATCAAACCTGGGGCGGCCTCGCGCTGCTCGACCTCTCTCGCATTGCGTCATTGGCAGGCGACCGTGCCAAAGAACAGGAGTTATTGAAGTTGGCTTTCCAAAAGGAGAGTGCGCGAGGAGCTGCCGCAGACAAGCCTCTTCTTCAGCAAATCGCCCAACGGCTGCGGGCCATTCCGGTGGGTGCGGAGAACTGAAAACGCGCTCATGAAAGGTCGTGCGGCTCTTCGTTCAAACTGACCACTAATCCCTACTCCCTGCCTTTAGGAAGCCATCCCCAACCCCACCAGGTTCGCCGCGGCAATGATGACCAGAATGCCAGCCCAGAGCAGGCGGACGGGCCTGCTGGCGACGCCGACCCACTCGCCCAGCGCCAGGCCGACGAGGCCGCCACAGAGCACGTACATGCTCATGTGCAGCATCCAGTTGACATACGACAGCTGCTGTGGGATGTTGGCCTGGCCCCATGCGTAAAAGAAGAACTGGAGATACCACATGATGCCTCCGCTGGCGGCGAGGAGGCCGTTTTTGAGCAGCGTGCCGCCAGGCCGCGCCAGATCGGCGCGCAGGGAGAGGCGCTTGAGCGCGGCGAGGCGGATGAAGCAGTAACTCAGGTTCACCACAGCTCCGCCGCCCATGATGATCACGTAGCTCGGGAGCAAGGCATAGAGCGGATCAACTCCCAGATGCAGCGCTGCGACCCTCATCGGTTCTGCCGCGTGAATGGCGAACGCCATGCCGGAGGAGAAAATGCCGCACATCACGGCCAGCAGCAGGCCGAGCTTCACGTTGAACTCCCGGTCTGCGCCGCTGAGCTGCACTTCCTTCTGGTGGCCGGCATAAGAGACAACGGCCACGCCGATGAGCGCAACCAGGACGCCGGCCATGGTCAACAGGCCGCCGCGGGTCTCAAACAGCATCGCCGCCTGCCCATCCATGAGCGGAGGAGTCAGCGTGCCCACCACCAGCACCACGCCGATGGCCACGCCAATGCCGAGCGACATGCCCAGGTGGCGCATGGTAAGGCCGTAACTGACGTTGCCCACGCCCCACATGGCGCCGAAGATGGCCACCTTGAGCAGCAGGTGCGGGCCCAAGGCTGCGTAGAAGCCGTGGAAGTCCGGCAGCAGCCAGAGGCTCACGCCGATGGGCAGCAGTATCCAGGAAAAGAACCCGGCGATGGCCCAGGTGGTCTCCCAGGACCAGCGCTTGACTTTTCCGATCGGCGCATAAAAGGACGCGGCGCAGGCCGAGCCGATGAAGTGATATCCGATTCCCGCAAGAATTGACAAATTCGTTCTCCCTCTTCCTGACTGGCGGCAGTTTCAACCAATGCCCGGCAGTCAGGCTTTTGTCTTGCGATTGCCTTTTACTCAAGACTTAACTGGAAGCTATAACTCCCGGGTTCCATCTCATAGCCGGGCTTGCCGTCGCGAGTTATAGCTTTGGCTAACTTGCTCGCGGAGAGCGGCGCACCCTCCAGCTTGTACTTCGCCGCGTCGGCTGCGCTGAGCGGCAGCCAGCCCTTTGTATTCGCCGGGAGGGTTACGTGCCACGCGGCCGTGGTTCCTTCAATGGTCCAATCGGAATGAATCGGGCCGTAGGAGGATGCGTAGTCGAAGGCGATGTGGCCTAGGCGCGCATCGAAGACCGGATGCAGGACGATGGTGTGGTAGCCCGCGTCGAGCGGCGTTGCATCGACGCCCGCGGCGTAGCGATAGATCCAGTCGGCCACCGCGCCATAGGCATAGTGGTTGTAGGAGTTCATGCTGGGGTCGTCCTTCATCTGGTCTCCGTTCCAGCGCTCCCACATGGTGGTTGCACCGTGACCGACCAGGTAGCCCCAGGAGGGATACTGCGTGTTGAGCAGGAGTTTGTAGGCAAGCGCGGTGTGGCCGGTCTTGGTCAGCTCTTCAAGCAGATAGGGCGTGCCGAGAAAGCCTGTGCCGAGCAATCCGTGGTTGGCTTCGATCTTGTCCGCAAGCTTCTGCGCGGCTTTGGCACGCAGAGTTTCAGGCAGCAGGTTCATATGCAGCGCGAGCACATAGCCGGCCTGGGTGTCGCCGCCGTGGCTCTTGGCATTGGGATTGTTGATGCGGCCAAAGGGCGATGGTGTGTTGTCCGCCCCAGCTACAAAGCCGTCCTCGTGCACATACTTCTTCTGGAAGGCCGAGCGGATCTTCTCGAAGAGCTGAGCATACTTCTCTTCGTCCTGCGTGCGGCGTGTTGCGTGGGCCATCTGCCGCATGAGCGTCACGTCCCAGGCCCAGTAGGCCGTGGCGATCAGGCCGTAATCGGTCTTGCCTTCCGGCGAAAGCCAGTCGCCGAAGGGAATGCCCGACTTGTGCACCCAGAGGCCGTCGGGATTGTTGGCCGCGATGGCGTTGAGATACTTCTCCATGGCGGCCCAGTTCTGGTCGATGATGCTCAAGTCGCCGGTCTGCAGCCACGAGGTCCAGGGGATGATGACGCCCGCATCGCTCCAGCCGGCCGCGAAACCGGCATTCGGCGTTACGGTTCCGGGCGAGAAGATGCCGTAATAGGGCATGCCAACCTGCGTGGCGCGCATGTCTCCGCCGAACTTGCGCGAGAAGGCGGCGAGGTCCATGTTGTAGGCCGCGGTGCGCCAGAAGACTTCCGCGTCGCCCATCCAGCCGAGGCGCTCGTCGCGCTGCGGGCAGTCGGTGGGAATGCCCACGAAGTTGGAGCGCTGGCCCCAGAGAATGTTGCTCCAGAGCTGGTTGAGCATGGAGCTGCCGGTTTCCAGTTTCGCCGTGAAGGGCGCGTCGGTGTGGAAGACCAGCGCGGTGACGGCGCTCTTGTCGGGCGGCGCGGACAGGCCGGTCAGTTCGAGGTAGCGGAAGCCGTGAAAGGTGAACTGGGGGGTGAGCTCTTCGACGCCGTTGCCGCTGAGGATGAAGTGGTCAGTGGCCTTGGCGGTGCGCAGATTGTCGATGTAGATGGTTCCGTCGTCGTTGACAATCTCTGCAAAGCGCAGGCGGACATCGGTTCCGGCGGGGCCCTGCACGCGCAACTGCTCCACGCCGGAGAGATTTTGCCCGAAATCGTAGACATAGACGCCGGGCTTGGGCTCGGTCATGGACTTCGCCGTCAGGGTGCGCTCGACGCGGATGGGCTGAAAGTCCTGGGCCTCAATGGTTACCGGCTTTGGATCGATGGCGATTGAGGCTTTCCATGAGGAAGCGTTATAGCCTGCCGTGTCCCAGCCCGGTGCCGCGAGCCGCGCGTCCTGGCTCTCGCCGTCGTAGAGCTCCGAATGCAGGATGCTGGTTCCGTCGGCCAGCCAGCTATTGTCGGTTACCACCCATTCCACGCTGCCGTCCGTGTGTTCAATCCGCAACTGGGCCCGGAGCGCGGGGGGAGTGTCGCCGTAGTTGTTGGGCTGCTGGAACCACTCGAGCGGCGTTTCGTACCAGCCGGGCGCCAGCAGTGCGCCGATCGCATTGTCGCCGCGCGCCACCTGCGCGGTCACGTCATAGGTTTGATACTTCACATGCTCGCGGTAGTCAGTCCAACCGGGCGCGAGCACTTCGTTGCCGACGCGATCGTCGTTGAGGAACAGCTCGTAGGCGCCCAGCGCCGTGGCGTAAAGCCGCGCCGACTTCACAGGCTTGTCGACCGAAAACGTGTTGCGCAGCGCCTTGACCGAGTCGGGAATCCAGGGATGGCCGAGCGGCTCTTCTCCCGGTCTCGCGTTTTGCTGAAAGACGACCGCGGCCTTCCAGGCCGAGTCGTCGAAGGCCTGCTGCTGCCAGCCCGACGGCGCATGAATGGCCGTTTTCCAGTCGGTCCCGCAGGAGAAAGTACCCATGGTTCCATCGGCGTATTCGACAACCAGCGTGGCCATCATGGCAGGCGGGTCGGCGGTGACCATGCCGTTGGGATTGGCAACGTAATGCACGACCTGAATGGCGATGGTGTTGGCGCCTGCATTGAGTTTCCCGGTCGCATCCGCGCGAACAAATTTCTTCCACGGCATCTGCTTGTAGGGCGGGAAAGGATTGGCCGCCAGCACTTCGGCGCCATTGACCCATGCGGAGACTGTGTCAAAGCCGGCGGCATAGAGCGCGGCACGCTTCACCGGCTTGGGCAGGTTGAAGGTCTGGCGGTAGGCGAAGTCCTGCTCGGCAGTTTTCTCGGCGGCCAGAGCCTTGGCGTCGGGGCTGGTGACCCACACGGCTGGGGCGTGGCGGACGGCAGCTTCCTCCGGTGTTTCGTAACCGATCCAGCCAGCGCGCCAGGCAGCCTGGGTCAGCAGGCCGGTCTCCCACCAGCTGGCCGGGGGCTCGGCGTAAGCTTTTCCGGCGACGCCCCACAGCTTCACACGCCAGAAGTAGCGTGTGCCGGGCTGGACGGCCGGGCCGGCATAGTGAATATTCAGCGAGGCGCTCGACTCGATGCGGCCACTCGCCCAGACGTCGGCCTTGCCCTGGGCGAGGGATTCGGCAGAAGAGGCAACCAGGACCTGGTAGGCAGTCTGGCGCGCGCCGCGGGCCGGGTCCTGCAACTGCCACGAGAAGCGCGGGGCTGGATCGTCGATGCCCAACGGAGTGGCCAGATCGTCGACGCGCAGTTCGGTTGGCCCGGCCTGCGGCGATTGTGCTTCGGCACGAGACGCCGCCAGGAATCCCAGAAGGAGTACCGCCGCTATAAAGGGCGCAATTCCATTTTTCATTTCGCTCACCCGCCTGTTGAAGAAAGCCAGACCATTGTGCAACCTGTACGTGCGCTTTGGGAAGCGGAGCACAGCAGGGTGCAATGACCGCCAGAATTTCCCAAATGAAATATTTTCCGGACGGAAGAACGGTAAATAAGCGGCGTGTGCTTTGTCAAAGGGATTTTGCGGAGGTAAGCCCTAAGCAAAGTCGGCTCCCAATGAACTTGAAGGGCTCGCTGACGTGGCGGCCTCGCGCCAGCCGTTACACTTTCCCCATGGCTCTCCGCCTTTACGCCGCCACCACCAGCCAGGGCAAGCTGCGCGACTTCCGCACCGCGGCCCAGGCGCATGGCTTCGACCTCGATCCGCTTCCCGGGCTGGCCGCCATCCCTGCCCCGGAGGAGAACGGCGCTACCTTTGCCGCGAACGCCACGCTGAAGGCCGTGTATTACTCGCGCTACGCGCCGGGCGAGCTGGTGCTGGCCGACGACTCAGGGCTCGAAGTCGACGCGCTGAACGGCGCTCCGGGGGTGCGGTCGGCGCGGTTTGCGGCCGACTCGGGCCTGGTGGACTCGCCCGACGCCAACGACAACACGGATGTGTGGAACAACATGATCCTGCTGCAGCGGCTGGCCAGCGTGCCGGCGGATCGGCGCACGGCGCGCTACCGGTGCGTGCTGGCGGCGGCGATGGAGGGCGAGGTGCTGCATACGGCCGAGGGCGCCGTGGAGGGGCTGATTCTTGAGGCGCCGCGCGGGAGGGGCGGCTTTGGCTACGATCCGCTGTTCTTCCTGCCCGAGCTGGACCGGACGATGGCTGAGATCGACCTCGAAACCAAGCTCTCGCTGAGCCATCGCGGGCGGGCGATTGAGGCGCTGTTGCCCATGCTCCACGCCTGAATCATTCCACAAATCTCCTCCAAAGGATCAAACCGCGGAGCGGGGAATATTCTTGACGGTGGGAGGAAGGCGACTATGAACGGCCTCAACCTGGATCCACGCCAGACAGCGATCGTCGTCATCGATTTGCAAAAGGGCATTCTGGGCATCCCGGGAGCGCCACACTCCATGGCGAGTGTGGTGGCAAACAGCGTGCGGCTGCTCAACGAGGCGCGGCGCGCGGGGGCGCGGCCGGTGCTGGTGCACGTGGGCGGGGCGGCCGATGGGGCAGACCGGCTGCGGCCGACGGCCGACCAGGCGATGCGCTCGACCGGGGCGATGCCGCCGGACTGGAGCGAGTTGCTGCCGGAGCTGGACCAGCAGCCGGGCGACATTGTGATTCTCAAGCGGCAGTGGGGCGCGTTTTACGGGACGGACCTCGACCTGCAACTGCGGCGGAGGGGGATTACGACCATCGTCCTTTGCGGCGTGGCGAGCGAGTTTGGCGTGGAGAGCACGGCGCGCGACGCGTTCGAGCGCGGGTACGAGCAGGTGTTTGCCGAGGATGCCATGGCCGGGGTGACTGCGGAGAGCCATGCGAATGCGGTCACGCGCATCTTTCCGCGGCTGGGCAGGGTGCGGTCGACAGACGAAATTGTGGCCGCTTTGGGTGCCAACAGCGGAGCCTGACGGGGGCGGGAGTTGAAAGTCCCCTGCTCACCGATGAGCTTCCGGCCAAACTGGAGACGGTGTTCGCCGAAAGCGCAGGGAGCCTCCTCAGCCAATACTGACGGGGCATTGGAGGCCCGACCGGCGTTGCTTTCCGCCTGAATCTCAGCGGGTCTCATTCGGGCAATCAAAGGCGTGCAGCGCGGCGGGTTGACGACCTTATCCTCGGACTCCAATAATGCATCTGCAACAATGCATTGATTTCGCGTCTCTCAATCTGAAACCGCCTCAACAGGAACTTGTCCCGGAATCCGGAGTTCATCCACCCGGACCGCGGAAACCTACCCGGACCGTTTAGGAGCCGACACCACCATGGCCACCGCCCAACAACCTGCCGTGCCCCCAAGCCGCTCGAATGTCAGCCGCGGTGTTCAGCCGCTCAGGGCCGGCGAAGGGACCTCTTTTATCTGGCACAAGCTGCACTCACTGCTCGGGATTGTGCCCATCGGCGCCTTTCTGCTGGAGCACCTGCTCTCGAACTTCGAGGCCTTGAAGGGCCCAATCGCTTACGGCGCGCAGGTGAAGTTCCTCAACGGCCTGCCCATGGTGCGGCTGCTGGAGTGGGTCTTCATCCTCCTGCCCATCCTCTATCACGGGCTTTACGGCGTGTGGATCTGGCTGCGCGGCAAGTCGAATATCGTTTACTACCCGTGGACGGGCAACTGGATGTACACGGCGCAGCGCTATACGGGGCTGATCGCGTTCCTCTACATCGGGCAGCATGTTTATCGCCAGCGGTTTTCGGGGATTCCCCTTCCCGAGAATCCCTATGCCTCGTTCCACAAGGTTCAGATGGAGTTGCAGAACCCGTGGATGCTGGCGGTCTACATCATCGCCATGATCGCCATCTGCTGGCACTTTGCTTACGGCATCTGGCTGTTCGCGGCCAAGTGGGGCATCATGCCGGGCAAGACGGCGAGGAAGCGCTTCGGCTACGTTTGCGCGGCGCTGGGTGTGGCGCTGGCCATCATGGGGCTGGCCAGCATCTGGGCCTTTGTCGGCGGCAAGTACCCGAACGTGCCTGAGGACGTGGCGCCGGCCGTGAGTTTCCTTGCCTGCCCCGCATTGACGGCGGCGCCTGCGGCCGGTTTCGTCGTTTCGATTTAAACGTGGGAGCAGCCTCGAGCGGCGTCCCCAGCGGAAAGGTACAAGGAAGACTCCATGGCAGCACCAAGCATCATTGTGGTTGGCGGAGGACTGGCAGGGCTGGCAGCGGTCATCAAGATTGCGGAAGCCGGCGGCACCGTCGACCTGTTTTCGATTGTTCCGGTCAAGCGGTCGCACTCGGTTTGCGCACAGGGCGGCATCAACGCGGCCAAAGACCTGAAGGGCGAGGGCGACTCGACGGACAAGCACTTTGACGACACCATCTATGGCGGCGACTTCCTGGCCAATCAGACACCGGTGAAGGCCATGTGCGAGGCAGCGCCGGCCATCATCGATCTGCTCGACCGCATGGGCGTTCCCTTCAATCGCACTCCCGAGGGGTTGCTCGACTTCCGCCGGTTTGGCGGCACCCTCTATCAGCGAACCGCGTTTGCCGGAGCGACCACCGGACAACAATTGTTGTATGCCCTCGACGAACAGGTCCGCCGCTACGAGTCCGAAGGCAAGGTCAAGAAGTACGAGGGCTGGGAGTTTCTGTCCGCGGTCATCGACTCGAAGGGCGTGGCGAGGGGGATTACCGCGCTTGACCTGCGGAGCATGGAGCTGCGGAGCTTCGCGGCCGATGCAATTATTCTGGCGACGGGCGGGAACGGGGCCATCTTCGGCAAGAGCACCAACTCGGTGGTTTGCACGGGATCGGCGCAGTCGGCCGTCTTCCAGCAGGGCGTCTATTACGCCAACGGCGAGTTCATCCAGGTGCACCCCACGTGCATTCCCGGCGAAGACAAGCTGCGGCTGATGTCAGAGTCGGCGCGCGGAGAGGGCGGACGCGTGTGGGTTCCGCGCAACGCGGGGGAGAAGCGGCCCGTGAAGCAGATTCCTGATGCCGATCGCTGGTACTTCCTGGAAGAGTGGTATCCGAAGTACGGCAACCTGGTGCCGCGCGACGTGGCCACGCGCGCCATACACAAAGTGGTATATGAGCATGGGCTGGGCCTGGACGGCCAGCCGATGGTCTATCTCGACCTGACGCACATCGACCGTGCAACGCTGGACCGCAAGCTGGGCGGGATACTCGAGATCTACGAGAAGTTTGTGGGCGTGGACC
This sequence comes from Occallatibacter sp., assembly GCA_035604995.1. Lineage (GTDB taxonomy): Bacteria > Acidobacteriota > Terriglobia > Terriglobales > Acidobacteriaceae > Telmatobacter. Next base: position 8,995 of record DATNHL010000235.1, on the reverse strand, counting down.
CGCACGACGAGCCGATGAGGATCTTTCCCGGCGTGCACTACACCATGGGTGGCATCTGGGTGGACTTCGACCAGATGACGAATATTCCCGGCATCTTTGCCGCGGGCGAGTGCGAGTACCAGTACCACGGCGCCAATCGCCTGGGCGCGAATTCGCTGGTGAGTTGCATCTACGGCGGGTTTGTTTCCGGGCCGAATGCTCTGCGGTATGCGAAGAGCCTTCCCGCGGCCGAGGGCGACGGCGGGGCTGCCGCGGAAGTGGCACGGCAGGCGGAGATCAATGCGAATCTGCTCAAGAGCGAGGGCACGGAAAACCCGTTCAAGCTGTGGCGCGAGCTGGGGCAGACGATGACCGAGCACGCGACGGTGATTCGCTACAACAAGGGATTGAAGCAGGCGGACGAAAAGATCGTCGAGCTGCTCGACCGCTACAAGAAGATCAACCTGAGCGACCGCAGCCAGTGGGCCAACACCAGCTTCGCCTTCGCGCGCCAGCTGAAAAACATGATGGAGCTTTCGCGGACCATCGCGCTTGGCGCGCTGCTGCGCGACGAGTCGCGCGGCGCACACTACAAGCCCGACTTCCCCGACCGCAACGATGAGAAGTTCCTGAAGACCTCGAAGGCCAGCTTCACCGGCGCGGCCGAGGGTCCTCGCATTGAATACGAAGAAGTGGACATACAGTTCATCAAGCCGCGCCCGCGCAGCTACGCTGCAACTAAATAAGCAAAGGGAGACTCGCCTCATGGCAACGAAGACCGTAGCACTCGAAATCAAGCGCCAGGCCAGCCCCGATGCTCCCGCGGTGTGGGAGAGCTTCGAGCTCCCGTGGCGACCGGGCATGAACGTGATCTCCGCGATGATGGAGATTGCCGCCAACCCGGTGACCGCCGACGGCCAGGACACCACGCCCATCACCTACGACTCCAATTGCCTGGAGGAGATTTGCGGCTCGTGCGCGATGCGCATCAACGGCAAGGCGCGCATGGCCTGCTCAGCGCTGATCGACAACCTGGAGCAACCGATCCGGATTGAGCCGCTCAGTAAGTTCCCCCTGGTGCGCGACCTGCAGGTGGACCGCTCGGTGCTCTTCGAGAACCTCAAGGCCGTGAAGGCGTGGGTTCCGGTGGACGGGACTTACGATCTGGGCCCGGGGCCGCGCGTGTTTCCGCAGCAGCAGGAAGCGAATTATCCGCTGTCGAATTGCATCAGCTGTACCTGCTGCATGGAGGTCTGCCCGCAGTTCAACGAGGAAACCGGCTTTGTGGGCGCGGCTACCATTGCGCAGGTCAAGCTGTTCAACAACCATCCGACCGGCAAGGTGTTCAAGGAAGAGCGGCTGCGCGCGCTGGCGGGCGACGGCGGCATCCAGGAGTGCGGGTTTGCGCAGAACTGCGTGGAGGTTTGCCCCAAGCAGCTTCCGCTCACGGAGGCTATCTCCGATGTGGGCCGCGAGGTGCTGATTCAAAAGGCGAAGGACTTTTTGCGCGGGTAAAACAAACCGGTCACTTTAGAAATGAAAAAGCTCCCAGGTCTGGACGATGAGACCGGGGAGCTTTTTTGTTGCGGAGCCGCGAGCCTCAACCAGGCTTTACTTCCCGCTGCCTGGGCCCCAGGCGATTTTGATGCCGCCGCGGAGGGTCGCCGGCAGGCTGGGGTAGCCGATGGGCGCGATGTGCTGGCTGTCGGCCAGGTTCTCCGCCTGGAGATAGATGCCGAGCCAGGTGAGCAGCTGATAGCTGCCGCCCAGGTCGAGCTTGGCGTAGCCGAAATCGAGATTGCGGTTGGGCAGCACCAGCGAATTCACCTGATTGATGTCCTCGTAGCCCAGAAACGTCGAGTCGTCGCTGCGGCTGGCAAACGCCGACGTAAAGACGCCGGCAATGCGCTTTCCGGCATAGCTCACTGTAAAGAATCCCGCATGCGGCGGACGCCGGAAGGGCCGCGCGCCCTTAAGCGGCGAGTAAATGCCCACCGGAATTCCGTCGAACGTCGGTGCATAGCCCTCCAGCAGCGCCTGGTTATCGCTGGAGAATGACTGCTGCACCACCGAATCCAGGTAGGTGTAGCCGCCGCGGAAAAAGATATTCTTGCCGATCCCGCTCTCGACGGTGGTTTCCACGCCCTGCGCGCGAAAGGCCAGCGAGTTCAGGTCCATCGAGTAGGCATTGTTGTTCTGGAGAGTCGATTCAAGTTGCATCTGTTGTTGCGCGTTTAGGTTGGGAAACAGCACCGGAACCAGGCCGACCCCGACGCTCTCGATGTCGCGCGCAAATTCATTGTGAAAATAGGTTGCGCGGAAGACGATCCGCTCACTCCAGAACGCCTGCTCGCCGCCGCCTTCCCATGTGCGCGTGGTAGGCCCTTCAATCGGAGAGATGTGCAATTGCTCGATCGTCGCCTGCGCGCCGTACTGCTCCAGAAGGCTGTAGAGGGAGCCGAAGTCATCGGTCACTTTGGGTTCGCGGATGCCCTGCGAAAAGCTGCCGTTCAGCCGCGTTCCGCTGAAGATGCCGTTCCTCGGGCGCATCGCATAAAAGCCCAGGCCGGCATGGGGCGTAACGCCGTTGCCGATCAGTTGGTAGTGCTGCACGTCCGCGCCCAGCGTATAGAACAGCCGCTCCTTAAAAAAGTCGCCGTGCGCGCCAAAAAGATAGTCGTAGTTCGTCCAATTCACCGCATCGTTGATAAAGTAGGCAGGCTCGCGCTCGGCTCCGCGCTCATTCCCATAGTGGAATCCGGCCAGCACCACGAAATGCGGCGTCAGTCGGTAGTCGCCCTGGTAGAGAAACTGGTCGCGGTTCGAGATCAGGTCCAGCCGGTTCGGGTAGACGCTGCCGTTGGCCGCGCTGTAGTCCAGCAGCGCAGGCCCGGTGGCGCTATAGCCATTCGCACCTTGGATGGTGACCGGCAAACCGTAATAATTGCCGCCCGTGAATGAATCAGGCGCGCCGCCGCAGCTATCGGCAGGGATGCATAAGCCCGCTGGATACCACTGCTGCGACTGCTCCCGTTTGCGCGTCAGCCCATACTGCAAGCGATTGTGGAAGTCCGGCGTGGTCTGGTTCTCTAGCGTAGCCCCAACGTACAGATTCTGGTCGCCCTCCTTGCGGTCGTCGCTGATCTGATAAAAGTCCCACGTGCTAGGCACGCCGGTGGCATCCACGCCATAGTGCAACGTTCCGCGGATCTGCGTATTCCCGTTGGGCTGCCAGCCCAGGTTGGCCGCCCACGTGGCCACGTGGTACTCATCCATCGGCAAAGAGTTGCCGGTCTGTAGCCAACTGAATGTGCCCAGGTAATCGAACTTGTTGTGCGCGCCCGCCACTTCCAGTTCCTCGCGCGAAGTGTTGAAGTTGCCGGCGTCGCCCTGGAACATGATGGAGGGAAAACTGGTGGTGCCATGAGGGGTGGTCAGACTCACCACGCTGCTTTCCGCATCGGCGCCATAAAGGCTCGAATCAGGCCCGCGGTAAACCTCAACTCTCTCCACGGCGGTGGTCCTGAGCGGCCCAAAGTCAAAGCCTCCGCCCAGGTCGCCCACGCTCACTCCATCCAGCAAAATCTTGTTCGCATTCGAATCGCCGCCGCGCACAAACAGCGAACTTTGCGCCCCAAGTTGCCCATCCTGCGCCACGAACGTCCCCGGCATCAGCCGCAGATCGCTCACCAGATCGTCGCGCAACGCCAGGTCCAGCGGTCCCAGCACGGTGGTTGCCGCGCTGGTCTGCGCTTGCGGCGTGGGCGTTCCGGTCGCGGTCACCACGATGGACTCGCGCACCCACTCCGGCTCAAGCACTACGTTGCGCTCGATGTTATCGAGCGTGCCGGCGTAGAAGCCCGGCGTCTCCACCTGGCGAAAACTCTTGGCGGAAACTACAAGAAAGAATCTGCCCGTTGTGCCGGTGAGGATTTGAAAGCTGCCGTCGGCGGTGGAGACGGCGGTGGTAACTACTTTTCCGTTGCTCAAGAGGGCCACATTGGCGCCGGTGACCTTGGCCCCGGCCGGATCGGTGACTACGCCGCGGATGGAGGCTGCCGGACACACGGCCGCGGAGGCTGCAAAAAGAATGACGATGAAGAGTGAAGGCAATATGCGGCTCAGGCGGGCGCGCAGACTTGCGGAAGCAGGCATGACAGGCTCCTTCGTTCCCCTCGGAACGTAAGCGGGGTTTGGCGCCGAGGACCGGTCTCCTGACTTGCGCCTGCTTCAGCCACCTTCCCAAAAACGAGCCATTGCGGCTCGCCTCCAGTGGTTTCCCTGGGCCGTTTCGCGCGCGGCGAAACAACCCTGGCTGAAATCCTGCATTCTCCGATCACCCAAAACGACGGGCGGCGAGACAGGGGCGCTCACAGTTGCGGGGCAGTGGCGGAATTTCACCGCCTTCCCGAGCATCCTGGCGATTGCCGTGGTGAAGTGTACTGCCTCATGCATCAGGCAGCCGGTATGCCATGGAACGGATTTCCATGTCATCAACTTTTATAGCCGGGCCAGGCTGCAAAGTCAAAAAAGCCAGCTCAAAGCCGCGCAGTTCCTGGCCCTTCTCGACTTCTGGGGAAATGGCACGTTCTGTCTGTCAACGAGTTGAATTCCTGGAGAAAGAGGAGTGGTGACCCCGGGAAGACTCGAACTTCCGACACGCAGTTTAGGAAACTGCTGCTCTATCCACCTGAGCTACGGGGCCACGTTTAGAATCAACATCTTGCGCGATGCATCCAAGTTGATCGGGTCACAGTTGGTCACCGAATGATAGACGGACTCCATTCCCCAGGAGGCCGAAAAAGCGGCGCGGAATGAAGTTATTGAAATCACGCTATCAACAGGGTAGCATCACCCGGATTCCGCGGGCCAATGGCTACGCGTGGAGGGTACGATTCTCCGAGTGGAACGGCGGAAAGCGAACTCAGAAGTCACTTACATTCAGCGGCTTGGAGTACGCGAATGAATCGGATGTCCAGAAGGCGATTGAGCTCGCAGTTTCTCAACAGAATCGCGATACAGAAAGGGCCAAAATAGACGCCCTCTTCGGCGAGATTGTCGAGCTTTACCGGACCGAACACCTCCCGGGGCTGGAGCATTCCACCCGCCAGACCAATACCTACCTGTTGAATTCCTACATCGGGCCGAAGTTCAATGATGTGCGCATCCGCGGCGTGACGCCGTTGGCTGTGACCCGCTGGTTCAGCGGACTGAGGCTTGCTCCAACCACCAAGGCATCCATCCGGTCGATGATATGCGCCAGGGAGACAGCGAGATCCAAGTGACCGTAGTGAACTCGCTGACCAATTATGTCAGCACGATTCAGTGGCCAAAGAACGCTGCTTTCCAGATGGGACACTTCGGGCCGATTTCGGCCGGACTGCTCGGACCTGTTGTGCTGGAATACCAGACAATGGGACAGATGCAGTGAACCGCGACTGTACGTTCGATGACAAACCGCCATGAGAAGTTGGCTAGTGCCAGGTTTCCGATTGATCGGATCTGGTCCCTCGGCGATTCCGGAGGCATAGACGTGACCATGCTTGATCTGGCAAGCGGCAAAGTAACGACGAAATGCAGAAATGGACCTGCGGTGTTGGGCTGGGTGACTGACAGGCACTAATTGACGTGGCCTGCTGTTGCGGTGGTTTCTGCAACCCTCCCGATCCAGTGCGCAGGCGACAAAAGCAACCGCAAGTCCTTCGACGGCGCAGGTCGCAAGAGCACGACCTGCTCCGCTCAGGATGACAGCTTTGTTTGGAATGATGACAGTTTTCCCGGAATGCAGGATTTGTTGGGAATGAGGAAGCACATTTGAACAGCGAGAAAAAAACAACGCGCGCGGAAACAGCCGAACTCCCGGTCGCAGTGGAACCGCGCGTCTTCAGCGGCTCGTCCCACGCCTGGCGGGCGCTGCGGCATCGCAATTTCCGGCTCTTCTTCGGCGGGCAGAGCATCTCGCTGATCGGGACGTGGATGACACGCATCGCCACCAGTTGGCTGGTCTATCGATTGACCGGTTCGGCGCTGCTGTTGGGCACGGTCAGCTTTTCCGGGCAGATTCCGACGTTCCTCTTCGCGCCATTCGCCGGCGTGTGGGTTGACCGCCTCAATCGCCGCCAGGTGCTGGTGTGGACGCAGACGCTTTCCATGGTGCAGTCGTTCGCGCTCGCGGCCCTCACCCTCTCGCACCACATCACCATCCCCTTGTTGCTGGCTTTGAGCGCGATGCAGGGCATCATCAACGCCTTCGACATGCCAGGCCGCCAGTCGTTCATGGTGCAAATGGTCGAGGACCGGCGCGACCTTTCCAATGCCATCGCCATCAACTCGTCGATGGTCAATATGGCGCGGCTGGTGGGGCCGTCATTGGCCGGGATGTTGATCGCGGTTTCGAGCGAGGGCTGGTGCTTCCTGATCGACGGTATCAGCTACATCGCCGTGATTGTTTCGCTGCTGCTGATGCGGCTGCACATCGCTCCCGTCAAGCGCAAGACGACTTCGATGTTCGTCGATTTGAAGGTGGGCTGGACGTATGTTTCGGAGTTCCTGCCTGTTCGAACCATCCTGACGCTGTTTGCCGTGGTCAGCCTGATGGGCATGCCGTTTGTGGTGCTGATGCCCATCTTCGCGGCGAGGGTGTTGAAGGGCGGCCCGCACACGCTGGGTTTCTTGATGGGCGCGATGGGCGTGGGCGCGCTGATATCGGCGGTGGCGCTGGCGGCGCGCAAGAGCGTGCTGGGGCTGGTGCGAATGATTCCCCTGGCTGCCACTGTCTTCGGACTTGGGCTGATCGGCTTCGGGTTGTCGCGGGTCTTCTGGCTCTCGATGATCATGGTGCTCATCGCAGGGATGGGCATGATGCAGGGCATGGCGGGGAGCAACACCATCATCCAGACCATTGTCAGCGAAGACAAGCGTGGACGCGTGATGAGCTACTACACCATGGCGTTTGTGGGCATGGCGCCTTTCGGCAGTTTGCTGGCCGGGTCGTTGGCGCACGCCATCGGCGCGCCATGGACGGTGATCGCCAACGGATCGGCCGTCCTGCTGGGCGCTGCGTGGTTCTGGACACAGTTGCCGGCTGTGCGGCGGGAAATCCGGCCTATTTATAGGGAGATGGGAATTTTGCCGCCGGAACAAAGCCCGGAATAAGCCACCCGACGACCGATTCACGCGATAGCGTCGGAATGGACCTTTGTGGTCTCCCACCCTTTGTGCAAAAGGCGCACAAAGGATGGGGCACGGCAGCTTCAAGGTTCGATTCACGCCTACATCGAAATTCTCCGACCGGAAGCAGACGAACAGAGCACTTCCTCATGAATTCAACGCATCGCCGCAGAGATGCACGGTGACGCCAAGCTCCGCAAACATCGCGGCCTTGGTGGCCAGCGCCTTTTCGGCAGCCGCGGCGGAAGGCGCGTAGGCGATGTTCACGTGGTTGGCGCGATGGCGAGCCATCATCTGGTTCTGCGTTACGCCGTGCAGCACGGTATGCACGATCGGCCACGGCGGCGTGGTCTCGCGCCAGCGGCGGTCGGTCTCTTCCTGCGGCAGCGCGACCACTGTGCCTCGGCCAATATCGGCGTGCAGCGCGCCGCCCTCGACAAAGACGCGGCTCCAGACAATCTCTCCCGGCTTGCCGATGCCCTTCAGCGATCCGCCGCCCAGGGGGAAGTACATGGCGGGCTGGCGCTCGCTGCGCGCGCCGGCGTAGCCGCCGACAAAATGATTGGCGGGCGCGGCGCCTGAGATTTGGAGCAGCCAGACAAAATCGTCGAGACCGTCGCCTTTGTAGTGCTCGCCCCAGCGCACATCGTGCAGCGTGGTGGAAGGATCGAGGCCCAGCGCGCTCCAGCAGCGATTGGTCACGAGAGCATCTACGCCGGCGCACTCGTCCACTTCATTGAAATGTACCAACGGACCGCCGGGATAGAGTTCCTCGCTTGTGCCCTCGGCAAAGACCGGAGGCCGGTCGGCGTTGTTCAAGAGGCCCTCGGCCAGGTCGGACGCGGGCGTCATGTCCTTCAAGCCCTGCTGATATTGAATGCCGATCGCATCGCAGCCGAAGTCTTTGGCGATGCGCATGGCCGCAATGTACATCTTGCATTGCTCGATGACCTGATCGAGCGTGAGCTCGGTGGCTGAGTCCTTGCCGAAGGCGAACTGCACGCCCTTCGCGACAAGCCACTGATAGACAGCCTCGGCCTCGGCCCGGCTCACCGTCCGCATCTTTGCGACCAACGCCGACTGGCTGAGGCGCTCCTTGTAGATGCCCGCGGGGTTCAGCAGCTCGTCGTCGATGATGGCGTTGTACATGCCCATGCAGCCTTCATCGAAGACGCCCATGATGGCCTTGCGATGCTTCAACTCGCGGGCGAGGGTCGCGCCCAGAGCGGCGCTTTCAGCAGGCAGTTGCGCGGCTACGAGGGCCTTGACGTGCGAGACGTCGTGCGTGATCTTTCCGTCGCGCAGCCACTCTGCGAGAGCGGTGACGAAATAATCGTCGGTAAAGTCCTTGCTCCAGATGGAAGAAAACTCACGGCCGGCCTTGACGAGCGAACCATTGAGGTTGAGCAGGCCCACCAGGCCCGGCCACTGGCCGGACCAGTTGGCCACGGTAAGAATTGGCCCTTTGTGGCTGCGCAGGCCGGGAAGCACATGATGGCTGTACTGCCAGGCCGCGGTGGCAAAGACCAGCCGCGCCTCGGGGTGGATGTTCATGAAGACGTCCATGCCACGGCGCTGCGAGGAGATGAAGCCGTGCTTGAGCGTCTCGTCGTACGCATGGGCGCGGACCAGTTTGATGCCCTGCTGCGCGAAGGCCGCGGTCAGCTTCTCTTCCATGTCGCGCTGCGCCGGCCAGCAAGCCTGGTTGGCGGAAAGCCGCAGATCCCCACTGGTGATGAGCAGCACTTCATCCGCTGCCAGCCTGGTTCCCTCAATCCGTTCCACTGCCATTTCGATCTTCTCCTTGCCATTGGCGTGCGCTGCGCGCCCGTGTTTCTGCCAAGAA
>DATNHL010000234.1:0-8298 GCA_035604995.1 Occallatibacter sp. | reverse complement strand
GTTGCCGGGAAGATTGACGCTGCCCTCGACCTTGCCGTCGATGAACAGCGACTCGGAGCCGTTGATCTCGCCCTTGATGAACAGGCCTTTTCCGATGGTGGCTTGCTCGCCGGTCGGAGCCGCGGCGCGGGCGGGAGCAGGAGCTTCATATGCCGGAGCCAGTGGCGCCGGGCGTGCAGGCTCCGGGGTAGGGTTGGGGGCGATGGATCCGGGTTGGTTGGGTTTCCACATAGCGCTCAAGGTATTTCCTTTTCTGTCCCGACGGGACTGGGCTGCCAAGGAAGGGGCCACTGCCGCTGGCCCAAAAAAATGAAGGTGCGGATCGCCGCCCAAATCGGCTTCGGCGACCCCGTCGGCGGCCACTGATAGGATGCTAGTCCTTCCTGGTCCGCCAAAACGTTGCCGTTCCGCTATTTTAAGACGGAGGGGGGCAATTCGCCCAATTCGCGCCATCGCAGTCCCCGCCGGTAGCCAACTCTGACAACAGTTCGAACGCCCTTTCGCCGCTCCCGGAGCCTCTCCCCGCGCAGCGGGTTTCCCTGGCTGTAACAGCACTTGAGCTATGATGGATGGTCTCTTCAAGCAAGGAGCTCGATTGTATGGATTCATCGGCTGTTGATCCAATCGTCAAGTACGGATGGGTACTGGTCCTCATCCTCATCATCATCCTGCACAAGGCGATTCTACGCATCTTCTTCGGCACAGTCATCGTCTCCAAGGACGAAATCGGAATTGTCAACAAGAAATGGGTAATCTTCGGCAGCAACCGCACTCTGCCCGACGGCGCCATCGTCGCGCTGAACGGCGAAGCCGGACTCCAGGCGGATACGCTCGCGCCGGGAATCCACTTCGGCCTCTGGGTCTGGCAGTTCGCGGTCAGCAAGGTGCCGTTCACCACCATCGACAAAAGCCACATCGGCATCGTCGAGGCGCGTGACGGCCATCCGCTCTCCGGGGGGCGCGTGCTCGCCAAAACCGTCGAGAGCAACTCCTTCCAGGATGCGCGCGGTTTCCTCACCCGCGGCGGCGAACGCGGCCCGCAGATCTCCATCATTCCTCCCGGCACCTATCGCATCAACACGGGCCTGTTCCAGGTTGCCGCGGCTGAGGTGCTTGAGATTCCCGACAACATGGTCGGCGTGGTCACCACCAAGGACGGCAAGCCCCTGGCCACCGGCGAAATCGCGGGCAAGGAAGTCCCCGGCCACAACATGTACCAGGACGCCGAGGCTTTCATCACCAACGGCGGCCACAAGGGCCTCCAGGAACAGGTCATTCTCGCCGGCCGCTACTTCATCAATCCGCGCTTCGCCACCGTCGAAACCTATCCCATGACCCAGGTCCCCATTGCCAACGTCGGCGTGGTCATTGCCTATGTGGGCGATGAGGGAAAGGATGTAACTGGCGACACCTTCAAGCATGGCAACCTGGTCAGCCGCGGGCAAAAGGGCGTCTGGTTCGATCCGCTCGATCCCGGCAAGTACCCCATCAACCCTTTCACCCACAAGGTTGAGATTGTGCCCACTGCCAACATCGTTCTCAACTGGGCCACCGGCAAAAGCGAAGCGCACAAGCTCGACGAAAAGCTCTCGACGATCACGGTGCGTTCGTCCGACGGCTTTACGTTCAACCTCGACGTAAGCCAGATCATCCACGTTCCGCGCAACGACGCTCCGAAAGTCATCGCCCGCTTCGGCACCATGGCCAACCTCGTCACGCAGGTGCTCGAGCCCACCATCGGCAACTACTTCCGCAACGCGGCGCAGACCTCGGACGTAATTGAATTTTTGAAAAAGCGCAGCGAGCGGCAGGCAGAGGCCAAAACGTCGATCGCCGCGGCTCTGGGCGAGTACAACGTCAACGCCATCGATACGCTGATCGGCGACATCACGCCGCCCGAAGCGCTGATGAAGACGCTCACCGACCGCAAGATCGCCGAGCAGGAGCAGGTCACCTACAAGACCCAGCAGCTCGCCGAGGAGACCCGCAAGGACCTGCAGCAGGCCAAGGCCATGGCCGACACGCAGGCCCGCGTCGTCGACTCTGAGCGCAGCGTCACTATCGCCAAGTTTGGCGCCGAAGCGGCTATCGAAGGCGCAAGAGGCCAGGCCCAATCGAAGAAGATCAACGCCGAAGCCGACGCCAACGTCATCACCACCGTTGGCAACGCCGAAGCCTCGAAGACCAAGGCCGTCGGTACCGCCGAAGCCGACGTCATCAAGCTCAAGATCGACTCCATGGAGTCCGGCAACTACGCGCTGGTGCAGGTGGTGCAGGCTCTCGCCTCAAACAAGGTGCAGCTCGTCCCGCAGATCCTTGCCGGCGGCGGAAGCCAGGGCGGCACGCTGGTCGATGTCCTCCTCGCCAACCTCATCCGCGACCACATGAAGCCCGCCGACAGCGCCCCCGTCGCGCCTCCGGCCGAACAGAAATAGCGCCGGCAGGCGATTCCGGTTCTGCGATTTGAGACAAATCCGGGTGCCCCATCCTTTTCGGGTTTTTCGCGAAAAGGATGGGAGACTTCGCCCCTCAGAGGCTCAAGCCTCGCGGGTTGTGGAAAGACCCGATCCGGAGGGAGACCGGGGATTCAACCCCGCATAAGGCTCGCAGAATCAGCGCGAGCTTTACAGGTTGCGGAAAAACTCTGGCAGAGGGGAAGAAGTGTCAGGGCACGACTTCAGTAGTGCCGCAAATGCCTCAAAATCAACGCGTGTTTTAGAGCTCCTGCCCGGACGGCATTCAGTCAATATTCGACCTTTTTGGAGGAAGCGATCCAGACGCCAAAGCAGGCCCAGGCCTCGTTGCCCGGCAACTGCGTGGCCGGCAGCGCGCGCGCCGGCGGGTCCTTGCGGAATTCCTCATACAAAAAGGCGTCGTCGAAGCCGGCGCGGGCTGCATCGGCGGCACTGGAGCCGTAATAGATGGCGTCGAGCCGTGCCCAGTAACAGGCCGCCAGACACATGGGGCACGGCTGGCAACTGGTGTAGAGCTCGCAGCCGGCCAGGCTGAAGGTGCCCAGCGCCTTGCAGGCCGCGCGAATGGCGTTCATCTCGCCGTGAGCCGTGGGGTCGTGGCTGCCGGTCACGGTGTTCACGCCCTCGCCGACGATCTTGCCGTCACGCACGATGACCGCGGCAAACGGGCCGCCCCCGCCGACATCGACGTTTTGAATAGCCAGCACGATGGCGCGGCGCAGAAACTCGGGATTGGGTGGGGTGGACGGGGCCAACTTGCTCACTGCCTCCCTGAGGGGCGAAAGTAATCACAGTATGGCACAGGCATTCCGATCGACCCGGGTATTAACCGCTGGTGGGCTGGCTCCGGCAACCCTGCTGGTGGAGGACGAGCGCATCTCCGGCATTCTGAGCTGGGACGCCGCGCTGGCTGGCGCCGCCCTGCGCGACTTTGGCGATGCGGTGTTGCTGCCCGGCCTGGTCGACTCGCACGTTCACATCAATGAGCCGGGGCGCACGGAGTGGGAGGGTTTCTCGACGGCCACCCAGGCCGCAGCCACGGGCGGTGTGACCACGCTGGTGGATATGCCGCTGAACTGCTTGCCCGAGACCACGGATGTGATGGCGCTTGAAGCCAAGCGGGCGGCGGCCCAGGGCAAGGCGTGGGTGGACTGGGCCGCGTGGGGTGGGGTGGTGCGCGGGAATGCTGAGAACCTGCCCGCGCTCGCAGCCGCCGGCATCCTCGGCTTCAAGTGCTTCCTCATCCACTCCGGGATTGACGGCTTTGCCTGGGTGGACGAGCCTGAACTGAGGCTTGCCCTTGCCCGGCTGAAGGGCACCGGCCTGCCGCTGCTGGCCCATGCAGAGGTCACCGGTCCGGTGGATGCGGCGACGGAGAAGCTCAACGCCGCCGGAGCGGACTGGCGCAAGTACGCCACCTACCTGGCATCGCGGCCGGATGCCGCCGAGGTCGAGGCGATTGCCCTGCTCATCGGCCTTGCCGAGGAGTTCGAGACCCCGGTTCACATTGTCCATCTGGCCAGCGCGCAGGCGCTGCCTCTGCTGGCCGCGGCGCGCCTTCGCGGAGCCCCGGTGACGGTGGAGACTTGTGTGCAATACCTCTGGTTTGCCGCCGAAGAGATTCCCGATGGGGCGACGGAGTTCAAGTGCGCGCCGCCCATTCGCCGGAAGGCCAATCGCGAGGCGCTGTGGGCCGCGCTGGAAGAGGGTTTGATCGACATGGCGACGACCGATCACTCGCCCTGCCCGCCGGCGATGAAACGGCGTGAGGAAGGCCGGTGGGATTTGGCGTGGGGCGGCATCGCCAGCCTCGGCCTTGCCCTGCCGGTGATGTGGACAGCATTGCACCGCCGCGGGATGGGATTGAAAGACGGAATGGAGCGCGTGGGTGGGTGGATGGGCGCCGAGACCGCGCGGCTGGCCGGCCTGACGGGAAGAAAAGGTGTGCTGGCGGCCGGGGCGGATGCGGATTTTGTGGTCTTCGATCCGGACGCGGAATGGACAGTTGCTCTCGAAGACCTGCGCTTCCGCCACAAGCTCTCGCCTTATCTGGGTACGGAGTTGCGCGGACGGGTGCGCGAGACATGGCTGCGCGGGGAACAGATCTTTGGCCCGGACGGCTTCACGGACCAGCCGCGCGGCAGAGAGCTGGTGCAGCGATGAGAGACCGCGCACTGCGAGCAATCGCCGAATGCAGGCAGATCGCCACCATGACTGAGGAGCCGGACCGCATCACACGGCGGTTTCTCACCCCACCCATGCAACAGGTCCATGCCCATCTGCGCGCCCGCATGCAGGCGTTGGGAATGAGCGTCCGTGTGGATGCAGCAGGGAATCTGCGCGGGCTTTGGCGGCCGGAGGGCGCGAGCGGCAGGCTGCTGCTTGGCTCGCACGTCGATACCGTGCCCGACGCAGGCGCGTTTGACGGCGTGCTGGGCGTGACGCTGGCGCTGGAATGGGTGGGCATTGCGCAGGAACTCAACCTGCCGCTGGCCATTGAAGTGATCGCCTTCTCCGAAGAAGAAGGTGGGCGCTATGGCGTGCCATTTCTCGGCAGCCGCGCGGTGGCAGGACGTTTCGATCCCGCATTGCTCACGCTGCCCGATGCGGAAGGCATTCCGATGGAAGCAGCCATGCGCGCCTTCGGCCTCGACCCGTTGCGCATCGCCGAAGCAGCCATGGATGCGGATGCCATCGCCTTTGTGGAAATCCACATCGAGCAGGGCCCGGTACTCGAAGCGGAGGGTCTGCGCGTCGCTGCGGTCACTTCGATTGTGGGCCAGACACGGCTCAACCTGACCTTTGCCGGCCAGGCCAACCACGCAGGAACCACGCCGATGCTTCTGCGCCGCGATGCGCTGGCCGCTTCTGCGGAATGGATCACGGCAGTCGAGGCCCTTGCGCAAAACACCGAAGACCTGGTCGCCACCGTGGGCCGCATCAGCGTGGAGCCCAATGCGGGCAACGTGGTTCCGGGACGCGCGCAGGTGAGCCTGGACGTGCGCCACGCCCGCGATGCTGTGCGCGTCTCTGCCGTGGAGGAATTGGTGGCCAGGGCCGGCGCGATTGCCGCGGCTCGCGGGCTCACGCTGGAGCGCACAGACCGGTTGGATCAGCCGGCTGTACCCATGGACGAGCGGCTGACGGCCTTCTTGACCGATGCAATCGAGGCGGCCGGACTGCCTGCGAAGACCATGCCGAGCGGGGCAGGGCACGATGCCATGGTGATGGCGACCAGGGTGCCAACCGCAATGCTCTTTTTGCGCAGCCCCGGCGGCATCAGCCACCACCCGTCCGAAACCGTTCTCGTTGAGGATGTTGAAGCCGCCCTCCAGGTGGGCAGCGAGTTTCTGCTGCGCCTTGCAAGCGAACTTGGATAAAATGCACAAACGAGGTCGACATTGCATCATCTTGGATTAACGCGAAGCAGCCGGAAGCTGGATCACCTGCTGCAAACGCCGAATACCTTCATCCGTACGCCTTTGCCTGGTGCGACGGGCGTGGAGTTTGTGGTCCACGCCGCGCCACAACTGGGCGCGCGCTTTACGCAGATGACGGCGGAATTCGAGGCGGAGGGATCGCTCGGACCCGCGCCGGCACAGCGAATTGTCTATGTTCTCGAAGGCGAATTGGAACTCACGGCGGACGGCAAGAACTATCGCCTCGCGCCGGGCGGATTTGCATTTCTACCGCAAGGCGCGCCGCATACGGTTCGCGCAGTGGCTCCTTCGCGCGCCGCGATCATCGAGAAGCCCTATCAGCGTCTAGCAGGCGGCGAAGCTCCTGCCCCGGAGATCGTGGTCGGAGAGGAAGCCGCCATCGCTCCCGTGGCGCTGATGGGCGATGAAGCGCTGCGCGTGCGCTCGCTGATGCCCGACGGCCCCGCCTACGACTTCGCCGTGAACACCATGACTTACGATCCGGGCGCGGCGCTCAGCATGGTGGAGATTCACGTGATGGAGCACGGCCTGCTGATGCTCGAAGGCGGCGGCATCTACCGGCTCGGCGATGCCTGGTACCCAGTCGAAGCCGGCGACTTCATCTGGATGGGCCCGTACTGTCCGCAGTGGTTCGGCGCTCTCGGCAAGCGGCCCGCCAAGTACCTCATCTACAAGGACTGGCGCCGGCATCCCCTCGGGGAGTGACCCCAGATCATGGCGACTGAGCCCAAACTCGAAATCGACGCTTTGTTCGCAGAGTTGACGGCCCTCGCGTGCATCTCTGAAGCCAAGCCTCCGGTGGTGACGCGCGTGGTCTTCAGCGAAGCGGACCTGCGCGCGAGAGCCTATGTGAAAGGGTTGTGCGCTGATGCGGGACTCGCGGTGCATGAAGACGCGATTGGCAACACCTTTGCTCGATGGCAAGGCGCGATGCCGGAGCTAGCGCCGGTAGGCACCGGCTCACACATCGATGCAATTCCCAACGCAGGATCGTATGACGGCACCGTGGGCGTGCTGGGCGGACTGGAAGCGATTCGGGCGTTGCAGCGCGCCGGCTTTCGTCCAAGGCGGTCCATCGAGCTTGTGATCTTTACTGCCGAGGAACCAACCCGCTTCGGCATAGGCTGCCTGGGCAGCCGCATGATGGGCCATGTGCTTACGCCTGCTGCGGCGCTGGCCCTGCGCGACAAACAGGGCAACGGGCTGGAAGAGTTGCGCAGCCAGGCCGGATTCGCCGGCGCGTTGGAAACCGTCGCACTGCCTGCTGGGCGTTTCCATCAGTTTGTCGAGTTGCACATTGAGCAGGGGCCGCTGCTGGAGCAGGAAGGCATCGACCTTGGCCTGGTCACGCACATTGCCGCGCCGGCCAGCTTGCGCATCAACATTGAGGGCGAGGGCGGCCACGCCGGCGGCAAACTGATGCCGGGCCGCAAGGATGCGCTGGCTGCCGCCGCGGAGTTGATTCTCGCGCTCGAATCGGCGGCCAAATCCACCGGCGCCATCGATACGGTGGGCACTGTTGGCGTGTGCGAGGTCTTTCCTGGCGCGGTCAACAGTATTCCCTCGCGTGTGCGCCTGGAGACGGATGTCCGCGACACGGACGGCGCGCGCCGCGACAGCGTGCTCGATGCTCTGCACGGCGCCTGCGCCGATGTTGCGCAGCGCCGCGGAGTCACCATCACCACCGAACTGGTGAACGCCGACCCACCGGCCTTCTGCGACCCCGCGATTCTGGCGGCCATGGAAGCATCCGCGGCGGAAGCAGGCAGGAGCGCGAAGCGCATGGTGAGCCGCGCTTATCACGACTCGCTCTTTATGACGCGCATTGCGCCAGTGGCCATGTTGTTCATACCCTGCCGCGGCGGGGTGAGCCACCGGCCCGATGAATACGCATCGCCAGAGTGGATTGCCGGCGGCGTCGACGTGCTGGCGCGGACCCTGGCAAAGCTGACCGGCTGAACGATTCACTTGGAAACCGGGGCGAGCCGTTGTATGCTATGCCTCAACCCGTACGAGTCCGAAGGCTTCCGCAATCATGAGCACGAGCGAGAAAACCCGCATCGTTGGCGCCCCCGTCCCTCGCAAGGAGGGAGTGGACAAGTTGCTGGGCCGTGCGCGCTATGTGGACGACATCGAACACGAGGGCATGTGGCACGGAACCACCGTGCGCAGCACGATTCCGCGCGGATTCATACGCTCCATCGGCTTCGACCGCCGCATCGACTGGTCTGAGTTCACCATGGTCACTGCCGCGGACATTCCCGGCAAAAATCACATCCAGCTTATCTTCGCCGACCAGCCCTGCCTTGCAGACGGAATTGTCAACCACTGCGACGAGGCCATCTTGCTGCTGGCGCACCGGGATAAACACAAGTTGCGCGAAG
>DATNHL010000233.1:0-3288 GCA_035604995.1 Occallatibacter sp. | reverse complement strand
GTTGTGCGGCGCCTGCACCGTGCTGCTCGACGGACGCGCCGTGAAGTCCTGCACCGTGCTGGCCGTGCAGGCCGACGGGCGCAGCGTGACCACGGTCGAGGGCCTGGCGCAGGGCGGCCAGTTGCATGCCATCCAGGAAGGCTTTTGGGAGCAGCACGGCCTGCAGTGCGGATACTGCACGCCGGGCATGATCATGTGCGCGCACGACCTGCTGGAGCGTTCCGCCACGCCCAGCGAGCAGGAGATCCGCGAAGCCCTGGACGGCAACCTGTGCCGCTGCACCGGCTACCAGCACATCGTCAACTCCGTGCAGGCCGCGGCGCGCAAGCTGGGCAAGGGCAAAGCCACGCGCGCGGTGGCGGCGGACTGAGTTTGAGTGTTGTCTACGGTCATGCGAAAATCGCGGACTTCAACCGCTTTGAGCGTGAGAGGGACATGAACTCTGAACGAGGCTCCTCATGCGGAGATTCATGAGGCGCGAAGTCTGGCCGCTGCTCGCCGCTACCGCCATGATGACCGTCGTTCTCCGGCCGCTGGTCGCCCAGCAGTCCGGCGCGGCACACGGCAAGGCCGACGCAGCCCAAAAAACGCAGATTACTCCCGATGACTCCATCACCCCACGAACCTTGGAGGGCTACGTCGAGCAGGAGAAGCCGTTTTATGACTACCTGCTGAAAAACCACCCCATGTTCACCTACGAGAAAGAAGGGCGGATGGTGGGGAAGTATCACATTAGTGACCGCGATGAGGAGTTCCTCGAAGAGGGGGGCGGCAAGGCCTACGCGCAGCAGAACAACCGCCAGGTTTCCATGACCTACCGGCTGGGGATGGAATCGATCCTGGACCTGCCGAACAGGTTTGTCGGCCCCAAGAAGTGTGGCGAATGCCATCCCGCGCAGTACGACAAGTGGGTGCGTTCGCGACACGCCAAGGTGGTTCGTTTCCCCGACGAGATGGAGGAAGTGCCCGGCAAGGACCTGAATAAAGGGCTGTGGGGCAGCCAAGCGGGTGTCCTGCCTGAAGGCATCACCGCCGACGCGGTTTACGCCATCATCGGAACTCCGCGAACCAAATATGGCTTTATCGACGCCTGGCTCGTGCGCGGGACCTACCACATCGAGGGTGGCCTGCTGAGAGACGGGACGGGAACCCTGGTGGCGGGCGGCAACCAGCACTCCCGCACCTGGGCAGAGTCTCTAACCCCCGACGTAGCGCGAAGGATTGCTACCTTTGTGCCCGACTTCCCAACCCGGCTCGAGGATTTCGGCGACAACGGTTCCAAGGTGTGGGGCATGACGTCGTACGGAGCCAAGAACCGCAAGGCGATGCTCTTCCAGCCGGCGACGGCTTACTGTGAGGTCTGCCACAGCTTCAAGTTCGACTTCAAAAGCAAAGTCGAGTTGATGGCAGCGCTGGGCAAGCCCGAGGAACTGCGCAAGCACACCATCAGCAAGGGCATTACCTGCGAGGAGTGCCACGGCGCCGGCGCTCACCTCTACGGAGCGCGCGGAGCCGGAATGCCTTCCAACTGCGAACGCTGCCATCAGCGTTTTGCCTGGAACCCGGATGAGGCGAAGAAGGATCCGCAGCATCCGTTTTCGGTATTTTTCAAGAGCAAAGGCCCTTCTTGTGGGACGGAGGGCTCGCAAGCCTACAACACCGCCCATTATGAGAAGGGCATACGTTGCAGCACCTGCCACGATCCCCACGAAGTCACGGCCAATGATTGGAGAGACAGCTACACCGTAACCGGTCTGAAGAAGCAGTGCGAGGACTGCCACGCCGATCAGGCCGCGTTTTTCAGCCAGAATGAGATCCACGGGGCCAACAAGTGCACCAGCTGCCATATGCCAAATATGATGAGCTGCGAAAACTTCGGCGCCATCCAGCGGCCCGACCAGGGGGGATTCGATACGGCCCGGGCGGCGCACATCTGGCGCATCCTGGTGAGCGCGGAGGAGAAGACGCTCAATCCTCCCGAGGGCAAGGACCGTAGCTACAAGGACGGCTCCTGGCGCCTGGCGAAGAAAGACGGCAAGCCCTACATCGACCTGATGTGGTCCTGCGGACGCACCAGCTACATGGATGGCACAGTGATCGCCGGCGGCGGCTGCCATAGCGGGGTGCAGTCCACGCAACCGAAGGAGCTGCAATTCACCAATCAGCGCATGATCTACGACAAGATCATGGCTTGGGAAAAACCAGTGAAAGACGGCGTGGATGCGGCCAGAGCCGCACTCGCGAACATCAATGCCCAAATTCCCAAGTCGCGGCTTTCTGCGGCGCAAAAAGCCCAGGTACAGGTGATGGCCAACCAGGCCCAGGACATTGTCACCGCCATCCAGAAGGACGGTTCGTGGGGTGTCCATGCTCCTTCCTACACGCTGAAGAAGGTGCATGAAGCCCGCGTGCTGACCGAAGGGGCGACGGCCACCCTGGCTGCCAAAACCAAGACCGTCGCGCTCAACAAGCAGGCTGAGGGGAGGTGAGCCATGCCACGCAACGGAAAATCCAACGGCAAGACCAACGGCAAAGGTAACGGCCACTGGACAGGACAGCGTCTCAAACGCAAGGAAGACCCGCGGCTCATCCAGGGCATCAGCCATTACGCTGACGACCTGCGCCTTCCCGGCATGTTGCATTGCGCTTTCGTGCGCTCGCCGCACGCCCATGCTGTCATCGGTTCCATCGATACGGCCGCGGCGCGCGCCCTGCCCGGCGTGGTCACCGTGATCCTCGCTCAGGATCTCGAAGGCGTCGGCAACGTCCCCTGCGCCGGCGTCCTGCCCGATCTGAAGACCCCGGCACATCCGCCGCTGGCGCGGGAGCGCGTGCGCTACGTGGGCGAGCCGGTGGCGGTGGTGGTGGCCGAAGATATGTATGCCGCCCGCGATGCCGCCGAACTGGTGCAGGTGGAATACGACCCGCTGCCTGCCGTCGTGGACATGGAAAAAGCCACGGCCAAGGACGCCGACCTGGTCCACCAGGAATTCAAGACCAACATCGCCTACGTTCACCCGCTGAAGAATGGCGACATCGCCGGCGCCTTCAAGCGCGCCGACAAAGTCGTGAAGGAGCGGCTGGTAAACCAGCGTCTGGCGCCGGTCTCCATGGAGCCGCGCGGCGTGGTGGCGCAATACCTGCCGGGCGAGCGCACGCTGACCGTCTGGTCCTCGACGCAGATTCCCCACCTGTTGAAGACGCAGATCTCGCTCATGCTCGGCCTGCCCGAGACCTCGGTGCGCGTGGTGACGCCTGAAGTGGGCGGCGGCTTTGGCAGCAAGCTGA
>DATNHL010000232.1:0-3128 GCA_035604995.1 Occallatibacter sp. | reverse complement strand
CACGTGTACGGTCTCACCGAGGTGTACGGGCCGGTCACCGTCTGCGCTTGGCATGACGAATGGGACGCGTTGCCCATCACCGAGCAGGCGGTGTACAAGTCGCGGCAGGGCGTGGCCTACGTCACCCTGGAAGGCCTCATGATCGCCCACCCCGAGACTCTGCAGCCTATGCGCAAAGACGGCGCCACCATGGGCGAGATCTTCATGCGCGGCAACACCGTCATGAGCGGCTATCTGAAGAACGCCAAGGCGACGCGCGAGGCGTTCGAAGGCGGATGGTTCCACACCGGCGACCTCGGCGTCTGGCACCCCAACGGCTACATCGAGATCAAGGACCGCTCCAAGGACATCATCATCTCGGGTGGCGAGAACATCTCGACCATCGAGGTGGAGTCGGTCCTCTACCGGCATCCGGCGGTGCTGGAGGCCGGAGTGGTGGCGCGTCCCGATGAAAAGTGGGGCGAGATCCCGTGCGCCTTCATCACGCTGAAAGAAGGCGCGTCGGTGAGCGAGCAGGAGATCATCGACTTCTGCCGCCAGCACCTGGCGCACTTCAAGGCGCCCAAGACCGTGGTCTTCGGGCCTCTGCCCAAAACCTCCACCGGCAAGCTGCAGAAGTTCAAGCTGCGCGACCAGGCCAAGGCCATTTCGCCCGGCGCAATGAAGTAATGATTCAAAAGGCATCCCATAAATCTGCTAAAGGTGTCATTCCGAGCGCAGCGAGGAATCTATGCTTTTCGGCCCCCTCGACAAAATGCATAGATGCCTCGCTTCCCCACCCCAGCGCGCCAGAACCGGGCGCGCCGGGGGCCCCGGCTCGCTCGGCATGACACTGTCCTGTTAGAAGTGTCAATTTAGAAGGTTTGTATCAGGGCACGACCTTGGTCGTGCCGAATAGGCGTTAAAAAAACTTGGGCTTCAGCCCCTGCCAGATGCGGTTTGCTTGACTTCAGGCTGGGCTCTCCGTTAGTCTCCGCCCGTTTCTAAAATGACTTGGAGGTGAGCACCCATGAAAAGACGCACGGGATGGTTGTTGGCGTCGTTGCTGCTGCTTGGGGGGCTGGGCACGGCTGCGGCGCAGGAGATGTCAGGAGGACCACCCAAGGTGCTGGTTGTCTTCCGCGAAGTCCTGAAGCCGGGCAAGAGCGGCACGATCCACGAGAAATCGGAAAGCGCGTTTGTGCAGGCCTTTGCCAAGGCGAAGTGGCCGACCCACTACTTCGCCGCGGATTCTCTCTCCGGCAAACCGCGTTCCCTGTTTTTTATTGGCTACGATTCGTTCGAAGCCTGGGAGAAGGACAACCTCGCCACCCAGAAGGACGCCAAGCTGGCCGCGGAGCTGGACCACGCCGGTGTGGCCGATGGCGAGCTGTTGAGTGAGTCGGAGGGGCTGGTGTTCGCGTTCAACGAAAAGTACAGCCTGCGTGCGAAGGTTGATATCGCGCACATGCGCTATTTCGAAATCGCGGTCTATCACGTGCGCCCGGGACATCACCACGAATGGGAGGAGGCCGTTAACCTGGTCAAGGCGGCGTACGAGAAAATCCCCGACGTGCACTGGGCGACGTTCCAGACCGTTTTTGGCGGCGAGGATGAGAGCTATGCCATTTTCGTTCCGCGGAAGTCTCTGGCGGAAGTCGATAAAGGCTTCGGACTGAGCAAGGAATTCGTCACGAACATGGGCGAAGGGGGCATGAAGAAGCTCCATGAGCTGGAAGCTTCGGCGATCGCTTCCACCTCGTCCCAGTTGTTTCAGTTCAATCCGCGGATGAGCTATCCCCCGGAGGCCTGGGTCAAAGCCGACCCGGATTTCTGGAAGCCCAAGCCGGCCAAGGCGCCGGCGGCTGCGCCTAAGAAGTCGGAGAAACCTGCCGGGCAGTGAGTTCTCGGCGGGCTATGGCCAAATCCGCCGCGGATAAGCGCGGATCAACGCGGATAAGAATCGAAACCGCGCGAGACCGAGAATCATTCTTTTGCCTCGTGGCCGTGGCGGTTTTGAGGTCTATCCGCGTTCATCCGCGTGAATCCGCGGCGAAGAACTTCTGAAAGAGTCCCCGTGCGTCTGCGGCTAACTTGCAATTAGACTGAGGAGCATGGGAAAGGGAATGACCTGGCGGCCGCTGGCTAGCTTGCTGTGGCAGGCAGCACGGCGCGCTCCGCGTCCCACCGGATGGCAAGCCACGCTTCGTCATATGGGTGGCTTCGGCCTGTTCGCGCTGGCCATCCTCGATGGCTCACCCATTCCGACTTTCGGCGGTCTCGATCTGCTGACCGCCATCCTGGCGGCGCGGCACCGCGAGCCCTGGTATTACTACGCGCTCATTGCCACCGCCGGAGGGCTGATCGGGTCCTTCATCACCTATTCCATCGCCCGCAAAGCCGGTGAGGCTTACCTCACCCGCAAGTTGGGCGAGGGCCGAGTGCACCGCCTGCTCGATTTCGTCCGCCAGTGGGGAGGCGGCACCCTGATCATCGCCACCCTTTTTCCTCCACCGTTCCCGGCCACGATCGTCTTCGCGGCGGCCGGCATTTTGAAGTATCCCCCGCGACGGTACCTGATCGTGGTGGCGGCGGGGCGCGCCCTCCGCTACAGCCTGCTGGCCTGGGCCGCGGAGCACTACGGACGCCACTTCGTCCTGCTGGTTCGCCATCCCGAGCGCTACCTGGGCTGGTCGATTCTGATAGGAGTGCTGGTCATCGCGATGGTGGCCGCAGGCCTGTTTACGTGGCGGTGGATGCGCGATGCCGGGATGGTAGATAAGCAGATTGAGTCATCCCCCGGGTAACCTCGCGGCGTCCTCCGACCATGTACTTCCGTTAGTTGGGGATGATTACCTTTGGGCTTACGCTAGGGTTCGCATGCCCAACAGCGCCACGAAACCGGCCGAGCCGGTCCACACTCGTCTGCGCCAGGCGGAGCGCCGGGAGTGGTGGCTGTGGTCGCTGGCGGTGCTGGTTACGCTGCTATTGACGGCCGGTATCGCCTCCTTCCTGCTGCCGCTGCTGCATGCGCAAGTCGATCCTTTTTATGCCTTCAACCTGAGGCTGGCGGCGCGCGGGCTGGTGGGCGCCGTCCTGTTGTTCGACATCTACACCCTTTACCAGCAGCACCTGATCTCCGGCATGCG
>DATNHL010000231.1:0-5507 GCA_035604995.1 Occallatibacter sp. | reverse complement strand
GGGAAAAGCCGATGGCGGGCGCGGCGTGGGTATACATTTCGTCAACGCCGCCGACCAGCTCGACCTTCTGCTCCAGGGAGAGCTTCTCGAGCCATGCATGGGCTTTGGCCTCGATGGCTGGCGAGTCGGCCACGGGCGTCTGGGCGCTGGCCAGGATGGACGAGGCCAAAGTGACCGCCAGAAGGACGGGCAGAAAGCGGGTGATGCGGAAGCGAGCAATCGATTGCGTAGAGGAGATGTGTGTGTTTTTCATGACGCGAAAAGGCTACCGCATTTGGCCACCAGATGTACATATTTTCTCTGGATTTCCAGCAAGATGGGTTCGGATCAGCATCAGGACGCAGCGGTTACGAAAAGAGCGTGTGACCTGAGTCACAGCGCGGAGTGAATGGTGTCACTGCCCGCACTCCGGCTGGGGGAGCAGACTCGGAATCCAATGGGCAAGAAGTGTGGGTGGCGTCGCCTGGACGTCTGGAGGCAATTGTGAGCTTTGCGAGCAGAATGAAGACCATTGTGGTTGCCACGGACCTCGATGGCCAGTCGGAGGCAGCCTTGGAGTATGCCCGCAAGCTGGCGGGCGGTTACGGGGCGCGGCTTGTGCTGGCGCACGGGCTTGACCCAAAGGATTATGCCGCCGTGGACGCGGTCCCTGGGCGGGTGTTGCGTGGCCTGACCGAAGAGGCGCGGGCGGCCCTGGACACCTTGACCGGCGATCTGCTCCGGGAAGGCATTCATAGCCACTCAGAGATCCGCCAGGGCGAAGTGGCGCAGATGCTGGTGGATGTGGCGCGGCAATACGAGGCTGGGCTGATCGTGATTGGAACCAAGGGGATGCAGGGCGCGGGTCCGGTGATTGTGGGTGCGATTGCCGAGCAGTTGGTGCGTCTGGCGCCGTGCCCGGTCCTCGCAGTGGCGGCGGACTGGAATGCGGGCGACTTTCGTCCCACGCCGGGCGGACCGGTTCTGCTGGCCATGGAGCGCAACGAAGCTACGGCAGCGGCGGTGTCCACGGCGTATTCGCTGGCGGAGACATTTCATCGCACGCTGATCGTTGTGCATGCGCGCAGTGCGGCCGAGGCTGCTGCGTTTCTGAACCCCGGCGCGACAAAGCTGGAGGAGTTCGGCGTGCAGCCGAGCGGGCGTTTTCCGGTGCGCTGCATCGTCAAGGACGGCAATCCTGCCGACGCCATTGTGGAAGCAATCGAGCAATACCATCCCAGCATCTTGGTGGCCGGGGTCAAGCGCACCAGTGGAACGCCCGGTCCGCATGGGACCGCGTTTGCGCTGCTTGCCCGTTCCCGTTGTCCCGTACTGTGCGTTCCGCCGGAACCCGCGCCGACAAGCGGGCGGCTGGAGTCCAGGATGCCCGCCGAAGCGAGATAGCGGCTGGGCCCAGTAGGACGCGAAGGTTTGCAAAGGAGGGCAGATGGGTGTGCGGAGGCATCGATGACCGCAACTCATCTCAATGATTCGTTTGTCTCAAGCTGATGCTTTCGGAGGATTTGCAGGATATGGAATCCGACACGTGGCGAATCCGCAAGACCCAACGGGCTCCCCAAAGGCTGGCCAGAAGGGGAAGTGCAGGCACGACTCGCCGCGAGACGAGATATCGGACGCAGACAAAGGGAGATGGAAGCATGCAACCTGAGGCAAGATCCGGGCGGCTGGCCGCAGTCCAGGCACATCCGTTGGCAGAGCTGTTGGAGTGTCCGCCGGAGACGGGAAAACTGCTGAACGCCGCTGCTTGTTGCTTCGATGTGGACGCGGGGCAGGTCGTCTTTCGTCAGTCAGGGGTCTGCCAAGGGCTGTATGTGTTGGTTTCAGGGCAGTTTCTGCGCCGGACCGAGCGGCTTGACACGCGGCTCACATTGGGTTTGGCGCGCGCCGGGGACCTGGTAGAACTCGCGGCAGCACTGGGGGATGGCCACCACACGTACACGCTGAGCGCGCAAACCGCAGGTTCGGCTCTGCTGCTTCCGATGGAAGCGCTCAATCAGGCATTTGAAGACTATCCGCAGTTGCGGATGCAGTTGCTGGAAGAGCTTGCCCGGGAAGTCTCGCGAGGTTACGACGCAAGCTGCCAAAACCGGGCGCCGAAGACACGGCGGCGGAGTTCCAGAGCTCCGGTGGCGTAGACGAGAAGTTTTGCATATACAAACTCCGAGCCGTGCGTCCCCCTTGACCGCGATCGAAGTTGACGGGAAATCCCCGCCATATTCCCTGGAAAAGTGCGTTATACTTCAATTTGAACTTCGGGAAATCTATGGCATCGTTTCACCCTCATCACCCCCCGGAAGATTGCGTTAACTGCGAGCATCGCCATCTGCGTATGTTCTGCAATCTCACACCCGAAGCACTGCGGGATTACGACGGAATCGGGATCATGATGAGCCATGCACGCGGCGCCAAGCTGTTTTCCGAGGGCGACGCGGCGCGGAATGTCTTTGTCATTTGTTATGGACAGGTGAAGGTCTCCTCCACCTCGCGCGATGGCAAGACCATGATCCTCAAAATTGCCGGCCCCGGCGATGTGATGGGCTTGAGCGCGGTCTTGGCCAATGTCCCGCACGAGGTGACGGCGGAAGCCATTGAGCCCTGCCAGGTGAAAACAGTCCGCAAACAGGAATTCGTCGACTTCCTGGGCCGCCACGGCATCGCCAGCATGCATGCGGCGCAATCTCTCTCCGGCGAATATCTCACGGTCTTCCACGACGCCAAGCGCCTTGCGCTCTCCGGCTCGGCCGCAGGCCGTCTGGCGCGCCTTCTGCTCGACTGGGGTCGATCGGCAGCCAACGGCAAGCCCGAGATCCGCTTTACCATGGCGCTCACCCACGAGGAGATCGCCAACATGGCGGGCACCTCGCGCGAGACCGTAACCCGGCTGCTGAACCAATTCCGCCGCGACCAGTGGATCACCATCAAAGGCTCCAGCCTGACGATCGTCAAGCCCGATCAGCTGGAGCGGCTGACGGCCTAGCTCTTCCTTTCCTTCATCCCCCGCCGATTCTGCTTTGCGATCACGGAAGAACCCCATCTTTCTGCGGGATGCTCTTTTCCCAACTGTTAACTTCCAGCCAGGCGCCGAGCACCCCAGGGTCTCGAGTTTGACACGAGGAGACCGCAAACTCACACCATCATGCATTGAATTCCTGACTGTTACGAGCAGCCCGATGCTCTGATCGAGATCTGCATCAGGCTTCTTCCCAATTCCGGGCGGTTCGTGCCCAATCTCCGAGACTTGCCCCTTCACCGTCGCGCCGCCGATTTTTCTCTACGCATTGCGTACAATAACCTTCCTCGGCGCACAATGATCCTTAGAAGGCCGAGCCGAGAAAGCCGGTCTTCCTGCCCTCTATCCCGGAGCGGCACCCCCACCCTCCCCTTCTCCTGTGAAACTGTGAAACTGTGAAGCTTCCACATGACGGTCCGAGGCAGTCCCGAATCCTGCGGGGCAAGGCTGCCGCAAAGTCAGTTGCCGGAAACGGTGCTTCTCTCACAGATGCGCAGCGAACTGCCGCATCTGCGAAACTACGGGCTTGGTCTCCGCTTCGCGCAGCGTGAGCACCGGACAGCGGGCGTGGGCCAGCACGCGGTAGATCGTGCGGTCGCGGGTTAGATCCTCGAAGACAGAGCGATGGCGCGCGCCGAGAACGACGAGGCTTGCCCGGCGCTCGGAAGCCATGGCCAGGATTTCCACGGCCGGGTTGCCATGGACGACATGGGGTTCGACCAGGGCTGCACAGGCGGCGCCCGTCACTGCGGCAAGGATGCGAAGCTCGTGGAGCGCGGCCGAGTCAAGGCTGGCGGGCTGGCCGCTGCGTTCGGCTGCCTCCGGGGAGAATCCGCCGGAAGGTGGCAAAACATGCAGCAGGACCAGTTTTGCGCCTAGACTGCCTGCGATTTGACAGGCAAGTGCCGCGCTCGGGCGAGAGGTCTCTCGAAGTGTGGTGGCATGGAGCACGACGCGTTCGGCGCCGGTCCCGACCACCGGGAGATGAGCCTCGGGACCCACGGTGATGACCGGGAGATTGACCGAGCGCAGCACTTGTTCTGCCACGGAGCCGAGGAGCAACTTGCCCAGCTTGCTCCGGCTCCGGGTACCAAGGAGAAGGCGGTCTGCCTGGAATTGGCGAGCCGCGGCTCCGATCTGCTGGGAGGCATTTCCTTCGCGCACCAGGGCATCGCAGGCAAGATTCTGCTGGCGCGCGAGGACGCACCAGGGCTCGAGGGTCTTGGCCGCAAAGTCCACCGCCCCGGCGGGATCGTAGTAGGGCATTCCGGCGGCATCGGCCGCCATGGACGCGGGGGCTGCAAGCACGTGGAGCAGCAACAGACGGGCTCCGGTTTGGGCCGCCTGCTCGAAGGCAAACGGCATGAGGCGGTCAAGCTCGCTCAGATCGGTGGCGACAAGAATGACCGAGGGACGAATCCAGCGATCCATCGTCTGGTCCGGGGCTTGCATTTGATCCGGGGCAGGGTCAGGGAACCGCGCAGGAGCTGAATCCTTCATGGCATTCACCTCTCAAGGGAAAGGGTGGCACCGAATCACAGAGGGGAGATGTGTCAGGGGGCACCAGTTGAGGTGATTTGGGTCACTCGAGTTCATGATGCGGCGGCCCAATCAGCTTGCCCCAATGACCCTCGGCACACGGTGAGCGCCGCCGACTCTTAACGCATTCAGAGAATTGCCCGATAAGTTGAGAACAAGCTGAGATTTGGCGACAGTTTCGCAGTGGGAGTGCCTGGCATGCGGGCACGACTGGACGAGCAAAGCGTGATCAAGGCCAACGCGCAATTTTGGGAGCAGATGCTGGCCGTGCAGCTTGAAGCCGTGCCGTGTTCTGAGCAGATTTGCATCGGCGCGGGGCACATGCTGGGGAGCGTGGCCCTTACAGGAGCGTGGAAGGGGCGGATCGAGGTGCGATTGGGGGGCGGGCTGACCTATTACAGCGAAACCAGAATAGGTCTACCTCGAAACCACAGCGCTCAAGTCGACGCGACCAACAGGCGGGGCCCCCGGCGACAGGTCTTCGTCGCTGGGGTGGAGACCGGGGCCCCCGGCGACAGGTCTTGGTCGCTGGGGTGGAGACCGGGGCCCCCGGCGACAGGTCTTCGTCGCTGGGGTGGAGGGAGCGGCGACCTCGCACACACATCAACGGGGCACAGTAATTCTGGTTCCGCTCTCGACGCACGGCAGCGAAACCTGCGGGGATGACATTGCCCTGAACCAATCGCATGAGACGAACATCCTGTTCGATCCGGCGCTTCCTGAAAACTGATCCGTTACCTGTGGTTCTGTATTGGTGCTCGTCGCCTGGTTTCTCGCGTTCAATTCTTTTTCCCCGCATTTGCAGATCATTCCGCTCCAAGCGCGCACAATGGGTCTTGTGAGGATGAGCCATGGAAATCTTTGACGCCCCCGTTGACGCCGCTGTCATGCCTCTTGTTTCGCCGTCTATTCTCCCCACCCCGGTACCCCCCCATTTTCGTCCCAGCCCCATGAAAAC
>DATNHL010000230.1:0-4941 GCA_035604995.1 Occallatibacter sp. | reverse complement strand
CGAGCGGTCACGCTCGAGGATGTAGTAGGTGCTGTTGTCGAAACCGCGGAAGCATAGTGTTGGCCCGAGATGGTTGCCTTCGGAGGTGTGATTGAAGACGACATCGAGAATGACCCCGATATCAGCGCGGTGCAACGCCTTCACCATGTCGCGAAATTCGTCGATTGGACCAAGCCCGTCCTGACGAGAGCTGTAGGCCTGGTGCGGCGCAAAGAACGAGACCGGCGAATATCCCCAGTAATTCGTCTTTCCCGGCGGCGCATCCTGGACGTCGAACTGGAACACCGGCAACAGTTCTACGGCCGTGATGCCGAGCTCGCGAAGGTATGGAATCTTCTCGATCAATCCGGCATAGGTGCCGCGCGCTCGTTCGGAAACGCCAGAACTGGGATGCTGGGTGAAGCCCCGCACGTGCATCTCGTAAATGATGGTGCGCGCCGAGCGGCGACGAAGCGGCGCATCTCCTTCCCAATCGTAGAGATTCGGATCCGCCACCAGGCTCTTCATTGCCACAGCGGTGTTATCGCCCTTCCGGCCTGCTGCCTCACGACTGTAATTCTTGGGCACGGCCACGGCGAGGCCGTAAGGGTCCAACAGTAGCTTTTCAGGATCAAACCGCATCCCGCTCGCGGGGTCGAACGGACCGGAAACCCGGTAGCCGTAAAGCTGCCCCGTTCGCACTCCCGGGACGAAGGCGTGCCAATAGGGATAAGTGCGGTTCTTGGTCGGATCGATCTTTATCACCCGCGAAGGCCTGGAGTCATCCTCCCGATCAAAGAAGGCCAACTCGACGCCGGTAGCGTCCCGTGCATAGACGCTGAAATTCACACCGGTGGCAACGACCGTTGCCCCGAGGGGGTAGCTTCGCCCCGCACTCACAACCCCCTCCGGGGCGACGGATCCTACGCCAACTGCCATGGTTTGTTCGACGGTGGCTACCTGCACTGCTCACCTACCCCACAACTCTTTCGAAGCCGACATTACCCGGTCGGGCTCGAATCCGAATTCCCGAGGTGCGCGGCCGAACTTAGTTGATGAACCTGCCTTACAAAGCACTGGGTTTCCCCTGTGCTGTTGGGTTATGCCAGCCGCCTTCGCTTTCTCACCTCGATAACGCCGGCCTTCAGGCTGGCAGAGCACATCCCGAGCCGGCCTCGTAGCGCCGACCTTTAGAGCCTGCCCTGAGCCGAGCGAAGGGTCGGCAGGCGACATGCTGACCTGAAGGTCAGCTCTACTTCGTCTTCTCCAGATGCCCGCCGAACCCAAAGCGCATCGCGGATAGCAGTCTGTCCTGGTAGTCCGCTTCCCCGCGTGAACTAAACCGCTCGTAAAGCGCGGTGGAAAGGACCGGCACCGGCACAGCCTCATCGATGGCCGCCTTAATCGTCCAGCGGCCCTCGCCGGAGTCCGACACCCGCCCGGCATACTGTGAAAGCTCGGGGTCCTTCACCAACCCAGCCGCCGTCAGGTCCAGCAACCAGGAGGCAATGACGCTGCCGCGTCGCCAGACCTCCGTGATGTCCCGCAAATTGAGGTCATACTGGTAATTCTCAGGATGCCGCAGTGGGGTGGTCTCCGCGTCGATGGCGTCCCGACGCTTTCCGACATTAGCGTCGTGCAAAACGCTCAGGCCCTCCGCGTAGGCGGCCATGATCCCGTACTCGATGCCGTTGTGGACCATCTTCACGAAGTGTCCGGCGCCGTTGGAACCGCAATGCAAATAACCCAGTTCGGCGGTGCTGTCGAGCCTCTCGCGGCCCGGCGTGCGCGGCAGGTGCCCCCTGCCCGGCGCCAACGTCGAAAAGATGGGATCGAGGTGCTTGACCACGTTCCCTTCTCCCCCGATCATCATGCAGTAACCGCGTTCCAAGCCCCACACGCCGCCACTGGTGCCCACATCCACATAATGGATATGCTTGCCCGAGAGTTCTTTGCTCCGCCGAATATCATCCACGTAGTAGGAGTTCCCGCCGTCAATAATAATGTCCCCGGCTTCCAGATGCGGTAGCAGGTCGGCGGTCGTCCCGTCTACAGCCGCGGCGGGAACCATCAGCCACACCGCACGAGGTTTCTCGAGTCTCTTCACCAGGTCCTGAAGCGATGAACTCCCCTCAGCTTTCTCTTTTGCCAACTCCTCCACCGCCGTTGACGACCGGTCGAAGACCACACAGTGGTGGCCTCCTCTGAGGAGGCGACGCACCATATTTGCCCCCATCCTCCCCAGCC
This sequence comes from Occallatibacter sp., assembly GCA_035604995.1. Classification (GTDB taxonomy): domain Bacteria; phylum Acidobacteriota; class Terriglobia; order Terriglobales; family Acidobacteriaceae; genus Telmatobacter. Next base: position 2,715 of record DATNHL010000230.1, on the reverse strand, counting down.
CAACCATTCCTAATTGCATAAACCCTCCGTCAAAATCACGTATCTCGGACATGCGGCGCAGATCTGCAACCCGTCAACGCGCAGCGGCCGCTTTCAGCGCGGCGCTCTTGGAGGTAATCACCGCCATCAGATCGTTCCACGACTGGACAAACGACTTTGTCCCTTCTTCCTGAAGCCGGCCTGCCAGGGCATCAACATCAATTCCAGCTTTCGCAAACTGCGCCAGCACTTGCTCGCAGTCGCCCCCGTCGGCGGGAAGGATCGAGCCTAATTCACCGTGATCGGCGAGCGCCTTTAAAGTAGCTTCCGGCATGGTGTTCACCGTGAAAGGCGCTGCGAGGGCCTTGATGTAAAGTACGTCGGAGGCTTTGGGATCCTTGGTCCCGGTGCTGGCCCAGAGGAGGCGCTGGGGACGCGCACCCGCATTGAAAACGCGCTGCCAGCGAGATGAGCCAAGCAGCTCGCGGTATGCTTTGTAGGTTCGCATGGCAATAGCGATGCCGAGCTGACCACGTAACGGCTCCGGCGCCTTGCCCATCACCGCGGCGTCCCAGCGGCTGACAAACAAGGAGGCAACAGAGCTGATGTTGGGGTTGAGGCCGGCTTCAATGCGCCGCTCGATACCGCGTAAGAAAGCTTCCGCAGCCGCCACATATTGCTCGCGCGAGAACAGCAGGGTGACGTTGATCGGGACCCCGGCGAAAATCGCCTCTTCGATAGCCGGCAGGCCCTCCTTGGTTCCCGGGATCTTGATGAACAGGTTAGGCTGCCCCGCGCGCGCATGCAGATCCCTGGCTGCTGCCAGAGTGCTGGCGGTGTCATAGGCGAGCAAGGGTGAAACTTCGAGTGACACCCACCCGTCCACGCCGTCGGTCCGGTCGTAAACCGGCCGGAACAGCGCGGCGGCCCGGCTGAGATCTTTCAGCGCTAGCCCGAAGAAAAGCGCCTCGCCCGATACGCCTTTGTTCAGGTTCTCTCGGATCGCGGCGTCGTAGGCCGTGCTGTTCTTGATGGCGTGGTCGAAGATGGTCGGATTAGAGGTCAGCCCGGTTACGGAGAATTCCTGGATGTAGCGGCTGAGCGTGCCGCTCTCCAGCAGATCGCGCGTAATATTGTCAAGCCAGATACTCTGGCCGAGATTGTGAAGTAATTGAGTCGCTTTCATCATTTCACCTCAGATTCGATGTGCCGGGTGTCGTCCCACAGGCGGATCACCGGTTGACACAGACTGTTTTCGTACCCTAGCGCGCTCAGGCTTGCGGTGCTCAGCAAGAAGTACCTGCCGCCCGCCGGCTCAAGACCCAGCCATCGGGCTGCCAGCACGCGCAGGAAATGGCCACTCGAGAAAACCAGTGTGTTCCCCAGGTCCGCTCGCAGGCGGCCCACCACTCGGTCGGCCCGCGCGCCCACCTCGGCGGGCGACTCGCCACCCGGGAAGCCGTCGCGGAACAGTTGCCAATCCGGCCGTTCAGCGCGGATTTCGGAAGCGCGCCGCCCCTCGTATTGCCCGTAGTTCCACTCCGCCAGGTCGTCGTCCACTTTGACTGCGCCGCCAAACCCTGCAAGTTCACAAGTGCGGCGAGCGCGCAGAGACGGGCTGCTGAACACACGGCTGAATTTAAGCCCGTCCAGTCGCTCTCCCAAGGCGCGGGCGTTCCGCTCGCCGCGCTCGGTAAGAGGCAAGTCTGTTCTCCCGGTGTGCTGGCCCGTAAGGCTCCACGCGGTTTCACCGTGCCGGGCCAGATAGATGATGGGCAGTCCGGTGGTCATGATGGGCATGATTCCCGTCTCCTAACTGCGCAGGCCGAGGCATCTTCTTCGCTGGTGCGTAGTGGCTGTTCTTTTCCACTGCGGTGAGACGGTGTTGACTCGAGGCCGCCGCCCGACTGAGAGCTGCCGCTTGTAGTCACCACGATTCTTGGCACTTCCACTTCCAATCCGGCGTGCGCGGCCGCGCCTTCCTTCCAATCGTGCAATCAAGGGCTTAACAAACCGGCCGCGCCTCGAGAGCCCTCTTCAGTCCCCCTCACTTCGTCGGGATTTCGACGGGGCGCGTCGAAATCTCAACATGTTACGGGCGGGTGAGACAGCGCTGCTGTCTGTTCTGGTTAGCTCTGCGCCCAGAGGTTTTAGATTCCTCAACCGGGAAAGTGGTTGCAGAAATTACAGCCGCCCGGGCAGATGGGTTGCGAAGCCGGAAAGCGGCAAGGCAAGCAGGGAGGCTAGCGGCATTGTCAGCCGCGGGCAAGGACCGCGAGGCCGGCGACAACGTCTTGGCCCCCTCGGCCCCGTCCCCTGCCCCTTGTTCCCAGGAGAACGGCCTGGCGCGGAATTCTGTTCCCAGCCGCCCACCCAGGCTACTTACTAACCTCGATGTTATGCTCTCCGGCAGGAACTTCAAAGATCACGTGGCCCTGATGCACGTGCACCTTTCTCGCCGGCCGCTTATCAATCTTCAAGTTGAGTTCGCCGGAATTAAACTCGGAACTGGTGATGCGGACGGGGCGGTCGCCTTTGATCGTGAACGATAGGTGCGCGCCGTTGGCTTGATACCGCCTCACCACTACGCCGCCGCTGGCTTCGAAACAGACAGAACCGTCGCGCTGGAGAGTGGTTTTCTCCGGACCGATGCCCACGTCATACCGATGGCCATCCCACGCGACGCCGGTAAGCTCGCCGCTGGAAGGCGGATTGAACGCACCGAAGCGCAAGCCT
>DATNHL010000229.1:0-12671 GCA_035604995.1 Occallatibacter sp. | reverse complement strand
CAAACAACGGCGGGAAGAATGGCGACGATGAGCCAGCGGCCGTGCGGCTTGACGAGGGCAGTGACGATGGCGATCAGCGCGCCGAGTGCGAGCGCGGCGGCAACAAACAGCATGCCGGTGAGCGTGACGTGCGCGTCGGTGTAGGTAACTCCGTCGAAGATGGTGTGGTGCTCGAACAACAATTCGAAGCGGCTGATGTACTCGCGCAGCGCAAGGACAAGAAGGAGAAAGCCGACCGAGAGGGAAACTTCGCGCCAGGGCAAGGGGATGCCGCCGGCAAAACGGCCGGTGAGGGCGCGGGAGCCGCCGGTGATGAGGATGAACAGGACGGCGAGGATGCAGGTGAGCACGGCCAGCGTGAGCAACCAGCCGGCGAGCATTTGCCAGGCAGGAAGGGTGAAGAGGTAAAAGTCGAGCGGCCGGCCGAAGATGGGGTCGGCGAAGCTGCCCGGCGAACCAGGCGCGGCGCTGGGGGCATACCAATAGAGAGCGAGCGTGGACCACTGGGCCTGCATGGCGGCGCCGGTGGCGAGTGCAATGACGAGCGAGACGCCGATGGCGGCTATACGAAGAGCGGGCGCGACGGGGAGCTTGACCGGGTTGCCGGCGATGAAGATGGTGTGATCGTCGGGCAGATCGTCGGAGTGGGCGCGCTTGAAGGCGAAGAAAACGCCAAAGAGTATGAGGAAAGTGACCGCCGCAAAGGCAGCGAAGATGCCCCACTCGAGGCCGCGCGCCTTCCAGAACACAGGAGCGTAGCCGAGCGATCGGAACCACAGCAGGTCGACCCAGTAAGAGAGTGCGGTGCGGCTTCCAAAGACGATGACAGCCAGGATGGCGAGAACGAAAAGGAGAACGCGGCGACGGGGCCTGGATGGCTTTGCCGGGAGCGGCCAATCGATCGATTCGGGCAATGGATTACCCCACTTTTCTTGCGACTTCGGGTTGAGAGACCCGGGAACCGCGCGGGGCATGCTTTTTGAGCGCCCGAGCCTGGGTTAACGGCCTCACCAACTACACTTTAGTCCTTTCGAGCGGGTTTTGCAGGATGAGTGGGATTCCGGGCTCACAAGCGGCCTCGCAGCTGAGGCAAAGGAGTGGAAGTGGCGGCCATTTACAGGGGTGGAGCTGGCAGTATTGTGCAGGTCGGTACATTTTGGTACTATCAACTCACACATGGTTCGCGCTGCCCAAAGCTCGTCTTGTTGTCGCCTGTCGAACATCTTCGACGGGTGTCTGTTCTAGTCTTCGATCTCCTGCACAACCGATCCAGACGACAAACCCGTTGCTGAACAGCCGGGTCTGTCCCCATGCGTCATTCCGGCCTTCAGCGTTTCCCTTCGAAACCACGAGGTCAGCATGCCGATCGCCGCAGACGAAGCACAGTCAGCATCGATACCCACAAGTTTCTCCAGTCCGGAGCGCCTGAGCCATTTGCGGCTTCTGGAAGCAGAGAGCATCCACATTCTGCGCGAAGTCGCATCGGAGTTCGAGCGGCCCGTGATGCTGTACTCCATCGGCAAGGACTCGTCGGTGATGCTGCGGCTGGCGCAGAAGGCTTTTTATCCCGGGCCGATTCCATTTCCATTACTGCATATCGACACGGGATTCAAGTTCGCGGAGATGATCGCGTTCCGCGATGCGATGGCGCGCTCGGTGGGAGCAGAGCTGCTGGTGTGGCGCAATGAGGCGGCGATTGCGGCGGGGACCAATCCCATCGCGCTCGACACCAAGCGCTGCTGCGGACTGCTGAAGACGCAGGCGCTGCTGGACGCGCTGAAGCACTACAACTTCGATGCGGCGTTTGGCGGGGCGCGGAGGGATGAAGAGAAGTCGCGCGCCAAGGAACGCATCTATTCATTCCGTGATGGCGCGGGACAGTGGGACCCGAAGAACCAGCGGCCGGAGTTGTGGAGCCTGTACAACGCGCGCATTCATCCGGGCGAGAGCATTCGCGTCTTTCCGCTTTCGAACTGGACGGAGATGGACGTGTGGCAGTACATCCACGAGGAGAGCATTCCGGTGGTCGACCTTTACTTTGCGAAGGAGCGGCCGATGTATGTGCGCGGCGATGGACTGCTGCCCATTGAGCAGGATTTCGTCGCCCGTATCGGCGAGCGTCCGCAGATGGTCAAGTCGCGGCTGCGGTCGCTGGGGTGCAGCCCATGCACCGGGGCTATCCGCTCGGATGCGGAGACGATTCCCGAGATCATTGCCGAGCTCCTTTCGTTTCGCTCCTCGGAGAGGGCCAATCGCGTGATCGACCATGACCAGGAAGGATCGATGGAGTTGAAGAAGCGGGAGGGGTATTTCTAGGGACTAGGAACTAAGGGACTAGGGACTAGGGACTGGGAGCCGGGGAGGCAAGGTTGGCGGTAGCGGAATACATGGGAAAGAAGTTTGAGATTGGAGACTTTCTTGCGCAGGAGCGCGAGAAAGATCTGCTGCGTTTTTCGACCGCGGGCAGCGTGGACGACGGCAAGTCGACGTTGATCGGCCGGCTGCTCTACGACACGCAGTCGGTCTATGAAGACCAGGTGCGTTCGATCGAAGGCAAAGGGACAACGGCTCCGGGGCAGATCGATTTCGCGTTGCTGACGGATGGGTTGCGCGCCGAGCGCGAGCAGGGAATCACCATCGATGTTGCGTACCGCTACTTCTCCACGGCGCGGCGGAAGTTCATCATTGCGGACACGCCGGGGCACGAGCAGTACACGCGCAACATGGCGACCGGGGCCTCGACGGCCGATGCCGCGGTGGTGCTGATCGATGCGGCCAAAGGGGTGCTGGTGCAGTCGCGGCGGCATGCGTATATCGCGTCGCTGCTGCGCGTGAAGCATGTGCTGGTCGCGGTCAACAAAATGGACCTGATCGGCTACGATGAAGCGGCGTTCAGGGAGATCGAGCGCGACTTTTCCTTGGTTTTGGATGAGATTGCTGCGGATACGGGAAATGCGGTGCAGGCGACGTTTGTGCCGGCGAGCGCGCTGGCCGGCGACAACGTGGTCCACCGGACAAATGCGATGCCGTGGTACGCGGGCCCTTCGCTGCTCGAACTCCTTGAGTCGTTGCCCGCCTCGCGGGAGACGCATTCCGCGCCGTTCCGTTTCCCCGTGCAGCGCGTGCTCCGGCCTGACCACACCTTTCGCGGATTTGCCGGACAGATTGCTTCGGGCACGATTCGCGTGGGCGACAGAATCACGGTTCTGCCGTCGGGCCGCGGCGCGGATGTGGCGCGCATCGTCACTTTTGACGGCGACCTTGCCGAGGCGCATGCGCCGCTCTCGGTGACACTGGTGTTGAATCACGAACTCGACATTAGCCGAGGCGATCTGATTGCGTCAGCGGAAGCTGCACCAAGTGTGACACGGCACGTTGGCGCTTCGGTTGTGTGGATGGATCAGAGACCGCTTGCGCTGAACCGGCGCTATCTGCTCAAGCACACCAGCCACACGGTCCCAGCTTTCGTCACATCCATCGCGCATCGCACCAACATCGGGACGCTGGCGCGCGAAGCGGCCGACACGTTGGAGATGAATGGGATCGGGGCTGTCTCGATTGAATTGATGCGGCCCATTGCACTCGATCTTTATGCGGAGAATCGCTCGACCGGGGCCTTCATCCTGATCGACGCAGCGACCAACGGCACTGTGGCTGCGGGCATGATTACGTCTGTCGCCGACGACACATCGGACGGCGAAGATGAGCCGGTTGTGGTTTCGGGTCCGGTGACTGCGGTTGAGCGTGCGGCACGTTGGGGGCACCAGGGCGGCGTGCTCCGGCTGAACGGACCGGCGCAGCTGATCGACCTGGTGGAGCGCTCGCTGTTTTCTGCGGGCGTGATCACGCAGCGCATCAATCTCGGTTATGCGGGGACGAACGACGCGGCGATTGCGGAGCATCCGGAGTTGTTGAAGACTCTTGCACGCTTGCAGGCCGAGGCAGGGCTGCTGGTGATCGAGGTGACGGTGAATGAGAGCGAGCGGCTTGTGGCGCGGGTGCGCGATCGACAGATTGTCCTTGACGACACAAATCGCAACGCAGCGGTTGCGGCTGTGCACCGGCTGCTGCATGAGACAGAGATTCTGCACGACACAGAGAGGGCGGGACTGTAATGAGCACAGTTGAGATTCAGGAAGAAGTCGCAATCAAGCTGGATGCGGTGCGGTCGCTGCTCAGGCGCGAAATCACCGGCTGCGGAGACGTGTGCCTCACATGCAGCTTTCAGGCGGAGGACGTGCTCCTCACCAAGCTTGCCATTGAGTTGGATGCGAAGATGCCGATTCTCTTTCTCGATACGGGTTACCACTTTCGCGAGACCTATGAGTATCGCGACCGCATCGCCAGTGATTGGGAATTAAACCTGATGAACCTGCTGCCGGAGAAGACGGTTGCCGAACAGGAGGCGGAGCACGGACTGCTGTATCAGTCAGCGCCCGACCAGTGCTGCAAGCTGCGCAAGGTGGAGCCGCTGTTCAAGGCGGTGGCCGGTTATCGCGCGTGGCTCACGGGGCTGCGCAGGGAGCAGGCAAAGAGCCGGGCGGCACTGGAAGAGACTGCGCTGTTCACGCTCCCCGGGGGCAGGCAGGTGTTGAAGCTCGCGCCGCTTGCGAGTTGGACGACGCGCGATGTGTGGTACGCCTGCGAGCAACTCTCGATTCCTCTGCTGCCGCTCTACGAGCGGGGATACTCGTCGATCGGCTGCGAGCCATGTACCTCGTTACCACTTGATGCCAACGATCCGCGGTCGGGGCGATGGGCCGGCCGCAAGGTTGAATGCGGCATTCACATCGAGGCAGCGCCTGCGCAGTAGCACGGGAGAGCGGAGCAAGAAGGATGCAGTACATCATTGGGTTCATCATCGCGCTCTTCATCGCGCTGACCGGAGTGGGCGCGGGGACCATCACCGTGCCGGTGCTGGTGTTATTTCTTGGGGTGCCCGCGCCAGTTGCTGTTGGTATCGGCCTGATGTTCGCGACGGCTGTAAAGCTCATCCTGGTGCCCTCGCAAATCATTCGCAAGAACGTGGCGTGGAAGACGCTGGGGTTCATGCTCGCCGGGGGCGTACCGGGGGTGGTGATCGGATCTTTGTTCCTGAAGCACCTGGTGACGGTGGGGTCGCAGAATCTGCTGAACGCGCTGCTTGGCTCCATCTTGGTGACTACGGCGGCGTGGCAGATTGCCAACTCGTTCAAGCCGCTGAAGGCCAATGAGGATGCGCGCGACCGCAGCCCGCTGCTGGCGTGGCTGATGCTTCCGGTGGGCGCGGAAGTGGGCTTCTCTTCAGCCGGCGCGGGCGCGCTGGGCTCTGCTGCGCTGCTAAGCTTGACGCCATTGTTGCCGGCGCAGGTGGTGGGAACGGACATTGCGTTCGGGTTCATTGTCTCGCTGATCGGCAGCGGGGCACATTGGTTTTCGCACGCGTCGAATACAGAACTGCTGTTGCAACTGATTGCCGGAGGCGCAGTGGGCGCTGTGAGCGGGACCTTGCTCAGCACGCATATTCCACGCAGGCCATTGCGCTTCGCACTGTGGGTCTGGCTGCTGATTCTGGGAGGTCAATTCCTGTTCAACAGCTACCAGGTCTGGGCTGCCCCCCGGAAGGTTGCGGTTGTGCAGTCGCATACGGCGCAGTTGAAGTGACTCCCCGGCACACGAACAAAGAACCTAAAAACCTATTGATGAGTGGGGCTGCCCCTCCTTGACCACGGTGATGTTGTGGTGAAGGTGGGGCACACGTATTTGCTCTTTCCCAGGCCTCAAAGGCGGGACCTGGGGCCCCCAGCTGGGTTTAAGCATCGGTGTATCCCGGATGGCGGTCGGTTATCATCGGGTTATTCCGTTATCGCTTTGCTCACACAAGGGGAAGCCAGTGTCTGAAGTGAATGTTTCCGTTTCGCCGCAACAGGTTTCATTGCGGGCTGCGCAGGAGGCGCGCATCCAACGGCCGCTGCGGATAGCGATCTTTGGGTTTGGGACCGTGGGAAGCTCCGTGGCGCGGATTCTGGTGGAGTCGGAGCCGCAGGGGCTGGAGCTCACGCACGTGTTCAATCGCGGCGTGGAGCGCAAGCGCGTGGATTGGGTGTCGCCTAGCGTGGTGTGGAGTGACGATGCGGACGCGGTATTGACTTCCGATTGCGATGTGGTGGTGGAACTGGCCGGCGGGCTTGATCCGGCGGGCGGCTGGGTGCGTAAGGCTCTCGAAGCCGGCAAGAGCGTGGTGACGGCGAACAAGAAACTCATTGCGTTTCACGGCTTGGAACTGGAGCGGCTGGCGGCGGCCAGGGGTGGTCACCTGAAGTATGGTGCGGCGGTTGCGGGGGGAATTCCGGTGATTCCGGGTCTGGAACAGGGGCTGGCCGGCGATCGCATCGAGCGCATTGAGGGAATTCTGAACGGGACCTGCAACTTCATCCTGAGCAAGATGGAGGATGGGGCCGATTTTGAGGTGGTGCTGGCCGAGGCGCAGAAGATGGGTTATGCGGAGGCGGACCCGACCGAGGATGTGGGTGGGTTCGACGCGCGTGCCAAGCTGGCGATCCTGATGCGGCTGGCGCTGCGCGTTGCGGTCAACCCGGAAGAGATCATCCCGCGACCGATCACGACCATCACGGCGGTCGACTTCAGCTATGCGCGGGACGTGGGCTGCACCATACGGCAGGTGTCGCGCGCGGACCTGTCTCAGGGGCAGGTGGCGGCGACGGTGGGCCCGATGCTGGTGGCCCTGCGGTCGCCGCTGGCGTGGTCGCGCGGCACGGAAAACATGGTTGTAGTCACCGGGAAGTACGGCGGGGACGTGGTGTTTTCCGGGCACGGAGCAGGCGGGCATCCGACGGCGGTGGCGGTGGTGAGCGACCTGCTGGCGCTGGCGCATGGGTCGCGGCGGGTGGAGATTCCTGCGACGGCGGCGGCGGTGAGTGGGGAGTTCGAGGTTCCGCATTACATCCGCTTCCTGGTAAAGGACCGGCCGGGGATTGTGGCGGCAATTACAGGCGCGCTGGCGGAGGAGAAGATCAACATTCGGGCCATTGTGCAGAAGCCCGGCTATCCGGCGGATGCGCTGCCGTTCGTGGTGACGGTGGAGCCCTGCAAGAGCTCGGCGCTGAAGCGGGCGCTGGAAAGAATTCGCACCCTGAACTGCATGATTGTGGAGCCGCTGGATTTGCAGATGCTGGAGTAGCGCGGTTAGCGGAGTTGGCGGAGTTGGTTTGCATGTCAGCGAGTAAGCGTCGCTTGCGCGACGTCAGCGAGTTAGCGGGTGCTGCGGGCGGGTTGAGATTTAGGGTGGAGGCCGGGCGATGATTGGGACCATCTACAAGTGTGAGATTTGCGGGGAAGAGAGCGATAATCCGGTGCGCTGGATTGTGATCCACTGTAGCAACACGCAACTGACGATCTTCAAATGGACGAAAGAGGCTGCCAATGCGCCGCACGCGCGCCACTACTGCGGCGAGGCGCACGCGCAGGTTTACCTCAGCCGGTGGTTCGAGTCGCTCTGCAGCTGATTGCGGGTTGGGTCCTCAGCTTTTGGCCGGAGCGGGGCCGGTAGACTCGCGGACTACCAGTTCCGGGGCCATGACAATCTCGGCGGGGTATTCACCTTCGCGGTTGGCGATGCGTTCGAGCAGGACCTGGGCGCCGCGGCGGCCCATCTCCAGCAGCGGCTGGCGGACGGTGGTGAGCGAGGGGGTGGAGTAGGCCGCGGACTGGATGTCGTCGAAGCCGACCACCGAGACGTCTCCGGGGACCGAAAGGCCGGCGTCTTTGAGGGCGCGGATGGCGCCAATGGCGGCAATATCGTTGAAGCAGAAAATGGCGGTGAAGTCGCGGTTCTTTTGGAGCAGTCCCTGCATGGGCTTGTAGCCGATTTCCGGGGCCATGGGGTGGTAGTTGTCTTTCATGGACCAGCCGGCGGAGTCGATGCGGATGACAAGGGTGGGGTCGATCTTGAGATTGATTTCCCGGGCTACCTGCTGGATGCTTTCCCAACGGAATTCTGAATCGGGGATGGCGTGGGGGCCACGCATGAAAGCGATGCGGCGATGGCCGAGCGCGACAAGATGGGTGAGCGCCTGCTCGACTGCTATGTGGTGGTCGAGGACTATGTTGGTGACATTCGTGACCGCGCTATGGGCGGAGATGGCGACGACAGGCACGGGAACATCGATGTGGTCCGCAGGGGTGTTGAGCAGCAGAAAGCCATCTACGGCGCGCTCGACCAGCATGCGGGGGTATTTCTCGATCAACTCGCGTTTCCAGTCGTGGCAGGCGGTGAAGTAGAAGTAGCGGGCGGCGGTGAGCTCCTGCACGACGCCGCTCATGACGCGGGTAAAGTAGCCCTCGCTCAGGTCGGGGGCGAGTACGCCGACGCTCATGGAGCGGCTTTGCCGGAGAGAGCGTGCGAAGTAGTTGGGGCGGTAGTTGAGGCGCTCGGCTGCTTCGGTGACGCGGTCGCGGGTCTCCTGGGGGATGGACTTGGCAGAGGGGGAGTTATTCAGGACCAGAGATACGGTGGTCTGGGAAAGCTCCAGGTGCTCGGCGAGCATTCTAAGGTTGACGTGTCCTGGCTGCGTAGAATTCTTTCCCTTTGCCATGTTGGAGTTGTAGCACGTTTCTCATGAATGGGGAAACAGGGTTTCCCGTTTAATATATCGATTTTCCTTGATTGCGGAACGGGAAGGACGGGAATTTGTGTTTTGGATGAACGAAGGGCCCATCCCCGGCAGACAGATGTGGCTGCGGGGAATGGATCGGCAGGAATCTGCTAATGGGCGAGGATCTGGTTGACCCCGGGATTGAGGGGCCAGGTCTTGCCCCTGAGCACGAAGGTGCCGGTCAGAGTGCCGGGCAGAGTGATGGTTCCACTGAGACCTGAGCCCTGGCGGTGGTAGTCGACCTTGATCTCGCCTTGCGGGTGCGGGTAGGTGGCCGTGAGCGAGGGCAGCGCGCCGAGATGGGGCGCGATGCGCACGGTGGCGAAGCCGGGGCTGGCCGGCTCAATGCCGGCCACCAGGGTGAGGAAGTCGTAGATGGGGTGGGCGCTCCAGGCGTGGGAGTCGGAGCGGGTGTTGCCCGGGACCTCAGGCCAGGTGCTGAAGTGCAGGGGCAGCAGCTTGCGCCAGGGGCCGATGGAGTCGAGGTAATCGTTGGCTAGGCCGGCGTGGTCGAGAGCGCGGGCGAGGTAAAAGCGAAAGTAGTAGGAGGCGCTGAGAACTCCGTCGGGAGTGGTGCCGGGATCGATGGCAATCAGCTGACGCAGCACCTGCTGCTGGCGTTCCTTGGGAATGACGTCGTAGAGGACGGCGAGGATGTTGGCCTGCTGGCTGAAGGCTTTCTGGTCGGGCGTGTCGGCGAGCAGGCCGCGCGCAGCGGACCAGCATTTGTCGTAAAGGCCGCTGCGGACATGGGCGGAGCGGGTCTGGTAGCGAGATGCGAGGACGGGGTCGCCGAGGGCTGATTCGAGTTCGGCCGCATTGGTGAGGGCGCCCAGGTACTCGAGCGTGGTGACGCACGATTCGCCGTGGGTGTCGTAGGTGGGGATCTCCTGGTTCTCACTGACCCAGTCGATGAAGCTCCACCAGGGCAGTTCGTGCAGCAGGCCGTCGGGCTGTTCGTGGCCGGCGTACCAGTCGAGTACGGTGCGAGTTCCGGGGAGCAGGGAGCGGGCGAAACCACGCTCGTCGGGGCGGTTCATCCAGTAGTCGTGGAGCATGCCCACATAGAGCAGCGAGAACGTCGGGATGGATTGCGGTAGGGAACTGGGGTAGCGGCTGCGCGTGATGCCCTCAGGAATGCGCGAGTTATCGAAGGCCTGGAGCGCCTGCCGGGCGAGGTGGTCGTCGCCGGCTACGGTGTAGGAGATGAGGGCCTGGATACGCGTGTCGCCCACGTACTGGAGCTGCTCGTAGTAGGGCGTGTCCATGTAGGTCTCGTGGGCGTCGAGCCGCGCTGTGCGCCAGCTGATCTCCCAGATCTTGGGCAGGTCCGGATCGGGAGCGTTGAAGGTGGCGCGCTCTTGGAATGGATAAGCCGTGAACTGCGCGCCCAGGGATTCGAGGGTCAGTGGCTCTTCGCCGGTCTGGATGTCAAGGTCGAGATAGCGCCAGGTGCGCCACCACAAAGGCTCGAACGTCCGCTGCTGGCCGCCGTCGGGCAGAAAGCTGTCGGAAAGGCCGAGTGCTACGCGGTTGCCGACCTCGTCGCGGTCCCCTTTGTGCTGGTCCTTGTCGTAGAGAGCTTCGGAGTAGGTGAGGCGGATGCGGGCGCCTTTGCCGCCGGAGACGGTGAGTTGCGGGTAGGCGGTGGTGAGGGCTTTGCGGTCGAGAAGCATATGGGCATGCGTTGCGGGAGGGATCGTGGGCTGTGTGGTCGGGAAGCTGGCCATCGCATTCTCGAGTGCAGACTGCTCCAAGGGAGCCATGTTTCGGTCCTTTTGAAAGGCAAGGTTTGTTCGCCTCACCCAACCAACCTCTGTGCGCGCGTACTCCATGTGCGGTAGCTCGTCCGGCACCAGCCCCCATGGATTGTCGCCGGTGGTATCGGCCGAGTGCGCCTTGTTGACGCCCTCGTAAATACTGTCGCGCATAGGCGAGGCGACGGGAACCCATGCCGCGCCGGCTGCCGCTGGTGAATTCCACCCCCAGTCGTAGCGCGCGGCGTTGATCTCCTCGCCGGGACCGGCGGCCATGTACTCCTTCATGGTGACCGAGTCGCGATCCAGCGGGTGATGGCCGGGCTCGACTTCAACCAGCCAGTCCTTGGGCGTGCTGATGGAGGCGTCGCCCGCTGCATCGCTCTCCAGCAGGAAGGCGGTGCGGTCGGTGAACTGGGCGATCGGGGCGTAGACGCCCCAGTTCCAGACGGTCGCGGTGATGAGGTTGTCGCCCGCGTGGAGCAGCGGCGCGAGGTCGAAGCGCTCGTAGCGCCAGTGGGTCAGGTCGCCGCGGGCCGGGCCGTCGCCGGCGCGATGGCCATTGACGTAGAGGATGAAGCGGTTGTCGGCACTGACGCGGACGGTGTAGCTGGCGGGAACGGCGGGCAGCGTGAGGGTGCGGCGGAAATGCAGCACGATGGGCTCTCGCAGCGGCGCGGTGGGGTGGGTGATCCACGAGGCCTGCCAGTCGCGGTGGGGCAGTTCGAGCTGGGTGGGGTTTTGGGCTTCGAGTGCGACGGCGGTAAGAGCAAGGGCGAACAGGGCTAGAATCGGGCGCATGGGATTGGCCTTCCGTGGGACAGAGACAAGGATAATGCAGGGAACAGGGGTCAGGGATCAGGGAACAGAGATCAGTTGTCAGTGGTCAGTAGTCCGTGGTTGCCCTCGTCACTTACGGCTTGCTGTTTTCCAGCTGTTCGAAGGTCAGGTTCAGGATGGGGTACTCGTTCCAGTCCTTGTAGTCGAAGTGCCACCACTCGGATTCGTTGACGGTGAAACCGTCCGCTTCCATCACGTGACGCAGCAGGTCGCGGTGCCAGCGTTCCCGCGAAGTGCCGCCCGGATAAAAGGGATAGGAGCGCTCGGACATCTCGTCATAGCCACCCGTCATCCGGATCGGTTCACCTGTCTTCAAGTTATAGAGCGTCAGGTCGACGGCGCAGCCGCGATTGTGGCGCGAGCCCTTAGCTGGATTGGCGACGAAGATGCGCTTCTCCGGCGGCGTGCCTTCCCAGAACATTTTGGTGACGTACCATGGGCGGTAGGAATCGTGAATCAGCAGTCCGTAACCCAACTGGCGCAGGCGCTGCGAGGCGCGCACCACGGCCTCCGCCGCCGGGCGCTGCATGTAGGCGCGGGGCTCGAGGTAGAGCGGCGAGCCGAGGAAGTTGCGGCTGGTTGCGTAACGGACATCGAGCTTGATGGTGGGGTCGAGCTTGTTCAACTCGACCAGGTTGGGCTTGCGGAAGTTGCCCGGCTCGGCGGGAGGCGTGCTGGCCAGCGCATCCTTGCGCAATTCGGCTACCGGCTTGAGCGGGGTGATGTGGAAGACCTGGCCGGGAGTATCGAAGGGGCGTTTCTTGTAGACGACGCCGGCAATCTCTACGCCAGTGACGGCATGGGCGGTGTCGCGCTGGAAGGTAACCGTTTGCGCACCATGCGGGCCGGTTAACGGCAGCTTGAAAACATCGGCCGAGATGGGATGGATGGTTTCAAAGTCGAACCAGCCGGCCAGGATGTTCAGCTCGCCGCCATCTTCGACCACGTAGAACTTGCCCAGTTCCCAGCCGTATTCGCCGATGTAATCGGCCCACTCGGGCCGGAGGGGGGCGGGCGCGGCGGCGGGAGAACGCGGATCGTACTGGCCACCGAAGAGGTGGGACTTGGCGCCGGCAACGAGAGACGACGCCGGGCTGGATGGCCCGGGAGTGCTCTGCGCGCCGGCGAGCGACGCGAAGAGCACGACCGCCGCGAGTGCGGGGATGGAAGCCTTGCGCAACCGGGAGGGCGTCATGCAGGATCTCCTTTCATCGTGCAGGTGGCTTGAATTGTACCGTCCCTGCACGACCAAGGCTGCACCAGGATTTGAAAACAGGGGCGGTCGTCGGCTGTCCTGACCCCTTCCGGCGCCGACTATGCCCGGAAACACGGAAGCCGAACGGCTCGGCTCGACCGCCCGCGCGACGTTTACTGGCTCGATAGAAGGGATGCAGCGCCGCAAGACCGAATGGCGGCAACG
>DATNHL010000228.1:0-11586 GCA_035604995.1 Occallatibacter sp. | reverse complement strand
TCCGGATGCGTCAGCGGCTCCCCGCCGCTGATCCCGATCATCGCCGTCCCCAGCCGTCCCAGGTGGTCAACCCGCCGGAACATCTCCTCCAGCGGCACAGGCTCAGAAACCTTGTCGTACTCATTGCAATAAGCGCAGCTCAGGTTACAGAACCGCGCCGGCACAATCTGCGCCAGCACCGGGTGCGAAGTCGAAGCGAGCGCCCGCGCCACCATCGTCAGCTCGCGCACCTTCCGCCGAGCCGCAATCGCCCGCCCGCGCACCGTCGATCTCCGGGGAATACCCATCTGTACTATTGAAACATAGTTGGGGCTTGGGCTTCCAACGGCTGGAGATCGCCGAGTCTGAGCAATGGCACCTCATGTGATCACACTCAAGGACGCCAGTGTGGAACCCTTTGAAGGCGACCTGCAAAGCGCGTGGCGCCACCCGGTTTCTGGAGCAGAACGCATAATGCGCCTCGAAGGGCCGGACATCCGCCTTCGGCTGAAATCCAGCTCTACGCTTCGATCAGGGCTAGTCAGGCAATTTAGAATGCATAGGCGTGACTAGCGAGGATAAAAGTCGACCTCCAAATCCGGAATTTCTCCGCGTTGTTAGTGAGCTTCGGAGGGCCCAGCATGTCCTGGCACTCACCGGCGCCGGGGTTTCAGCAGAAAGCAACCTCCCAACGTTTCGCGGAGAGAGTGGATGGTGGCGCTCTATGAATCCAGAGGAACTCGCTACCTTTGCCGCTTTCAAAGAGAATCCCCAATTTGTTTGGGAATGGTATGACCACCGACGGAGGCTGGTCGCTGAGGCCGCACCTAACGCAGCACACAGGATGCTGGCAGGTCTCGAATCGCCAAGAACAGACGTATTCATCATTACTCAGAATGTGGATGACCTCCATGAGAGGGCTGGTAGCCACCACGTAATTCATATCCACGGCTCGATCTGGACTGTTACTTGCCTCAAAGACGGCAATTCCTATCAAGATCGGCGTGTCCCATTGCCTGAACTTCCTCCGCGTTGCCCTTGTGGCGGAATACTGCGGCCGGGGGTCGTGTGGTTCGATGAAGATCTCCCTCCTGCTGCGTGTGCGCAAATCGACGAGTACTTCAACAAAACCAAGATTGATGTCGCGCTCGTCGTGGGGACTGAAGCGACTTTCGAATACATCCGCGACTGGGCCTTGAGCGCGAAGCATTCAGGAGCCCTCCTTGTGGAGATCAATCCGAACCTGACAGTTCTGTCGCCCTATGCAGATGTTCGGCTCCAGGGAAAAGCGGGCGAGATTTTGGGAGAAATGCAGAGGCAGCTCTCCTTAAGTCCAGGAATCTGAGATCAACCCTCGATGGGGGTGGCATGAATCTTGCGGGATGTGTGTACTGGCTTGTTGGAACAATCCTGAATCCTGAGTGGCTGGCCAGCGCGGGGGAATTCATGGCCGGTATTGGTGGATTGGCGACTGCAGGGGCAGTCATTGTCTTCGGAATTCTGGGACTCCGCCAATATAAGGAGGGGTTGCGGCATTACCAGGATGCGCAGCGCCTCAAAGCCGCAGACATGCTCCTGGAAATGGAAAAGGAATATAGGGAGGTATTGCCTGTTTGCATCGAGTTCGAAATGGGAGAAACGTACGACACTCTGATAAAGCCGATACTTACTGAAATAGCCGCCAAAGAATACGAGAAGGCAGAACTCTCCGAGCAACAGCTGAATAAGCTGAAACAACTAGATAGAGCCCTGAGGTTTTTCTATGCTTGTTCGGTTCTGAACGGGGAACTTCAAGTCGAACAGGACGTCATCGGACGTGTTTACTACTACTACCTGAGCATTCTTGCTGACCCTGATCGAGGAAAGGAACTTTCACAGTACGTCGAGGAATACTACCCAAGGCTGCACGATTGGCTCAAAAGGCACAAGAGCAACCTTGCTCGATACAAGAAGACCGGAGAGTGGTGAGCCCCGATCCCATGACAAGGCAGGCGTGTGGCGCACGAATGGCGGGTGGCCCACACTAGCCGGACCCCGTACCAGCCACAAAGGCCTGGGTGCTCCATCTTTCGCTTTTTTCTAGCGTAGGGTGAGAGATCACGACTCTTAGCTCTCCCCCAAGCCCCACGATTGCAGTAGGTTTCTACTGCAAATGCAGTAAGAATCTACTGCACCCGGATTCGGCGCAGGAGAACAGAACCGATACGGACCGGAAACCGGTACCGGCTGCACCGCCCGAGCCGACCATCAACTCCTCCAGCCCTACCCGGCGCTCGCCCCGGAGCGCCTTGCCGGCGACCGGCCTGCACCCTTGATATTGGAATGCCGCTCAAGAGCCGTGTAAGTAGAACAGTCCAAAGCCGAAAACGAGATTCTGTAAGCATTGTCCAACCCGCGCTTGACTCCCGTGATAAATAGGAATAACTTGAAGTTAGGGGTGAGTTATATATCTCCTCTTTCAGGTTCTCTGAACTAAGGCAGTTACTCTGAAGTATCTTATCTCTTAGCCCTTGATATCCGTGAGGGTCCCCCATGATAGTTTCCAAAGTTCAAAAACAGACAAAAGTCAAGACCTCGCCTGCCAGTAAGTCGGCAGCGCCGGAACTCTCCGCTACAAACGACAGGATCAGGGAGCGGGCATTCCAAATCTATGAAGGCCGCGGCAGCGAACCCGGCCACGACACGCAGGACTGGCTCCGTGCCGAGCTTCAAATCCTGGAGCGCTGAAGCAGCCCCATCT
This sequence comes from Occallatibacter sp., assembly GCA_035604995.1. Taxonomy (GTDB): domain Bacteria; phylum Acidobacteriota; class Terriglobia; order Terriglobales; family Acidobacteriaceae; genus Telmatobacter. The sequence continues at coordinate 8,867 of DATNHL010000228.1, read as the reverse complement.
CAGCTATCGCAGGTCTGGCCGAAGGCCGGAGGGGGAAGTTGTGGGTTGCCCAGTCTGTAAGCGTCTCGAACGAACTTTCGAGGGTTGGAACAGCGAGTGCATCAGGGCTCGTTCTTCTTTGTATTGCAGCGTCAGCACCAGGTTTGCTGCCTATGACAATGTCGAGATGGAGCGCGCCAGGAGCGAACTGCAAATGCACCGCTCGCTATGCGTCTTCGCCGTCACTAAGGCTGTCGGCCGGCCCGCCGTTCCGCCTCCATCAGGTTGGTCAAAATATCGTTGATGCGGGTCAGGTGCCCCTCAAACCGCAAAATTCGCTAGAATGCCAACCATGCCGCCCTCAGCCGCCGACCGACCCGAATGCTGGCCCGCCCTTCCCCTCGATTCCTGGGAAGACACCCGCGCCACCCTGCACATGTGGACCCAGATCGTGGGAAAGATCCGCCTCACTCTCACGCCAATCATGAACCACTGGTGGAATGTTCCTTTATACGTAACCGCCAGAGGCCTCACCACATCGCGCATTCCGTACGGCCAATCGTCCTTCGAACTCCGGTTCGACTTCCTGCGGCATCAGCTTGTGCTCGAGACGAGTGACGGAGTACTGAAAACGCTCGCCCTCGCCCCTCGTTCCGTGGCGGACTTCTACCAGGAACTCATGGAAACGCTTCGGTCGGCAGGGATTGAAGTCAAAATCTGGCGGATGCCGGTTGAAATCCCCGATCCCATTCCCTTCGACCAGGATCGTATCCACGCCGCCTACGATCCACAAGCGGTTGAGAAGTTCTGGCGCATTTTGCTGTCGGTCGATGCGGCGTTCACCCGCTTCCGGTCGGAATTCCTCGGCAAGTCCAGCCCGGTCCACTTCTTCTGGGGCAGCTTCGACCTCGCGGTAACACGCTTCTCTGGCCGTCGCGCTCCGGAACGCCCCGGCGCCGACGCCATGACGCGAGAAGCCTATTCTCACGAAGTGAGCAGTGTCGGGTTTTGGCCCGGCGGCGGAGATATTCGAGGCGCGGCCTTCTATTCTTACACAGTGCCCGAGCCGCAGGGGTTCAAGGAAGCGCCCGTCCGGCCTCCCGCCGCCTTCTACCACCAGCAGCTTGGAGAATTCCTTCTCATGTATGAGGACGTTCGCGAGGCCGAGTCGCCCGGCACTGCACTACTCGATTTTTGCCACAGCACGTATCAAGCAGGTGCCACCCTCGGCAATTGGGATCGCATTGCGCTGGAAAGATCGAGCCCCGGCGCAGGCGCGTGAGACAAGAATAGGCGATATACTTCCCGCATCCCATCCCCGAGGTCCCCACCACGAAAAAACTCGCACTCCTCCTGCTCCTCGCAGTCCCCTTGGCCGCCTCAGCCCAGACCGCCAAGCGCCCCACAGCCCTCCGCTGCGTCCTGCTCGAGCAGCTCCACATCACCCACGTCCAGGAAGACTGGTTCGTCCCGGCCAGCATCGCCGTCGCCAGCCTCACCGCCGAACAGGCCAGTTGGAGCCCCGGCAAGGCTGGCAGCTAGAGGCTGTTTTCTTGCGTATAATTACCCTTCCCTGGCGCACAATCGTGAATAGAAGCGTGTGCGCGGTTCGGGCCCCGCAGGTGCACCCCCCGTACCCCTCCCTTTTTTGTCCTACCACCTTGCAAACAAAGCAGTTACGTCAAGAATGGCCTTTTTGCCCCCTCAAAACAAAGGAGTTACGCTTCGAGCCACTTTTGAAATTCCGCCGTAAAGCCCTTCAAATCCCCTCCGCGCCACCCCAATCACCATCCAAAAGACAAAAAAGGCGTCCGCCGCGGCGGACACCCTCTGTCAACTGAATTTCCTCGAGCCTTAGTTCGGCGCGAACTCGAAATCCTGCGCCTTGAAGTCCTTCCGGAACTTCTCCATCTGCTGCTTCAGCTCGTCCATCTGCTTCTGGTCGATCTTGAAGTCTTCCACCTTGAAGTCTTCCACCTTGAAGTCCTTCCGGAACTTCTCCATCTGCTGCTTCAGCTCATCCATCTGTTTCTGGTCCAGCTTGAAGTTGTCCAGCTTCAACTGGTCGCGCAGCGCCTTCGCCGCCGCACTGTCCTGGGCAAACGCCTTCATCGCGTCCGTGTCCAGCTCCGCCACCAACGGGCAACTGCCGTCCGGGAACAACTCCTCCATCTCGAGCGCGCCCGTCCTGTGCTTCGAGTCCACCTGCAGCGTTAGCGTCTGCTGCTTCTTGTCCCGCAGAATTGTCACCTGCACCTGCTTGCCCTGGTTCGACCGCAGCGCCCGGTCCCAATCGGACACGGTGCTCACCGCGTCCGGACCAACCTTGAGGATTACGTCGAAGGCCTTCAACCCCGCCGAAGCCGCCTCGCTCTTGTGCGCCACCTGCTTCACCATCAGCCCATTCGGCACGCCGAGGTACTCGGCCATCTGGCCCGTCAGCGGTTCCACCATCGCGCCCACGTTCAGCGTGCTCCCGAAGATCGGCATGTGGAACATCCCCGGCAGCGCATTGTCGCCTCCGCCCGCAAGTACGCCCATTCCCGGCGACTGCGCAAACACATCCCCGTCGTTCCCCAGCTTGTTCCAGACCTCGTGCTCCATCGCCCGGCGATCGGCCAATTCCACTGAGATGGTCTGCACGATCCCGTCGCGGCTGAACTCCAGGCTCACCTTTCGTCCCGCCGGAATCTCCCTAAGCATCCGGCGCAGCTGCTCGGCCCCCTCCACGTTCTGCCCGTTCAGCTGCAGCACCACGTCGTTCACCTTCAGGCCAACCTGGCCTGCCGGCGCGTCGTGATCGATGAGGGTAATGATGGCCCCGCGCACCACCTTCAGCTTCAGCGCCTGCGCCTTCTCCTGGTCCACATCCGCCAGGTCCACGCCCAGGTACCCTTGCGAACTTGACGTGTGCAGCAGCAGCGGACTGGCCCCCTGCAGCAACTCCACCATCGGCACGGCCTGCGCCGCAGCGCCATGGGGCGCCACGACCACCACCAGCAGCGCGACAATTCCAAACCCAAGATACGGCCTCAAAAAGTGCTTCATGTCTTTTCCCCCGTGTTTCCCTGGCTCCGGCCCACATTCTTTCCTGACGATGCAGTCGCCGCGAGCATTAGCAACCTTACTGAATCTCCGGCACGCGGCTCAAGACTTCTCTCGAAACGGTCCGAATATGTGGATTCTGGTCCGAATTGGCCACAGTGTGCAACACCTGCCGCACGCTCGTGTCGGCCTCTACCGGCTCCAGAATATTCACCGCCTCGGTGCGAATTCGCGGGTCGGAATCGTTCAAGAGCGCCTCCAGCACCGCGTCCCGCACCCGCAGATCCTCGGCCACGTACGGCTCCAGACCCTCCAGAGCTTTCTGCCGCACGCCCGCATTCTTGTCGTAGCGCAGCACCACCATCAGCGCGTCGCGAATACCCGCCGCCTGGCAACCGTGCCCTGCGCGGCACTCGGCCGCAAGCAGTCCCACCGAGTCGTCCCGTACCCCGGCCGAAGCGGAGTTCTCCGACGCCAGCATCAGCAGCTCGCGAATCTTCGGGTCGTCCAACGAGCCCTGCATGTGCTGCGGCACAACCTGGTTGTAGCTCACGTCGACGATGTCGCTGTTGGGCTGGCGCACAATGCTGGAGATGCTGGCAATCTCCGCCGCGGGCGCCGGAGGGGGCGGCGCTGGGGCGGCGCTGCGCGTCAGTAAAGCCGTGTGGATGGCCCGGCTCTGCGCAAACTCATAGCCGCCCAGGATGCCTGCTCCGGCGCCCACCACCAGCAACAGGCAAGCGGCCACCGGCGCCGCCTGGATGCTGGCAAAGTTGTTCATCATCCGCTGGGTCAGCCGCTCATACCAGCGCTTCGGCGGCAGGGCGTCCAGGGCTTCCTCAAGCCGCAGCCGCGATCGCGCCACCAGGTTCGCTGGCGGCTCCATCACTGGATGCGCATCGGCCAGGATCTTCATCGCCAGCAACTGTTCCCTGTCCAGCGCGCATTCCGGGCAGCCCGTCAAGTGCCGCTCCAGTTCATGCATCTGCTCGTCGGGCAGCTCCCCGTATGCCGCCGTCACAATCCGTTCGTGTGCAAGGTCACAAATCATCGCTACGTCCTTCCAGCCTCAAAAATGGTGCCGCAATGCTCATCCAAAAGTCCGCCAGCCCGCAGGGCCTAACGCAACTCCGCCAGCTGTGTTCTCAGCTTTTTTGTCGCGCGGAAGAGCGTGTTCTTGGCAGTCTCTTCCGTGGTGTTCAGCATCTCTCCAATCGTTCGCAACCGCAGTCCCTGGTAGTGCTTCAACTCAAAAACCATCCGCTCCCGTGGCGTTAGCTTGCCCAGCGCCGCCTGAATCCGCGCCCCCAGCACCTTCCGGTCAAGCTCCCTGGCCGGATTCGAAAACGACCGGTCATCAGAGACACTCGCCAGCAGATCGATCTCGTCGCCGGAGTGGTCCACCACCACCGCGTGGTCCTCGCGCCGGGTCTTCTTGCGCCGCAGTTGATCCAGGCAGAGGTTGGTCACAATGCGGTAAATCCACGTATAAAACGAGCACTCGAAGCGGAAGTTCCCGATATACCGGTAGGCCTTCAGGAACGCCTCTTGGTAAATATCCTCGGCGTCGTGCTCGCTGCCCGTTAGGTGCAGCGCCAGCCGAAGGACCTGGTGCTCATACTGCCGGACAAGAGCATCAAAAGCCGCCCGTGAACCCGCCTGTGCCTCGCGGATCAGCTCCATTTCGGGAGCCCGCGCCTGCGCGCGGTCTTGCGCGCTCTTTCCTCCGTCCATTGCAGTGGTCGAAGCCATACCTGCTGAGGATTGTACCCTCCCCGCAGGCGGCCAGGCCAAACTCGCCGCTGCCGTCGCCGTGGATAGTGGATAGCTCACCGCATCCGTTGCCATTCAGTCTCTGCTCCGGGAGTTCTTTCAGTTGTCCGCAATGAAAAGGACGCGACAAGGCCGCATTTGTGAGCAGAAGGGCTTTCGACACAACGGCGCTGGGAGAGAAAATCGGGCGGACGCACCAACAGCCTGGAAGGGAAATCCTTTGCAGGCTGTTGAGGAATTGCTGCCGCAGGAAGTAGGTCCTTTTACCCGCGCTTCTTGCCGCCTGGCCGGGGGCCGCCGCGCTTTCCGCCCGATCCGCCCGGCTTGCCCTTGTAGCCGGACTTCGAGAACCCGCCCGCCTTGGGCCTGGAGCGGTCTCCGGTTTTGCTCTTGCCACCGAAGTTCGGCTTGGGCTTCCATCCCGAGCCGGTCTTTCTCTCCGGCCGGAATCCCTCAGCGCCTTCCCCGCGCGGCGTGTAGGGCCGCGCCGGACGGCCCGCAGCCGCACCTCCGCCCTCATCCCGCCGAAAAGCCCGTTTCGCCGGGCCGCCTGACCCGCGTCCTGTGCCTTTGCTCTCAAACGGCCGCTTTCCGCCAAACCCGGGCCGCGCATCTGCCCCTGTCCGTGGTCCACTGCGTCCAGCTCCAGCACCGTAGGAGCGTCCGCCCTCCTTGCCCGGTTTGCTGCTCGGCCGTGCCCCGCCAGCACGCGGCTTGCCGCTGCTGGTGGTGAATGGCCGCGCAAGCCCGCCCTCGCCGCGGAAAGGCCGCGCCGAACTGGACCGCCCTCCACTCGAGCGCCCCGCTCCCGTACGCCCAAATCCCGCCCGCCCCGAGGGTGGACGTCCTGAGCTGTGCCGCTCTGTCCTTGCCCGCTCCGTGCGCTCGAACTCCTGCACCGGCTCAATGTGCAGCCGCGACGGCCTCTTCGGTCCCAAATCCTCCATCGGTTCAGGCGCAGGCCGTCGTGCCGCCTCCGGCCTTGGCGCGGGCGACCTCTTGTAAGGCGGCCGTTCGCCCGCCTCAGGCTTCTTCCACGCAGGCTTGCCCGGGAACCCGCCGCCCGCGGCAGGCCTCTCGCTAAAGGGCCTTCGGCCGCCCGGTCCGGCCCCGAAACTCCGTCCTACAGGCCTGTCCCCATAGCTGCGCCCCGCCGCCGGACGCACTTCGCCCGCCGCCCCAGCCCCAAACCGCGCTGGCGGTCGCGCCGGGCGCTCCGCGGGCCCGCCCGCAGGCCGTCCCGTCCCAAACTTTGCCGGCCCGGTTCTGCCTCGAACCGGCGCGTCCGTCCCAAACGACTTCTTGGGCCGGTAGTCCTTCGGTCCTGCGGCAGGCCTTTCGCCCCGCGGCTTGAAAGCCGGCTTCTCCGGTGGCAGCGAGTCCACAATGTTCCGCCGCCGAATCTCCTTGGCCTTGGGCGTCTTCAGGTTCCCATCGGCCGCCTTGCGCAGCAGGTCCAGCTCCTGGGCATCCAGTTCGCGCAGCTTCCCCGGCTCCTGGTCCAGAATCAGTGGCCCGTATCCCACCCGCCGAATCTTCTCCACAAAATGCCCGATCTCTTCGAACATCTTGCGCAGCTCCCGGTTGCGCCCCTCAATCAGCACCACTTCGTACCACGGGTTGTCGCCCTGCCGCACCTGCCGTATCCGCGCCGGCGACGTCCGAACCTTGCCCGACCCCGGTTTGCCCTTCTCAATCGCCACGCCCGCGCGCAGCACGTCCAGCTCGTCTTCCGTAGGCTGCCCGGCCACCTTCACCAGGTAGGTCTTCTCCACACCCGCCGAAGCACGCGTGAGCTTGTTAGCCAGCTCCCCGTCGTTGGTCACCAGCAGCAGCCCCTCGCTCATGTAGTCGAGCCGCCCCACCGGGTAGAGCCGCTCCCGCATCTTCTCGAAGAACTGCATCACCGTGGCCCGGCCCTCGGGGTCCTTCACCGTGGTCACAAAGCCCCTGGGCTTGTTCAGCACAAAGTAGCGCAGCCGTTCCGCGCCCTGCAGCAGCTTACCGTCCACGCGAATGTGGTCGCGCCCAGCGTCGGCCTTGGTGCCCAGCTCCGTCACCACTTTGCCGTTCAACTGTACGCGGCCCTGCTCAATCATCTCCTCGGCCTTGCGGCGGCTGGCCACCCCGGCCTGCGCCAGAATCTTCTGCAACCGCTCCAGCTTCGCCGGCGGACGAGCCTTCAGCTTGAACTCCGGTTCCGTTTTGTCTTCCTCGTCGCCGGCCTCCGCCTGGGCCTCGGTCTCCGCATCTGCCGCGTCCTCGAACTCGGCCTCGGTCTCGCCCCCGGTCGAAGTCGCAGCCTCCCCGTCGGTCACGTCTCCGATCGGGTCTTCGATCTGTGTTTCGGGTATGTCGTTCAACTCAGCTTCGTTCGCCTCGGACTGCTGTTCATCACTCATGGGAGACATTCTCGGTTTCTGCCTGCTCTAGGGGGTAAGGCGCAGCAGGCGCGGCCTCTGCGGGGGTTGACGCCGCTTCGTCTGCCGGCGTACCGGCAGGTTGTTCCGTGACCTCCGGCTTTGCATCCGCCGGGCTCACTTCGCTGTCCGCCGTCACGGCGGTCTCTAAGCTCTGCTTTACGTTCTGCTCTATCTCCTGCTCGGCGCTCGCGACCGCTTCCTCAGCCGGCGCGTCCAGGTCTTCGTCTACTTCCGGAAGCAGATCCTCATTCTCCGCCGGGGCCGTTTCGCCTCCGCCGGCCATCTCTGCCTCGTCGAACTCGAGCTGCGCCATCTTCTCGAATTCCTCCATTGAAGGCAGCTCGGAAACGTCCTTCAGCCCAAACCGCAGCAGAAACTCCTTGGTCGTCTTGTACAGAATCGGCCTGCCGATCACCTGCTTCCGCCCGGCGGTCGCAATCAGCTTCCGCGCCAGCAGCGAACCGAAGACGCCGCTCGAATCCACGCCGCGAATCTCGTTCACTTCCGGTGCCGTCACCGGCTGTTTGTAGGCGATCACCGCCAGCGCCTCCAGAGCCGGCAAGCTCAGCTTCAGCGCGGGTTTGAGGCTCTTCACAAACATTCGCGCCGCATCGTGGCACTCCGGCTTGGTCGCCATCCGGTAGCCGCCGGCAATCTCCTTGACCTCAATGCCCCGGTCGTCGCTGGCATAGTCGGCAATCAGCTCATCTAGCAGCCCCCGCAAAATGCCACGCACCTCGCGGTCGCGCACCCGCGCCAGCCGCTTCGCCTCCGCTTCCGGATCCGCCGCGGGAGGCTCGGCCCCGGCCTCAGCCGCGTCAGCCTCAGGCACAGCCGTCTCAGCCTCACCTGCCGCCTCGTCTTCAGTCGACGGGCCCGCGTCCGCACCAGTTTCAGCGCCCGCGTCCCCTTCAGCCGCAGCTGCAGGCTCCTCGCCCGCCACCGTCGGACCAGTTTCCGTCTCAGCCGCAAGCGCTTCGGCCGCCGGCTCCAGCTCCAGGTAGTCGAACGCCGCATTCAGCAGCGGTAATGATTCTGCCTCCTGCTCGGCCGCCGCTGCGGCAGACGCAGCTTCCTGCTCTGCTTTCCATTCCATGGCGTCGGCGGCAAACAATGCGGCGAGCTGGGTCAGTGTGACCGGCTCCTCCGCGGCGTATATGACAGCTTCCAGCTTGGCTTTAAGGCTCATTCGGCAATAGGTACCTCAAGTATGGTACCGGAACTGGAGCCGCCCCGCTGCCAATCCTCCCCCTCACGCCTTGTGCAAGCCGAGGAAAAAGAGCTTCCGCGGCGGCGGGACGGCGAGAAAAGCGACGGATAGCAACGTGGATGGCGCGAGGTGCGGAGCTTTGCAGTCCGCAAAACGGGGCAGGGGAAACAACGAGTGGCGGCCATGGCCCTTCAGCCAGGCCGGACTGCAATGTAAGTCGATGATTGTAATGGTCGGGACGGGCAGATTTGAACTGCCGACCCCTCGCACCCCAAGCGAGTGCTCTACCAGGCTGAGCCACGTCCCGACACAATCGAGCCGGCTCGGGTGAGCCGGCTGTGAGGTCTCGATCAGTTTACACCAGCAGACCGCTGCGTGCCCGCTTGCGAACCCTCCAATAAAAGAAGGTTGGCCGCGCTCGAGGTTGGCGCGCCTTC
>DATNHL010000227.1:0-5641 GCA_035604995.1 Occallatibacter sp. | reverse complement strand
CTGGTCTTGCAGCTTTTCAATCGCGAGAAGCGCGCCTTCAACAAGTTTTCCGACATCAACGCCTCGCACATGGAGGCGTTTAAAGACGCCATTATGGCGTACTCGGTGTACTACCCGGTGGTCGAAATCCTGTCGGCGATTGCCATTGCCAGCATCATCTGGTTCGGCGGGAACGATGTGATCCGGGGCATCGCATCGATTGGCGTGCTGGTCGCGTTCATGCAATACGCGCAGCGATTTTTCCGTCCGATTCAGGACCTGAGCGACAAGTTCAACATTCTGCAATCGGCCATGGCGGCCTGCGAACGCATCTTTAAACTTCTAGACACGGCGCCGGAGATCGTCACCCCCGAGCACCCGGTCGAGGGCGACGGCAGCAACCGCATCGAGTTCCGCCATGTGTGGTTCACCTATCAGAAGCTGACCGAGGCGCAGCAGGCCGCTGTGGCTGCGGCGGACCAGGGAACGCCCAATGCCGCAAAGCTGGCCGCCATCCCCGGCATCGAGTGGATTCTGAAAGATGTTTCTTTCACAGTCGAGCCGGGGCAGACCGTCGCCATCGTGGGCCATACCGGCGCGGGCAAGACTACGCTGACCAGCCTGATGATGCGCTTCTACGACGTGACCGCAGGACAAATTCTCGTAGATGGCGTGGACCTGCGCCGGCACGACCTGAACGCGCTGCGCCAGCACTTTGCCGTGGTGCTGCAGGATCCGTTCCTGTTTACCGGCACGCTGGCCGAGAACATTCGCCTGGGCAACGAGGAGATCAGCGACGCCGATCTGCGCCAGGCCGCGCACGACGTCAACGTGCTGGACTTCATCGAGACCCTGCCGGGCAGGTTCGATGAGCCGGTGCAGGAGCGGGGCAACTCGCTCTCGACGGGACAGAAGCAGCTGGTGAACTTTGCCCGCGCGCTGGCCTACAATCCAAGAATCCTCATCCTGGACGAGGCCACTTCCAGTGTCGATACGGATACCGAGCTGCGCATCCGCGGCGCTCTCGAGCGGATGGTCGAGGGCCGCACCAGCGTGCTGATCGCCCACCGGCTCTCGACCGTGCAGCGCGCCGACACCATCCTGGTGATGCACAAGGGCCAGCTGCGCGAGATGGGCTCACACCAGGAACTGCTCGCGCACCGCGGCCTCTACTGGAAGCTCTACCAGCTGCAGTACAAGGATCAGGAGGTCGGCGCGGGAACACCTTCGCTCGGGCGGGCCCCGGCGGCGCCGGCGGTTTAAGCGGGCCGCTGAGGAGTTTGCGAGCGATGGAGCGCTCGGTTGAGCCGGGTGGGCTTGTTGCTTGGAGTGGTTTCCATTTGCGGGCGGCGCTTCCCCATCGCAACTGCATCTTCTGCTAAGATTCTTTTTCCGTTGGTCCGCTCAACGGAGCGGCGCCGGAAAGTGGAGGTGCCAGAATGCCCGACCCGCACAGAATCAAGAACGAGCTGCAGGCTCTGCTCTCGCGCCCTCAATTCGCATCGCTGTTTTTCCATCGCAATCAATTCGCTAAACCGGGAAGCGCGCCCGACACGCCCGAGGGGATTGCCGCGCGAACCGCCGATTATCTATTGAAGAACAACCCTCTGCTCGATCCCGTGGAGATTGTCGAACTGAAGGGTCCACAGGAGCTCTACCGCGCCTATGACGGCGGAGTTCGCAGGGGATCGGCCGGCACGCTGGGCCGGTCGTGGTTCGAACGATCGGTGGCCGAGGCAATCTGGAATGCCACCGCCAAATACCAGGGCGAGGACCGGCGCAAGTGGTACATGGAGTTCCTGCGGACAGCCAACTTCGTGCTTCCGGAATGGAACGACATGCTGCAGATTGCCTACATGGCGGTCCCTGCCGGGGCCAGCGTGGTGGTGGCGCGCGGCCGGGGCAACTGGAGAGCGATGCGCACGCCTCCGGGCCAGACACGGCCCGGAGGAGCCGCGAGCATCACCAATACAGGAGATGTGATGTCGAGCGCCGGAATGATGCCGATTCCCGGAACCGTGCAGTGCGTTGTCCCCATCTCCAACGACATGTGGGTCAACCAAATATCGAGGCTTTCGCCCAAGTGGCCGTTTGTCAGTTAGCGGGCCGGCGGCGGAGAGGCTGTTCCCAGTGACGGCCGGGGTCTCCGGCGGCGGGCCGTTGCCGCCAGGGTGAACGGCCGCGGCTCCAGCCCGATTCCCTTCCCCAAATCTCCCCTAACCGCCCCCTTCCAACTAGTGTCTAATGGGCGCATGGACAGGAACGACCACGCGGCGATCCAGGCAGTTCTGGCCGGAGACAAGGATGCCTATGGGGCGCTGGTGGTGCGCCATAGCCATACCTTATTTCGCGTCGCCTTTCGCATTACCGGCAACGAAGCCGACGCGGAAGATGTGGTTCAGGAGGCGTTCCTGCGGGGATATCGCAAACTCGATGGCTTTGAATCGCGGGCAAATTTCAGCACCTGGATCTACCGGATCGCCGTGCACTGCGCGCTGGACCGGGTTAAGCACCGCCGTGCGGACGAGGCAAATCTGGTGGGCAGGGTGAGCGAATCAACCGACCCGGAGCAGGACCAGGTGCAGGTGGCCGACCAGGCAGCCGGGCCCGAGCAGCTGCTGTTGAGCAGCGAGATTGGGTCGATGCAGCTGGCGGCGCTGCACAGCCTTACGCCCACCGAGCGAACGGCATTTGTCCTGCGGCACATGGAAGACCGCACCACGGCGGAGATCGGCGCGGCGCTGGGCATTGAACCGAATGCGGCCAAGCAGGCAGTGTTCCGGGCCGTGCAGAAGATGCGGCGCAGACTGGCGCCCCTCAGGGTGGCGACATGAAGCACTTGACGGAAGAAGAGATGATTGTTGAGGTCTACGGCGAGGGAGAGGACACGGCGGCCGTCGAGCGGCACCTCGAGAGCTGCAAGGAGTGCGCGCAAGCCTTCGCCGAACTGAAGCGCGACCTGGCCGATGTGAATCGCATGGAGGCGCCGGCCCGCGATGAGGCCTACGGCCAGCGGGTGTGGGCATCGATCGCGCCTCTGCTGCCCGTCTACACAAGGGAGAAGCGGCGCTGGTGGGCTGCGGGCTGGTCAACGAGTGGATGGTTGAAGGGCCTGGGCTACGCTGCGGCCTGTGCCCTGCTGGTGGCCTGCGCCTTCTATGCGGGCCGGGTGTGGGAGCAGAGGAAGCAGCCGGCGGTGGCGCGGGTGGAACCCAAGCCCCCTCAGGCCCGCCAGCCCATCGTGGTGGTGGTGCTTGACGATCACCTGGACCGCTCGGAGCGTTTCCTTGTGCAGCTAAAGCATGCGGATGTGGACTCGGCGCAGATGGTGTCGCCCCTGCGCGATGAGGCGCGGAGCCTGCTGGCCGCCAATCGCGTCTGCCGCAAGAACCTGGCGCAGAAGGACGATCCGGAACTGGCCACAGCCCTGGACCATCTGGATAACTTGCTGGCCGAGGCGGCCAACGAACCGGGCGGGCTGAATGCCGAGTCCATTGCCCGGCTGCAGGACGAGATGAATGCCGATGGTCTGCTCTTCGAGGTGCGTGTGCTGCGCTCCAGAATCGCCGATCGAAAGGCGGCCGGGGCCAATCCCGCCAAGGGAGGGACGATATGAAGACCAGGCGTGGAATTCTTGCCGCTTTGTTGGGAGGAATGGTTTGCCTGCCGGTGACCAGCGCTGCAGTGGAGTTGTCTTTTGCCTCCTTGGGCCAAGCGTTTACCGGCTCCCCTGCGCCGGCCGGCATGGAGGCCCAGCCCGCCGCAGAGGGGGTTGCCGCCGCGGCGCTGGTCACAGCCGATTCGCCGGACAGCAGTCTGTTCGCCGAGGGAACGCGGGCCATCGATGAGAGCCGCTGGGCCGATGCGGTGAAGCTCTTCACCCAGGTTGCGAATCAGCATGGCGATCACGCCGACGGCGCGCTCTACTGGAAGGCGTATGCGGAGAACAAGCTGGGCCACGCCAGGCCCTCCGAGGCGGCCTGCGCGGAGCTGCGCAAGGGCTACCCGAAGAGCCGCTGGCTTGACGATTGCGGCGCGCTATTGGTTGAGATTCGCGCCAAAAGCGGCAAGCCGGTCGAGATCGAACCCGGGCAGAGCGACGATGTAAAGCTGCTCGCTCTGAACGCCATGATGCGCCAGGACGAGCCGCGGGCGCTGGCCGAGATTCAGGCGATTCTGAACGGCGACGCCAGCGAAAAGCTCAAGAAGGAAGCACAGTTCATCCTCGGCAAGCATTACTCGAACGTGACCTATGCGCAGGTCGTCCGCGTCAGTTACGTCGAGGGCGATGTGCGCATCCAGCGCGGAGACCCCGGCGGAAAAGCGGGCGGTGCAACCTGGGAGAAAGCAGCCGCCGATCTGCCGCTGGAAACCGGCTTCAGCCTGGTCACCGGCGCCGGACGCGCGGAGGTCGAGTTTGAAAACGCCTCAACCCTCTACCTGGGCGAAAACTCCGTTCTCACCTTCAACGACCTGCACGAGACAGCCGGCATTCCCTACACAGAGGTTGCACTCCTCTCCGGCACGGTATCGCTCTACATCCATCCCTACGTGGCCGGAGAAAAGTTCGTTTTGCATACTCCGACGAACGACCTGGTTGCCAGGTACCCGGATAAAGATTACGCACGGATCGAGAGCTTTACCGATGCTGTATCGATCACGCCGCTCGAGGGCGGAGACCTGCACCTGCCGGGGGTGACAAAAGACGCGGTTCAACCGGGCCGGACCTGGACCTATCGGCAAGGCCGGCTTTGGGTTGAGGAAGGTGCGGCCGACGAAGAGGCGTTCTCCGCATGGGACAAATGGGCCGCGGACCGGGTTGCCCAGCGCAACGCCGCCATCAACGCCGTGATGGAAGCATCGGGACTGACGGAGCCGATCCCTGGCATGGCGGAGATGGAGGGCCAGGGAAAGTTCTTCGATTGCGCGCCCTATGGAACCTGCTGGGAGCCGGCGGACGAGGCCGGTGAAGATGAGGCCGCAATCCAAAGTCCGAATCCGCATCCAAGTCAACAGGTGGGATTCCAGCTCGCCTCGTATCGCTTGCCCCGTCAGGCCGCGCAGCCCTCCCCCGCGCCGCCGCCCGTGGTCTCCGAGCCCGAATTCAGCTTCCCCTGCACTCCGCTGGCGCTTCGCTACCGGGTGGTCAAGGACCCGGCCACGGGCAAGCAGACGGTGGTCGCCGGGGTGGCCGTCCAGCCGGAGCCGTATGACTGGGCCGTGTGCCACGCGGGCAGCTGGATTCGCCACAAGAGGCACTACGTGTGGGTGGCGGGCGGCCGCCGCCGTCACATCGATCCGGTTCGCTGGGTCCGCAACGGCCATCAGGTCGGCTTCATCCCGCTTCATCCCTTCGACGTGAAAGGCCAGCCCGCCATCAACGCCCGGCATGGCTTCTTTGCCGTCGGCGGCAAGGACCAGTTTCTGGTGCAACATGTGAAGTTCGACCTCAGCCGTCCCGTTGAGTTTTTGAAGTCGCCACCCAGGGAGTATCGCAACTCACCCATGCTCCCGCTCAAGCTTGCGGAAGCTCCACACATGGAAGCGCATGTATTCCCCCATGCGCCGGCGAACAAGACCACCGTGGTCAGTCGAGCTGCCATCCCCATCCACTTCGATCCCAAATCGCAGAGCTTCATGGTGGCGAGGGAGGAGATGCGCG
>DATNHL010000226.1:0-13216 GCA_035604995.1 Occallatibacter sp. | reverse complement strand
GGTTGAAACCACCTTCGCATGATCGTCGCTGACAATCTGGTTGAAAGTGTCCTCGTACGTGGAGTAATTGGTGTTTGTCATTTCGTATTCCCAGATGTGCGCGGTGTCAAGATAGGAGCCATAGCTGTTGGACATTGCGCCCGAGTACTCGACATCCAGGGGGGCTTCACCGTCATTACCCGGGCAAGACCCTCCACCGATGCAGTACCCGCCGATGTTGTATGCCATCCCGTAGGCACCGAAGAATGTTGCCACGTCGCTGTTGAGGAAACCTCCGAACCCAACAAGCGCGATGGAGGATTCAGGCGGTGAGCCCGCAGCGGCTTTCGGCTCGTTGCAGCAGAAGCTCAGTCTCTGCAGAGCGTTATAGTCGTAGCCGTTAGAACTTTGAACGTTGTCCGGATCCATGGCGTAAGTGCCGCTCATATAATCCAGGGGGTAGTTATCCCCAGCCTTCGGTTTGGAAGGCGACCCGCTCTCATTCTTCGCCGCGGCCCGCGAAGTCATCGCAGTGCGCCGAGCCGCCGGTGCCTTCGTCGGATCGCCGTCGCCGTGCATGCTTCCGATCTCAGACACAACCGGGCCAGGAACATAGTCGGCGCCTTTTACCGTGGCATTGCGGGATCCGATCCTGTGTGCCCTCTCAACATTGTTGAGGCCCGTCACGAAGCGCAGAATGCCGGACAGATTGGCAGGGATAATCGGGTCGCGGTCGTTTGAAAAGTCCACTTCGTCGCCGACCTGGTAGTTGTTGATGGTCACGCCGAACGCCTTCTCAATCGTGCCGGCCGTTCCTTCCACGTCCACGATCAGGCGATCGGAATAGCGTTTCGTCACGGTCAGGCCAACGCTCTGAGCCCAGTCCACAACCGCCTGCTCATCCTCGGCGGAAGGGGCGTAGCGCGCATTCCACTGTTCCAGGGTCAGAAACTTGTGGAAGTTGGGCGAGCCCTTGGTTACCAGTTCCTTGATGAACTGCTCCTCTTCAGCCATGTGCGGCGCCTGAACAGTCAGCACCAGGCGCAGTTTCTGCTCGGGGTTGTAATGGCCAACCCGGAGCGCTCGCCCGTCTCGCAACGCCTCAACCGTATGGTTGGGCAGAGTCACCGAGGAGCCATAGGCGATGGGAGCCTGGGTGTTCTCGGTGGCGCGGGGAGACTGGGCTCGGGCTTGCCATGAGCTGGCCAGGAACGCAGTGACGGCAAGCAAACTGGTTAGAACCGCAGCCATGTTCGCAAGTCTGGGAAAGTTGCCATTTTGCATCTTGAAATCTCCGGGGAAAGCCAACCGCCTTGGCGGATGTGCAGAATGTAGTGAACAATACCCACGCACCGTTTCAGAGATCTCCCACGATCTGTCGAAAGACTCTGAATGCAGAAGCAGGATAAAGTTGGAAAGATGCGGGTCTCGACCCGAGCTCATTGAGAAACTGCTCACCCCCATTCACGCAGTGGCGTGGGTGGGGATTTCGCGGCCGGGGAAGCCAGCAAATGGAAAGTCTATAGCAGCCGGAGTCTACAGCCTGGAATTTCCGATGTCAATGAGAATCTGCACGGCAGGTTTTGCGCATTCGCGGTTTGCGGCCGCGAATGCGCGTCTTCGCCGCCAGGCCCGGCGAGCGCGCCAGTCTCCATTCTGCGATCTGCCGCCGCACGGCGCCGGCCTGCGGCCCAAATACTCAATCAGCCGCGCAGAAAAGATGAGTTCTATTGGCAATTTATTTCTGTTACGGATTCAGCATCTTTCGTGCTAATGTACGGTAGTTGTCCCCCGGCAGAGCCGGAGAATTTGCAGCTGCCGGCCCCTCAATGGGCCCTTTTCGAAACAGGTGAAAGCAGAAGCAGGAACAATAGAATGGGCCTCGCGATGCAGACATCGCTGTCGCAGTACAGGCAAATTGAGAAGATGCAAACTCGCGGAACCGGCAATCTTCCGCTGCCATCCCGGCAAAGCCCGCGGATCTGCCTTTCGGATCAGCACGAAAGCATTCCTGGTCCGGACTTGATGCGCAAGCGCGGACTGCTATCTGTGGTTCACCATAGCTGGGGCCGGCGCGCTTGTATGCTGTTGCTGCCGGGTAAAGCAGGAGCGAGAGCTTTGGAAAAACTGAAAGAGGGGATCTTATGGCAAACGGCGTTTTGCGCGTAGGCTTGTGCGGCATTGGCCTCGATGCATACTGGCCGCAGTTTAAGGGCCTGCAGGCTCGTCTGCAAGGCTATGTTCGTCAGGTGGGCGAGCGGCTTGAGAAGGTTGGCGCGGTGGTGGAGAACCTTGGCCTGGTGGACACGCCGCAGGCCGGCCGGGATGCGGGCTATCGGTGCCGTCGCGCCGATATCGATCTGCTGGTCATCTATGTCACCACCTACGCGCTCTCCAGCACCGTGTTGCCGATGGTGCAGCGCGCTCGCGTGCCGGTGCTGGTGCTGAATCTGCAGCCGGCTGCGGCAATCGACTACGACGCCTTCAACCGCTTGCCCAATCGCACAGCCATGACTGGCGAATGGCTGGCGTACTGCTCGGCATGCCCGGTGCCGGAGATCGCCAATGTCCTGGTGCGCGCAGGCCTTCCCTTTCACCAGGTGACCGGCGTCCTGGGCGATGACGCAACCTGGACCGAGATCGAAGAATGGATTGAAGCCGCGCGCGTGAAGAAGGCGCTCGCCGACAACCGGCTGGGATTGCTGGGCCACTATTACAACGGCATGCTCGACATCGTCACGGATCTTACCCAGGTGTCGATCACCTTCGGAAGCCATCTGGAACAACTTGAGGTCGACGAACTGAGCGCGCTGCGCGCCGCGGTGAGCCAGGCCGAGATTGCCCAGCGGGTGGAAGACTTCCGGACCGTCTTCGAGGTGCAACCCGATTGCGCCGAGCATGAACTGGCGCGCGCGGCGCGCACTTCGGTGGCGCTGGACCGCCTGGTGGACCAGCGTGAGCTCACTTCGATGGCCTACTACTACATGGGCAGTGGCGTGGCGGAAAACGAAGATACCATGAGCTCGGTGATTTTGGGCACCTCTTTGTTGACGGCGCGCGGGGTTCCGGTGGCCGGCGAGTACGAAGTGAAGAACGTGCTGGCCATGAAGATCATGGATTGCCTGGGTGCGGGCGGTTCCTTCACCGAGTACTATGCCATGGACCTCAAAGCCGATCACGTGCTGATGGGCCACGACGGACCGGGCCACCTGGTGATTGCCCAGAGCAAGACCAAGGTTCGGCCGCTCCAGGTGTACCACGGCAAGGTGGGCCGGGGGCTTTCCGTGGAGATGAGCGTCAAACACGGCCCGGTGACCTTGCTGTCTGTGGTGGAAGATGCCGCGCATGGCTTCAAACTGCTGGCGGCCGAAGGAGAGAGTGTACCCGGCGAAGTGCTGCGAATCGGCAACACCAACAGCCACTATCGCTTTTCGCTGGGCGCGCGTGGCTTCGTCGAGGCGTGGAATGCCCAGGGACCGGCACACCACTGCGCCATCGGCGTCGGCCATCTGTCGGGGAAACTGCGCAAGCTCGCGCAGCTCATGGAGCTTCCGCTCGTTCAGGTCTGCTAGGTTCGGATTGCGAGTGCCGCCCAGACAAATTCAGTCAGAAACTCCGACTCCTCGCGCAGCGAACCTTCGCTGAATCCCAGCAACCTTCGTTGAATCGTACCCCGGGTCATGTCCGCGATATTCCAGGCCACCCTTTCGGCGGGCACCGGTCGTATCTCATGCCGCCGCGACGCATCTTCGATCGCCGCCGCGAGGCGAAGCACCGGCTCCCTCAGCCAGTTGCGGAATTGGCTGCGTGTCATCGCCAGGTTCGCCTGCTCGGAGTCCATGATGCGAAAGAATTCTTTTCTTGCTTCGCTGTTTTCCAGGCGGACAAGCGTGAATGCTTCGATCTTCTCCCGCAGGCTGCGAGCCGCATCGATCCGATCCAGTGTGTCCTGCTTCAAGGTCTTCATATCGTGCTCCAGGACCGCCTTGTAGATCTCCGTCTTGGACCTGAAGTAGAGGTAGATGGTTCCCTTGGCGACGCCTGCCTCCTGAGCGATCTCTTCCATGATGCCGCCTGAGAATCCCCGCCGCGCGAACACCGACCGCGCGGCGTCGATGATCTCGCCGCGGCGGAACTCGGAGACAATCTGTTGTTTGGTCTTCATCGTTCCGCGCGCCATGAAACCCTTTGACCATGTCGGTCCTGGACTGTAATGACCATAAAGTATATTACAATGACCATATGGTCAGTCACAAGACAGGAGCGGCGGGGCGGCAAGAAGAACAGTCGCCCGCTGCTGCCGGAATGCGCGGCATTGTCCGCGGTGAAAGACCATTGCCGTTCTCCTGGATCCTGTCATGAGCACCGACGGCGCAGCACAAAAACCGGAGATCGATCACCGCGATTGGCGGCCTTCAGTCAACCCCTGGACGGTCGCCGTCTCGGTGATGCTGGCCACCTTCATGGTCGTACTCGACTCTTCGGTGGCCAACGTCGCCTTGCCGCACATCGCCGGCAATCTCTCCGCTTCCACCGACGAGTCGACCTGGGTCCTGACCAGCTATCTGGTCTCCAACGCCATCATGCTGCCCGCCTCGGGATGGATTGCGCGGCGCATCGGGCGCAAGCGCCTGATGATGTTTTCGATCCTGCTGTTCACCATCGCCTCCCTGCTCTGCGGATTGTCCCTGACCATGCCGATGCTCATTGTGGCGCGCGTTCTGCAAGGCGTGGGTGGCGGCGGCATGCAGCCCTTGGCGCAGTCCATCCTGCTGGAAAGCTTTCCGCCCGAAAAACATGGCACCGCCATGGCCGTTTACGGCATGGGCATCGTGGTCGCCCCGGTGATTGGGCCCACGCTGGGCGGATGGATTACCGACAGCTTCTCCTGGCGCTGGATCTTCTACATCAATCTTCCCGTCGGCCTGCTTGCCCTCTTCATGGCCAACCTTTTTATTGAAGACCCTCCCTATCTGCGCAAGGCATTTCACGGGAAGATCGACTACCTCGGCTTCAGCCTGATGGCGGTCTGGCTGGGCACGCTGCAACTGGTTCTCGACAAGGGGCAGGAGGCGGACTGGTTCGCGGCCGGATGGATACGCTGGGTCACAGCCGCTTCCGTGATTGCATTGATCGGCTTTGTGCTGCGCGAGTTCCTCAGCCGCGATCCGATCGTGCAACTGCGCGTGCTCGCCGACCGCAACTTCGGCGTGGGGACCTTGATTGCCGGGATCTATGGCTTCGTGCTTTATGGAATGACGGCCTTGCTGCCGCTATTTCTGCAAACACTGCTGGGATATCCGGCGCTGGACAGCGGTCTTGCCGTCAGTCCGCGCGGCATCGGCTCCATTGTCTCCATGCTGGTGGTGGGAGCACTGGTCAATCGCATCGACGGCCGCGTGCTGCTGGGCACCGGCTTCCTGTTGCTCAGCTATTCCACTTTTCTGCTCAGCCGGATCAATCTCGACATCTCGATGAGTTCCGTCGTCTGGCCCAACGTGATGAACGGCTTCGCCGGCGGCTTCATCTTTGTGCCCCTTACCACCATGACCATGAGCCGCCTGCGCAAGGAGCAGATTGGCAACGCGGCCGGCATCTACAACCTGATGCGCAACATCGGCGGCAGCATCGGCATCGCCAGCGTCACAACCATGCTGGTGCGCGGCTCTCAAATCCATCAGAGCTACCTGGCTGCCAATCTGACAGCCACAAATCCAGACGCGGCTCAGGCTCTCCTGGGCTTGCAGGAGAAGTTTCACATCTCCGGAGCCAGCGCAAACACTGCGTATCTGGAGTCTCTCGGCGCGCTTTACCGCAGCGTGCAGCAGCAGGCATCCTTGCTTGCGTATGCCGACAACTTCCGCCTCATGGCATTTCTCATGCTGTTCTGCATCCCACTGGTGTGGTTCTTTCATCGTCTGCGCCTCCGCTCGCGCGGCCGCGTCGAAGCAGACGACGCAGCGGCCTTCAAGGGCGAAGACATCCATGCAGCGGCCGACGCACACTGAGCAAATCGCGCTGACTGCGTCATTTCTGCCAAGCTGGCGCGCCCAAAAAGAAGCCCATAGACAAAAATCGGCCCCCGTCATTAACGGGGGCCAAGTTGCCTTGGTTCTCTCGTGTGAGAGCTTGATTGGCGGCCCAACGGCGTGGCGCCGTCGGAGCGGAATCGCCATGGGGGAGGGCTGCGGTCTTAAGGCCGCTCCGCACCCGTCGAGGAAGCAACACCCTGGGGTGGTGCGGCTTCCTGGGCCGCCAAAGTGTTTTCCATCAGCCGGATGTGCACGGTGCTCGTGCGCACGGCGGCAGTGTCTTCATCGCCGCTGCTGTGCTGGTTGCCGAGAGCCACCGCGTGCAAGCGGTAGACGGGAATGTCGTGTTCTGTAACCAGGTAGCGCTTCACCGCTTCGGCCAGGCGCTCGGAGCTCTGGATGCCGGCACTGCCTGCCAGCGGAGAATGCGCTTCCATATCGAGGATGTAGCCGTGCTGGCCGCTGACGCTGGCCGCCAGATCGTCGAGTTGCTTCCTGGCTTCTGCCGACAACACCGGTTGTCCGCCGCGGAATCTCACTTCGGCTTCCGTAACCTGGTGGTACTGATCCAGACCGTTCACGGTGCTGTTCAACTGGTTCACATGTCCGGCTGCGCCCTGTGCCGTAAGGCCCGCCTGCTGGGCTTTTACGCCCGCTGCGGTCGCCGTCTGGTTGGCCGCATCGGCGGACGACTGCGCCTGCCGGATGCCTGCCTGCGCTCGCCCGTCCACGTCCTCAATGTCCTTGGCGTTCTTCGCGTTGAGTGCATCCAGTTCGGTGAGCCGGTCGTTGATGGGATCAGTCTGCCTCTTCACCCACTTCTTGCGGGCGAAGGGATTCACGCGCCCCCAGAAACCCTCCTTCGGCGCGTTGATCGATGGCGAGGCGGACGATTGCGATTGTACCGCCGGAGGAGGTGTGTCCCTGGGGGTCCCGACTGGCTGCGCCTGTTGGGCGAGCGCGGGGATTCCAACTGCAGATGCCAGCAGAAGTACGGCGAACTGGCTGGGAAACGGGGTCGAATTTCCTGCTTTGCACTTCATAGGTTTGGTTGTCCTCGCCTTGGATTCTGCACAGGCCGTAATGGCCTGCCAGATGAGCTGTGCTATCCGCTCACACATGGAGTTAGCAACAGTCGTGCCAAAGGCGCATTCGGGCGGGTAATTCTTCTATTACATTGATTTTGTTACGCTTACTTGATCGGCGAAGACCCAGGCGCGGAGGCCGGCTGGCCCCGGCGGGCGGGCTGCCATGTAGTTTTTCCGGGGACTGTGTAGTTTCTACCGGGTAAAGCCGCACCAGAGCCTTGATTTGCCCTGGACACTGGAGGTTGCAGGCCCTGCGGCGCGCCCATTCAGGCGCTCTGGAGGCTTATTGGCTCAGTTCGCTCAGCAGCACCTTGGCCTTGGCGGCCAGAGTAGACGCTCCATCCACATCGCCGGAGATCAGTGCTTCCCTCGCCTGCTTGAGGAACTCGCGGATCTGCGCGGCTGTCTTCTTTTCCTGGTCGCTTAATGTGCGGCTGATGCCGTTCAGTCCCCGCTCCGTGGCCGCCATCGACTCCTCTGCTTCCCGCCGCACATCGGAACGTTCGCCGGAAGTGAGCTGGCCAATGGCGCTCACGCCCGGGTTCTCCGCCGCCGCGGGAGGGGTGACAGCTGCCTGCTGGGTCGTCTTGGGCGGTCTTCTGTGCTTGGCGGGCTGTTTGGCCGGTTTCTCGATAGTGGCGTCGGTGTCGGTTTTAATGGGCTGGCTGGGAATGACGAGGGCAGATGCGGGAAGATCCGGATGCGTGGTTGTGGGCTTGGGCACGCTGTCTGAGGGCGGCGCCAGCGGCGGAGCCAACTGCTGATGGGCCTTGTGGAAGGGGAAGCAGGCAGTCAGAAAGAGCGGAAGCAGCCAACCTGCGTAACTGGCACGCATCTTCATTATTCTGAACGCCCTTCCTCGATGTGAATGTTGGCCGGTTGCAGAGCCCGGCGGCCCCAGTCCGCGGGGGCGAGCGGAATTCGCAGCTGGAACTCGGTACCACGCTCTGGATTCGATTGTACTTCTATGCTTCCGTAGTGCAACTGCAGAATGCGGTAAGTCATAGCCAGGCCAATGCCGCTGCCACCGCTTTTGGTGGTGAAATACAGGTCGAAAATCTTCTCGCGAATATCCTCGGGAATCCCGGGCCCCTCATCGGCGATGCGCAGAACGGCGAACTTGCGCTGCTCCTCGAGCACGACGCGGAGCCTGCCCCCCTCAGGCATGGCCTGCGCGCCGTTCTGGATCACGTTGAGCGCCGCTTGCTTCAGCAGGTCGGCATCCACGTTGGCCACCAGCGGCCTGGCCGGCATGTGACTCTCCAGGGTCACATTGTGGGTCGACAGCTCGGCCGCGGCCAGGGCCAGCACATCGCCGATCACGGAGCGCAGATCCTGTTCCTGCAGCCGCAGTTCCACCGGGCGGCTGAAGTCCACAAGCATCTGCACCACGCGATCCAGCCGGTGAATCTCCACCTCGATGACCTCCAGGTGGCGGATGGCAGGTGCGCTGGCGCCGGTCAGCTTGCTCTTCAGCAACTCGATATGCACCACGATGGCGTTGATGGGATTCTTCACTTCGTGGCCCACGCCCGAGGTGAGCCGGCCGATGGCCGCCATGCGCCGCGAGAGTTCCAGCTCCGACTCGATGGCCTCGGCCGACTCCAGATCGTGCAGCGTGAGCAGCGCGCCCAGCCCCTGACCGGATTTGTCGTCGTGAATGAAATCCAGTGAGACCTGAATCCGTCTTCCTGTCTCGGTAACTACCTCTTCCTGGATCAGCGTGACGCCGGCATCGAAGGCCTCGCGCAGCGTGCGGCCCAGCACCGTCGAGCGGTCGAAAATCTCGCGCGCATGGAGCCCCAGAATGCTGCCCTGGTCCATCGATAGAAACCGCCGCGCCGCCTCTGAAACCAGCACCGCCCGCCCGTCTCCTGTGAAGAGCAGAATTCCATCCTGCAGGTTGCCCAGGATCTGATCCAGATTCTCCTTCAACGCGGAGAAGACCTCTTCGACGTTGCGCATGCGCTGGCCGAAGCGCTGGATCTTGGTGGAGACACGGATTGCCGTATCCTGCCCGAGAGCCGTTTCTTCCTCTGGGGCAATCTCGCTGGGAGCATTCAGAAGGTCGAGTTGCAGACTGATCTGCTCCATGGGCCGCAGCGCCAGGTTACTCAACAGGAAAGAGGCCACCAGCGCGGCTCCCAGCACGAAACCCATCAGCGTCACCGCCTCGATCGCCCACGGCGCATAGAAGGCGCGCAGCAGCGTGGTGCGCACTCCCACATGCACCGTGACGAACGGATCGCCGTTGCGCTCCAGCGGCACCACCACGTCAAATACCCTGGGCGGTCCATAGACCTCTCTGATCAACTGAATCGCCGAGGCATCGCGCAACTGCTGGTAGTTCGGCCGCACCGGAAGCGGTTTGTCTTCATTGTCGGGATTGGTGCTGAGCAGCGTGATGGACTGGCTGTCGCCGATGTTGATGTCATACACCGTGAGCGAGTAGCGATTGACTGACTCCACCACCGCTTGCAGCGCGGCGTTGTCGCGCACCGCCTCGCCCGCCAGGCTGCGCAACTCGGCCGGATTGTTGGGATCCACCTTGCGGTCCCGAAGCCCGGTCTCCAGCGCATTGCGTACGGCAAACTGCACCTGGTTGGCCACCATGCGGTTGGTGTCGTAGGACTGCTGCACGGCGGAGTGGAGAAGCTGGATGACGTAGACCAGCGAGAGCAGCCCGGCAATCAGAAACACCAGGGCCGTAATGGCCAGAACGAGTTTGGTCTTCAGGCGCATGGCTTAGCCTTGCTGCTCGCCGGGGTTGCGGCCGTACTCCTTGAGCTTGTTGTGGAGGGTCTTCAGGCTCACCCCCAGGATCTCCGCGGCGCGCGTCTTGTTCTGCCCCGTTGCCTCCAGGGTGCGCACGATCAGCGCCCGCTCCGCCTCGTCCACCGTCGTTCCCACCCGCAACTGCACCACGCCGTCATCGGAGGCCTGCACGGCCGCATTCTGTGCCTTGCCGAACGCCGGCGGCAGGTGGCCCGCATCCAGCGGCGCCCCGTCCTGGCAAAGAATCACCGCGCGCTCCACCGTGTTGCGCAGCTCGCGCGCATTGCCGGGCCAGTCGTACGCCATCATCCGGTCCAGCATCGACGGCGCCACGCCGGACACTCTGCGCCCGTGCTTCTGGTTCATCTCGCAGACCATCGCGTCGACCATCGCCGGCAGGTCTTCCATATGATTGCGCAGCGGCGGCATCACAATGTGAAAAACGTTCAGGCGATAGAAAAGATCGGCGCGCAAATGCCCATCGGCAACTGCCGCATCCGGATCGCGGTTGGTGGCAGCCAGCACGCGCACATCCACGTCCTGCTCGGTGCGCGCTCCCAGCCGGCGGAGCTTCCGCTCTTCGAGGACCCGTAGCAGTTTTGCCTGGGTACCGGCCGGCATCTCCGCGATTTCGTCGAGCAGCAGCGTGCCGCCCGAGGCCAGCTCGAAGCACCCCGCCCGCCGCTCCACCGCTCCGGTAAAGGCGCCCTTCTCGTGGCCGAAGATCTCGCTCTCGATCAGCGTCTCGGGTATCGCCGCGCAGTTCACCGCGACAAACGGCCGCCCCTTGCGCGGGCTCAGCGTGTGCAGCGTCCGCGCAACAAGCTCCTTCCCCGTGCCGCTCTCTCCGGTAATCAGCACCGAGACGTTGGAGGGAGCAATCTGCTCGATTAGCCCGAAAATCTCCCGCATGGTGCGGGAGCTGCCCACCAGTCCCCCCAGCACGCCGGTCTCGCGCAGCCGCCGCCGCGCCACTTCCAGTTCGATCTCCGTCTCGCGCTGCCGGGTGGCGTTGGCCAGGATGGTCCGCAGCCGGGTCGCGTCCACCGGCTTCTGCAGAAAGTCGTAAGCCCCCAGCTTCATGGCGTCCACCGCCAGCTCAATCGACCCCATCGCCGTGAGCACCACGACTGCCAGATTGGCGTTCAGCCCCGTGCCCTCTTCAGACAGCTTGGTCAGCAGGCCGATGCCGTCCATGCGCGGCATTTTCAGGTCCGTCACCACGATCGCCGGGTTCCACGCCAGCGCCTTCTCCCAGCCCTCGGCGCCGTCGCGCGCCGTCTCCGTCCGGTAGCCCCATCCGGAGATCAGCTCCGCCAGCCCCATCAGCGCATGAGGCTCGTCTTCAACAATCAGAACTTTAACGGGGTCATTCATTTGGGCTCCAGAAGCAGACCGCGGTACGCCTGACGGCATTGAGAGAGGCGACTGGCCATGCGCCCCCCCTTTAGCTTACCTTTCTACCATGCGGCCCGCCGCGGGGCGCACAATGGCCGGCGGAAAGCCGCCTGGCGACGCCCCCGCCGAAAGGGCTTGCACAAATCGATGTATACGGTTACATTTCTTGCGGGGTGATTTTCCATGCGCATTAGAACTGTTCTGCGGTCTTCCGCTCTCGCCTGCTTTCTTGCGTCCACATTTCTCCTCTTCACCGCGCTTCCACGGGCAACGGCCGTGGAAGCGCCGCAACTGGTCCAAAAGGACGGCCGCTACGCGCTGCTCGTCGACGGTCATCCCTTCCTGATTCTCGGCGGCCAGATCCACAACTCCAGCGCCTGGCCAGGCGAGCTGCCGCAGGTGTGGGAGTCGATGGCCGCCCTGCACGCCAACACCATCGAAGCTCCTGTCTACTGGGAGCAGTTTGAGCCCCAGGAAGGCCACTTCGACTACTCCAACGTGGATCAGTTGGTTGATGGTGCGCGTGCGCACAACCTGCACGTCGTGCTGCTCTGGTTCGGTACCTGGAAGAACGGCAACATGCACTATGTGCCGGCCTGGGTGAAGGCCGATCCCAAACGTTTTCCCCACACCATCCGCCCCGACGGCGAGCCGATTGACGTGCTGTCGCCCAACTCGCGCAACACGCTCGAGGCGGACAAGTCCGCCTTCGTCGCGCTCATGCGCCATCTGAAGCAGATTGACAGCGAACAGCACACGGTCCTCCTCATCCAGGTGGAGAATGAATCGGGAAACATCGGCAGCGTCCGCGACAACTCGGCCGACTCCAACCGCGAGTTTGCCGGCCCGGTCCCGGCCGACCTGCTAGCCGCCGCCCACAAGCAGCCCGGCGCCTGGAGCCAGGTCTTCGGCTCTGAAGCCGATGAGGTCTTCCAGGCCTACCACCAGGCAAAGTACATCAACGAGATTGCCGCGGCGGGCAAGCAGGAGTTTGCCATCCCCTACTACATCAATGTGTGGATCGACTACCCGCTGCCGATGTTGCCGCAGCGCCAGGTGGCTGTGCCGGGAATCGTCTATCCCAGCGGCGGCGCGGTGCAAAAATTCGTAGGCCTGTGGCGCGCTCTGGCCCCCTCCATCGATATGATCGGCCCGGACATTTACGCGAACGACTCGCAGTTTTACCGGTGGACGATGGCCGCCTATCATCGCCCCGACAATCCGCTGTGGATTCCGGAGACCGGCCGGGACGACAGTTATGGAAAGTTCTTCTTCTATGCCCTGGGCGATGGGGCCCTCGGCTTCTCTCCCTTTGGCGTAGACCAGACGGGGTGGAACATTCTGGGCGATCAGCCGTGGAAGGCGCATGCAAACAACTTTGCTCTGTTCGAGCCGATGAGCCGCGAGATTGCCAGGCTGGAGTTTGAGGGCAAGGTCAAGACT
This sequence comes from Occallatibacter sp., assembly GCA_035604995.1. GTDB lineage: Bacteria > Acidobacteriota > Terriglobia > Terriglobales > Acidobacteriaceae > Telmatobacter. The sequence continues at coordinate 501 of DATNHL010000226.1, read as the reverse complement.
GCGGTGGAGGAGCCGGGGCAGGCGACGCAGGAGATCGACTTTGGCGGCTGGCAGGCAACGGTCGCTTTTGGTTTCCCTCAGGCCGACGGTGGTAGGGCGCCGGGAACCAAGGATGCGCATGGTTCTGCACTGGTGGCGCAACTCGGGCCCGATGAGTTCCTGGTCACCGGCGTGGATGCCAGCGTCACCTTCCACATTGCCGGCAAGCTGCCCTGGGTTCACAGCCAGATCGTCACGGCCCAGCAAGGCGTGTATGAAAACGGTGCGTGGAAGCCGCTGCGGCTCTGGAACGGCGATGAAACCGATCGCGGCCTGTGCTTCTACCAGAAGCCTGAAGTAGTGCGGGTGACGATGGGACGCTTCTAGAGCGTTTTCACTGTTACTGTAAGGTATTCGTAGCGTGCCTGAACCACGCTTGGGCGTTTTCGGATGTGATCAAGGAGATGGCTTCGGTGATCGCTTTGTCGAGGTCTTCCCTGCATCTGGCCTGCGTGGAGCGAA
>DATNHL010000225.1:0-2526 GCA_035604995.1 Occallatibacter sp. | reverse complement strand
AGCGCCGGGAAAGAGTTGGCCTCATTCGACGGGGAGCTGCGTTAAAACGGTTGACTGACTGAACGCACAATGCGGCGAGAGGCGCAGTTAGGCCGCACGGCGCCTTTCTACAGGATGAGCCGCGGGCGCCTCTTCGGGCGTCTCCGCTTCAGGATTGGCCACTTCAAAACGGCACAACACTTCGTTCGTAGTGTCCTGCACGCGTGTGTTCGGCTTGTGAAGCTTACGGGTTGCCTTGCTTGCCAGCGTGCAGAGCTGGTAGCGATTGGACACCTGAGAAACTGCCCGAAAAACAAGATCAGAACGCATTTGTTTATCTCCTTCTTTTTGAATCACCGCACTGAAGTGAACCGTTGAGCCGCCAGTGCAGCAAAGGGGGAGCCAATACAATCGAGGGCTACCCCCAAATTGTCACTTCCATCTTTTAGACGCACGTCAAACGCCCGCAGTTCAAAAACTTTGGGAGCTGTCGCACCCTATGAAATGGACGCCATACCCTACAAGACCAGCAGCTTAAGCCTTGTGCATCCGGAAGCTAGTATTCGGCTTCCCGGCGCTCATGAAACACACCCATGGCATTCAACGGAGCCTTCGCTCAAAGGTTGGATGCTGGAAGTGGCTAATGGGCACACCCGGCCGCAATGCGCAACCTGCCCTCTATGGATGGCTACGATGAGATTAAATCCAAGCCGGGCTGGGGTCAATAGTTATTTCGCGTCCAGCCGACGGATTTTTTGCAACGTTTCCAAGGCTGGATTCGGACCGGGGCTGAACGGTAGAAGACGCTATGTAAGCCTTTTATTATCAACTTAGAGCGGGGGTGGACCCACAAAGATGGACGCGGTGGGAGAACTGCTGGAAGGCGAGTCGAGGCGCCGGCAGGGCCCAAGCGAACCTATTCAGTCACTTGAGGCGGGGCGAGCGGCTTGATGGATGTCGCTCCAGGAGCGGCCATCGGGGTCGGTCAGGAGCAGGTCGCCGTTCTCATCGTTGCCAGGCAGCCTATGGGGGCCCTCGCTATCGCGCCTTCGGTTGGCGGCAATCTGGTCAAGGCGGAAGACACCCACCAGCACCATACCCACAAAGGGAGCTGCAAGAAGGAACGTTTCCCAGCCGGATTGAAGGGCAATATCCTGCACCCAGACCTCTCTGCATTGGCAGCTGCGGATGTATGTTATCCCGGTTATCGGCAGCGCGAGCTGGGGAAAGAATTCATTCAGAATCCAAGGTAATGACCCGGAGGGGTCAGAGAGTGAATGCAGAAAAGAAGGAGTAAACGCGCGAAAGAGTGGAGGATTCAGGACTTAAGCCCAGTAGCTGCGGTCGAGGGGTGCGGAACTCTACCCCATCGCGCGAAAGACAGGCGCGATGGGGACCCCGGGGTCTTCAACTCCAGTAACTCCTGTCCAAGGTCCTATATTGGATGGCCTCGGCGAGGTGAGCGACGGCCAGGTGCTCGGCGCCTTCAAGATCGGCGATGGTGCGCGCGACTTTGAGGATGCGGTCGTGGGCGCGGGCGGTGAGACCCTGCTGCTGCATGGCGCGCTCAAGCAGGCGCTCGGCATCGGCGCCCAGCTCGCAGTAGGCGCGAATCTGGCGGGTGGTCATCTGGGCGTTAGCGTAGATTTTTTCGCCGTGCTTTTTGAAGCGCTGGCGCTGGCGCTCGCGCGCAGTCATGACGCGGGCGCGAATCTGCGCGGAGCCTTCGGCAGCCGCGCCGCCGCGTAGCTCCTTGTATTGCACGGCGGGAACTTCAATGTGAATGTCGATGCGGTCGAGCAGCGGGCCGGAGATCTTGGCTACGTAACGCTGGATCAGGGGCGGCGTGCACATGCATTCGCGCGACTTGTCGTTGAAATAACCGCAGGGGCAGGGGTTCATGGCCGCGGCTAGCATGAAGCGCGCGGGAAAGGTGAGCGACATGGAGGCACGGGCGATAGTGACGGTGTGATCCTCGAGCGGCTGGCGCATGACTTCGAGAACATTGCGGGGAAACTCGGGCAGCTCGTCGAGGAACAGGAGGCCGTTGTGCGCGAGCGAGACCTCGCCGGGGCGCGGCACGATGCCGCCGCCGATGAGGCCCGCGTCGGAGATGGTGTGGTGGGGCGAGCGGAAGGGACGCTGCGTGACGAGGCCGGCGCCGGATTCAAGGACGCCTGCTACGGAGTGGATCTTGGTAGTTTCGAGCGCTTCCTCAAAGGTGAGCGGGGCGAGGATCGACGGCAAGCGCTTGGCGAGCATGGTTTTGCCGGAGCCGGGCGGCCCGATCATGAGAATGTTGTGGCTGCCGGCCGCGGCCACTTCGAGGGCGCGCTTGGCGGTTTGCTGGCCGCGCACGTCGCAGAAGTCCACCGTGAACTGCTCAAGTTTACCGAGGAGTTCCTGGGTGACAACGCGATAGGGCTCGCGCTGTATGACGCCAACGACTGAGGTGTTGAGCAGATCGAGCACATCGAGAAGCGACGAGACGGGATAAACATTGACGCCCTCGACGACCGCGGCTTCGGCTGCGTTGGCGGCGGGCAG
>DATNHL010000224.1:0-4890 GCA_035604995.1 Occallatibacter sp. | reverse complement strand
TCGTCTCCAGCCGCAACCGCCGCAATTTCCGCGGGGTCAAGCGCAAGATGAGCAACTTCCCCCTCCGCCCGCGCCACGTCAAGCCACTGCCCAAGATCTATATCCGCAAAGCCATCAGGATAGTTAAGTGAACAGTATTAGTGCTAATCCTCTATCGCTGCGCCATGCTCGCTTCCATCTGGCCTGGCAGGCAATCAGTTACGCATTTTTGCCTGTCACAGAGATCGCGTTTATTCCGACGTGGGGGCCTTTTCGAGACCAGGGCTTCGATCAGGCCGCAAAGCTTGCGAGCATTCCAATGCTGATCTGCCTAGCAGCATTTGCCTGGCGCAAGCTTTACGGCGGAGCACTGTCCGATCCCAACGGAATCCCACCAGTCAGGGTGATGGCATTTGGATCAGAGCGTCGCATCGACCAGAATCTTGCAACCGAAGTTGTGCCCTTTTTGATGCTTGTCGCCATCGTTGCTCTTTTCATCCATTGAGGATTGAATTGAACCAACCGTTCAACGAGATGCATTGTCGCCGTCTTGGGGTGGATTTGCGCTGGGCTGCATAGGGCTCTGAGGCTTTGGCCTTGCTTCATTGCCGGGAGCGGCAAACGGTTCGGGTCCAAGGTGACCGCGATGGCACGTGCCGCAGGTAACCGGTACTCCGGAGCTGTCAATCCTGGCAATGTACTTTTGATTGATCTCCTCGGTCATGGTGTACATCAGCCGCGCTGTAGCCTTTTCCGGTTTTGAGTCATCGGCAAAGTTGAGCAGCGGCCGCCCGTCGGCGTCCACTTTTTCACGGTCCTCGGCGTGGCACGCGTTGCAGTTCATCCCCAGTCCACTCTTCCATTGCTCCATCAGTTCGTTTACCTGATCGCCGGTCAGGTCCTTGGGGAGAACTTTGAGATTGGTCGGTGCGGGACGAGCAGGAGGTGGAGACGGGGCCGCTGTGCTGCCCCCTCGGCTGGATGTATTCTGAGCCCCAAACGTGCAGATCCCCGCGGCTGCGACAATGAGCACGGACGTCGCCGTGGATAAGAATGGGAGCGATGACTTCATTCCGGAATCCTTGTTGCTCGTTGCGCCAGCATTGCGCGTGGCAGTTCCTTGACTGCCTGCGCTGCTTCGTCGCACCGTGCTACCAGCTATCCTTTTTCTGTTGCTGCTTCGACCACAGATAATCGGCGATGCGGTTGATATCTTCGTCGCTCAGAACCTTCTTCCAGGCGGGCATGTAGAGCGGCGGAGCAGCGCCGTTCGGATTATCCATTGGAGGCACCCGGCCATTGCGGATAATGGCGAGAACTTCGTCCTTGGTGTAGTCGTCAGAAAGGTGCAGCAACGACGGCACCTCCCCGCCCTGTGCGTTGGGATTGGCGACGCCGCCCTGCAATTCGGTTCCATGGCAGCCCACGCAGCCAAAGCGCGCAAAGTCCTGCTTGCCCGCTTCAATGGCCACATCCTCCGGCGTGAGGGGGCGAGGCCGGCGCGAGATGATCGCCTGGGCATCGTCAGCCGTTGCCGAACTCAGGAATGCCACCAGCGCCTTGCGTGCGTTGGCCTCAAGATCATAGGCCGGCATGGAGCTTCCCGGATACACGAGCTCCGGGTTGACCAACTGCTCGTCGAGCCACTCTATCGAGTGTTTCTGCGCCACACCCTGCAGGTCTGTTCCGGTTTTCGAGCCAACGCCGCCAATGTTGTGACAGGTGATGCAATTCTTCTCGACAAAGAGCTGGCGGCCGAACTCCGGACCGGGGATCAGGCGGACGCTGGAGTAGTAAGTGCCCATGTCTTCGCTGGTAAGCGAGAGCATGTAGTAGGTGAGGGCGCGTGCCTGGTCTTTGCTGAAATGGAAGTTGGGCATGGCCGAGCCGGTGGAGACCACATTGGGCGCAAGGAAGTGCCGCTCCAGCCAATCGGGCGAGCGGTGATTTGCGCCTTCGCCGGTCAGGTCGGGGCCGATGCTTCCGCCTACACCGTTCAACTTGTGGCAGCCAGGGCAGCCCTGTGTTTCAAACAACCGTCGGCCCTCCGTGAGTTCGGGCACGCCGGGAACATCGCCTTCCTTGTGGCAGCGGCCGCACGAGGCTCGGATGTAGTCCTTAGTCAAGAGAGGATTCGGCCAGAAGTCGACCTTGCCGTGAGCGCTTTCCTCGTCGGTCGCCAGCCCCTGGCCGCCATGGCAGATGGTGCAGCCAAACCGCGCAGGAACATGAGGCCCGAGGCCCGCGTGATAGCGGAAGGGTTCGGGCGCGTCCTTCATCGTTGGGTCTTCCACGCCAAGGTGGCAAGTGGTGCAGCGGTCCACGCGCTGCAAGCCGGTGAGCAACTGCTGGTGAATCTCCGGCGGCGTCGCCAGCACGGCAGCTTTGGCGACTGCGTTTGGCTCGCCCTGCGCCTCAAGCTCGTAGAACTTGTGCTGATAGGTCTTCCACGAGGGCGTGTTGGCCTGCCAGGCGGCGGCAACAATCAGAGCCAGCGCCAGAAGGCTCAGCGCGAAGAAGATCTGCTGAAGTCTGCGTTCCATCACTCAGCCCCTCCGACAACATGCACCCATGGTGGAACCAGCGCCCAGCCCGGCCCGCGGAAGAAAGTTCCCACCACGATCAGCACCAGGTTGACAACGACGAAGAGCGTGAACAGCCCGAGAGCCCACTTGCGCTGGGTGAGTTGGCGGCTGGGGTTGCGGTCGAAGTAGGGAATGGCCAGCAGCGCCACCACCATCAGCGCGGGCGCCACCACGCCGCCGAGCAACGCCGAATGGCTGACCAGTTCCTGCAATCCCAGGAAGTACCATGGGGCCTTGGCCGGATTCGGCGTCTTTGCCGGATTGGCCAGCTCTTCCAGCGGCGCGCGGAAGAGGAGCGAGATGGTCATGATCGCCGTCACCGTGGCCATCAGCGCCAGAGCCTCGCGTACAAACGCGTAGGGGTAGGAGAAGACCGTGTCTTCTTCTTCCTCCGGAGTGACAGTCTCAAAGATCGGCTTGCCGGTCACCACTTCCATTAAGCCGTACGTCTTTGAAGTCACGGCGGGCTGAGCTTGCAATGCTGCTGTCTCCGCCGGAGCGCCGATGGTCACCAGCGTCTCAAGCTTCGACTCCTTCAGCTTCCACACCGGCCGCGAGAGTCCGCCATCCTTGCGCACACGCCACAAGTGAACAATCGTCAGCAGAATCAACAGCGAAGGCAGCACCGCGACGTGCAGTACATAAAAGCGCAGCAGCGCCGCCTCGCCAACAGTGTGCCCTCCCAGCAGTAATTCACGCAGCTGCCCACCCACCAGCGGTGCGTAGCTGCCGATGTTCGTGCCCACGGTGATGGCCCAGTAGGCAAGCTGGTCCCAGGGAAGCAGGTAGCCGGTAAAAGAGAGGCCCAGCGTCAGCAACAGCAGAACAACGCCGACCACCCAGTTGAACTGGCGGGGCTTCTTGTAAGAGCCGGTGTAAAAAACCCGGCACATGTGCAGGAAGACGCACACCACCATGCCGTGCGCGGCCCAGCGATGCATGGCGCGCAGGAAGGACCCCATGTAGACGACAAACTCAAGGTCCTTCATGTCCTGGTAGGCTTGCGGCGGATAAGGTCGGTAATAGCACATCAGCGCGATGCCGGTGGTGAGCAGAATGAGAAAAAGAAAGAAGGTGATGAAGCCCAGGTAGAAGGTGTGGCTGAACTTCATGTGCTCCCGCTTCACCTTGGCCGGGTGAATGTGGAGCCACACGTTGAGAAAGACCAGTTCGGACTTTCCCTTGTCTGTGGAAAGCCGATCGCGCCGCACGATCGATTGCCAGATTTCGCGAATCAGGTTCATGATTACACCATCAGCCGGTAAGTGGGCGGAACGACCTTGTTCTTGTCGACGCGCAACTGTCCGTCGCGCGACAGCGTCACTTCGAACCAGTCCAGCGCGCGCGGCGCGGGCCCATGCTGCACGCTGCCGTCAGCGGCAAAGACGCTGCCGTGGCAGGGGCAGTGGAAGCGCTGATCGCTCTGGAAGTGAGCAACGGTGCAGCCGAGATGCGTGCACACCGCGCTGGCCGCGGAGAAGCCCTTGTCGCGGTCGCGGAAAACGAAGATCTTTTCTTCAACCAGGAATGTCGGAGGGCCGAACGGGAAATCGGCTGGTGTGCCGATCTTGAACGCCTGTGGCGGCTCATAAAAGACGCTCGGCATGAGAAAGCGCAAGACCGCTGCCAGACTGACCCCAATCGCTGAAACCAATGCCAGCAACCCCGCTGCGCCCCAGCTCCACTTCAAAAACGACCGTCGATTCATGCCCTGCTCCCCTATTCGAAGACTTCGCGTTCCTGCTGCTCAAGCGACTCCATGGTGATGGCCCCGGTTGGGCATCGCGCGGCGCACAACCCGCAGCGTATGCACTTTTCTTCGTTCTTGATGATGGCCCCGGCCTGCCCTGCGTTGAGTTCCGCAGCGCCGACGCCGTAGCGATTGCGGATCAGCGCGTCGTAGCGTTCATCGCCGCTCACCTGGACAAGGTCGACCAAGCGGAGACAGTTTTCCGGGCAGACATCCACACAGCCTGCGCAGAGAATGCACTTCGCTCCGTCGAAGATGGTGTTCACCTGGCAGTTGAGGCAGCGCAGCCCTTCGGCGCGGCCTTGCTCCTCATCGAATCCCAGCTCCACTTCGGCGATGCCGATGCGGCGGTTGGCAGCCAGCACGGGCATCTTCTGCCGCGGTGTGGAGAGGAAGCCACGCGGCATCTCCCAGTCGGGATGAATGCGAAAACGGCTGAGCACGGACTTCTTTGTTTTTCCGCTCAGATAAACGTGAATGGATCGCGCCGCCTTGTGGCCATTTGCAACCGCTTCAACCAGGATGCGCGGCCCGAAGGCCACGTCGCCGCCGGCAAAGACTCCGGGCGCGGTGGTC
>DATNHL010000223.1:0-2911 GCA_035604995.1 Occallatibacter sp. | reverse complement strand
CGCAGCAAATCCCTCCCCTTAGGAGCGACGCTGTCCCGAAACACCTTTTCAGGGCTGGGCAGGCAACACGGAGGTGGACGATGTACACGGGAACGATGATCGAGAATTTGATCGCGACGGTCGAGCGCGCTGAGTGCTGGGCGGCGGCGAAGCCGGCTGAGATCCGGCGGGAACGGGACATTGACCCGCCGGCAGCTTACCCGCAGCGGTCCAACAGCGAACAACTGATGAAAGTGGCATAGGAGCATCTTCATTATAGGAAGCGGGCAGCGGTCCGCCCACCGCTCCGGCTCTGGCCGGCGATTTACTCCTGATTTCGTCGTTCAAGGCTACCCCCTAGCCGAATGCCTCATCCCCATGGCGTGAGCGCCAGTAGATCGGCGCCAGGATGCTGGTGTTGAGAACTTCCGCCTCGGCTTGCAGCCAATCGCTGAGAGCCGAGCCGGCCGCGTCCCGGCGTTCCTCGTAGAGCTCGTGGGCGCGGAGGCGAATCTTCCTCTCGATCAGGTCCAGCATGAGATTTTGCGGTTTCTGCGTATCGGTTTCCTTATCCACGGCTACTCCTCAGCATTGAGCTGAAGAAAATTCTACGCGAGCGCTGTTAACGAAGCATGAAATGAAGTCCGGTTCCGGGTTACGAAAGTGAATGCATCGCGTGCGGGAAAGGGAACTCATCTTTTCATCTTTGCGCCAGCGAGTCCATCCGCCATCAGGACTCCTGCGACCACCGCGCATCCGTTACTCACGTAATCGCCGACCCTCTGCCGCCGGCTTGAAGAATCGCGGCAGACATGCCGATGACGAAGAGACGGCCGGGACAAGAGCGAGTTTTCTGCCCGGGGTCGGCGGCCATGAGCCAGAGGATTACCTCCCAGGACAGAATCGCGGCGATTCTGCTGCGGAAAGACGCGGCAGCCTTCTACACCAGGACGCCCCTGCAGTTTCTGATCGCCCTGCTGGCGGTCGTGTTCGTCTCCGAGACGCTGGTCATGTTTCTGCTGGCCTTGCTGTTTCCAAAGGACGCTAACGAAGCGCTGGTAGCGCTGACGGACGCGGGGCTGCTTACCCTCACGATCTTCCCAGCGGTATGGCTGTTGCTGGTGCGGCCGCTGCGCGCCGATGCCCACCGGCTGGCCGACTTGAACGAGGAATTGAGCACCGAGGTGGGCACGCGCGTCGAACTCGAACAACGGCTGACGCGCCAGGCCCTCCACGACCCTTTGACCGGCTTGCCGAATCGCGCTTTCTTCCTCCAGGAGCTGGAGCGGACGCTGGCCCGCCAGCAGCGCCAGCCCCAGCACCGCTCCACCGTGCTCTTCATCGATCTCAACCGCTTCAAGCCGGTAAACGACCGATTCGGCCACGCCGCCGGTGATCAGGTGCTGGTGGAAGTGGCCCGCCGGCTCGAGAGCGCACTCCGCCCCGGCGACATCGTGGCCCGCTTGGGAGGTGACGAGTTCACCGTGCTGCTCGACAACCTGGAGGCGGCTGGGCACGCGGCCAAAGTGGCGGAACGGATCCTCGAGCAGTTGCGGCAGCCTTTCTCCGTGGACGAACTGCAGGCCGGGGCCGGCGTGCAATGCCACACCGTGCATGTCTCCGCCAGCATCGGAATCGCCGGCGGGGAGGCTACCTACGAAGGCGCAGAGGCCTTGCTCCACGACGCCGACATGGCCATGTACAGGGCCAAGGCCAAAGGCATCGGCCACTTCGAGATCTTCCAGCCCGTGGGGCAGGGGCTGGCGACCGAAACGCCCGCGACCGAGAACAGCCTCCGCTAGGCTTTTTCAGCCTGCAATCCCCCCTACCGAAACAGGGTGGACAGAGCTCGGAAGAACTCTGCCGGTGTGGCAATGCGAAGCGAGGTGCGCTGCGCGACGGCCTTGCTGAAGTGTCTTGTATTGTGGGTCAACAGCCAGTCTGGCTTGGTGGCCATCGCCGAAAGCAGCACCGGAACGTCGGCTCCGTGGCGGATCAAGTGCCGGCTCGAGCTGACCAGGTTCTTGTCCGGGTACGGGACCAATTCCGGATTGGCCCGCTTGATCAGGCGGTGATAATCGGCGATCAATTGCTGGGCATCGAGCGCGGGCAAGCGTTCTGCGTGCAGAAGCAGGTTCTCCTCCACTTCATCGCGCACCACCTCCGCCAGCACCAGCCGGCAGACCCTCGCCGCACACAACGACAGAGTGGCTTTGCCCAGGCCCCAGGGAGAAACCATTCCGGCGGTCAGTACATTGGAGTCCAGAAAGAGGCGGATTCTGCGGCGGCCCGTCACTTCCCGGGACGGCCACGACCCCGGCGACGGGAGGATTTTGTCAGCCCCCGCTTCCCATAGCGGCGCGCGAACACGCGACTACGCGCTTGGGGAAGCGTGGCCACAACATCCTCTGCGGTGAGGCCGGCGGCGGTGAGGATCGAGCTGACCCGCTGGCAGAGATACTCAAACCGCTGTTGCTCCGGCAGGAGAATCAGGCCATCGCCCAGCCGCAGGACCGCAAAGGGTGCGCCCGTACCCAAGCCGAGGTCCTGGCGGAACTGCTTGGGAACGGTGAGCTGGCCCTTCTCGCCGATCCTGGTTGTGGTCAAGTACTGGACGCTAGTATCGGGTGTCGCCATGTCGGAGTCTCCCGGTAGGAATATCCTACCACATCAAGAGGGGCTGCTGGCAGCGGATTCAGGGAAGGGACGAATTTCCTGCTCAGCGCACCAGGCGCACGTGGATGGTGGGGAACAGGCCCTCGATCCGGCTGACGATCCGGCTGGAGAGCCGGGCGGCCTTGCGCGCCGACTCCCGCTGCTCGGCGGCGCGGAGCATGACCATCTCGCCCACCACCGCGGCCAGCACCGGCAGCGTACTCAGGTCCCGTTCGTCGAAGGCGCCCAGTTCGCTGGAGAATATCTCTAGGTGGCC
>DATNHL010000222.1:0-4516 GCA_035604995.1 Occallatibacter sp. | reverse complement strand
CATTGCGTTCCCGGCCCCGGCCGGTGAGCCCCTATGCATTGCCGAACAGGAAGTGAGATATGTTAGCGTCCATGGCAAGGTTTTGAATCTGCTTAGACTACCCGACGGGCCTGGCATGCCAAATGCAAGACGAATTCCGGCGCTCCGATCATGGACGAGATTGTTAAGGATTTTCTCATCGAAAGCGGCGAAAACCTGGACCGCTTGGACCAAGAGCTGGTAAAGCTCGAAGCCGATCCAAAGTCGAACGAGCTTCTGGCATCGATTTTTCGCACCGTTCACACCATCAAAGGCACTTGTGGGTTCCTGGGATTCGCACGGCTGGAAAAGGTGGCGCATGCGGGAGAGAGCCTGCTCTCGCGTCTGCGGGACGGGAAACTCTCGCTGACTGCAGAGGTGACCAGCGGATTGCTGGCGATGGTGGACGCGGTGCGCCACATGCTATCCGAGATTCAAGCGACCGAGCACGATGGAGAGAATGATTACCAGGGGTTGCGGGAGGAACTAAAGCGCCTGCAGGGGCAGGAGGAAGATCACGGAGCTACCTCGGCCGCGGCTGCGCCCGCTTCTGTGACGCAGGCCCCGGCCCCTCCCGCCGCCCGCAGCGCGGCGATCCGGATTCTCGAAGTGGCCGAGACAGCCCCGCAGCCTGAGGTCTCGGTCCCACCCGCGAGACCCGATCGCGGCCAGGAATCGGCGGAGGCCAGCGCTGAGGCATCCACGAAGCTGCCGGTGGCTGCTGCCCCGGTCGCTCAATATTATCGTCCTGCGCCAGGAAAGATTGGCGGGTTGCTGGTGGAGCGAGGGAGCATCCGCCCGGAAGACCTGGCTGCGGCCCTGCAGGAGCAGGAGCGCGGCGGTCAGCGGAGTGTGGGAGAGATTCTGGTCTCGATGGGGGCATGCCGTCAGGAAGACGTTCTGGCTGTCCAGCAGATCATCGAGTCGCGTGGCCGCGAAACCGGCGCTGAAACTGTGCGCGTCAGCGTCAGCCTGCTGGACAGGCTGATGAACCTGGTGGGCGAGCTGGTGCTGGCCCGCAACCAGCTGCTGCAGTTTTCCAACACGACCCAGGACGGCGACTTCAGCGCAGTGTCCCAGCGCATGAATCTGATCGCCACCGAGCTGCAGGAAGAGGTAATGAAGACCCGCATGCAGCCGATTGGCAACGTCTGGAACAAGTTTCCGCGCACCGTGCGCGACCTGGCCCACAGCTGCGGCAAGGAAGTGCGCCTGGAGATGGAGGGCCAGGAGACCGAACTGGACCGCACCATCATCGAAGCCATCAAGGATCCGCTCACCCACCTGGTGCGCAACGCCATGGACCACGGCATCGAAGCGCCCGAAGTGCGCAAGCTGGCGGGCAAGGACGCGACCGGCTGCCTGAAGCTGCGCGCCTTTCATGAAGGCGGGCAAGTCAACATCGAAATCAGCGACGACGGCGCAGGATTGAACCGCGAACGCATCCGCAAGAAGGCGGTCGAACGCGGGCTGGTCTCCGCTGAGCAGGCGGCGCGGCTGCCGGACCGGGATGTGTTCAACATGGTCTTCCTGCCCGGTTTTTCCACCGCCGAGAAGGTCACCCAGGTATCAGGCCGTGGCGTGGGTATGGACGTGGTGAAAACCAACGTGGAGAAGATTGGCGGCATGGTTGACATCCAATCCACTCCGGGCGAAGGGACCACGGTGCGGGTGAAGATCCCGCTCACCCTGGCCATCATTCCCGCCCTAATCGTGAGGTGCAGTGGAGAACGCTTCGCCATTCCCCAGGTCAGCCTGACCGAGCTGGTGCGGCTCGAGTCAGGCAAGGGCATCGAAATGGTGCTGGGGTCGCCCGTCTACCGGTTGCGCGGCCAGTTGCTGCCGCTGGTCTACCTGAGCCAGACACTGAAACCGCGGCGAGTGGCGGAGGACGGTAGGCCGCAGGCGGTTTCCCGCGGGGAGTTGTTGGACTTTGCTCTGGCTCGGGAGAAGCACCACCAGTGGCTAGGGCGCTTACGGGAGGTTCTGGACGGGAAGGCGACTATGAGCGTGGAGCAGGCCGGTTCTCCCCGGGAATGTGCCGTGGGCAAATGGCTCTACGGTCCGGGCCTGAAGGACTATGGCCTCATTCCCGAGATGCACACGCTGGAGCAAACGCACGAGCATTTTCACGAACGGGTGCGGGCCGTCGTGGCTGCCAAGGCCGAGGGCCACAGCAAAGAGGCAAACGAGGCGTACCGCGAAGTAGTGCCCTTGTCCACGAAGATTGTTGACCTGCTCCTGGTCGTGGAGAACCGGGCAATCGACCTGAAGAACGTGAATATCGTCGTGTTGCAGGCCGAGCGCCGGCAATTCGGGCTCGTGGTAGACGACATTCTGGACACCGAGGAGATCGTGGTCAAGCCGCTGGGCAAGCAACTGAAGGGCATCAGCGTGTATTCGGGTGCGACCATCATGGGTGACGGACGGGTGGCGCTGATCCTCGACGTGCTGGGTCTGGCGCAGCGCGTCCAAGTCATCGCCGAGGCGCGCGACTCCACCCTGCAGGAAGAGCGCGTGGAAACACTCCAGGCCGAAGCGCCTGATCAGCACACCCTCCTGCTGGCCGAGAACGGTCTGGAAGGCCGGGTGGCGATCCCCTTGTCCATCGTGGCGCGGCTGGAGGAGTTTCCCCGGACCGCGGTCGAGCGGGCCGGCGCGCAGGAAGTGATGCAGTACCGCGGTCAGATCATTCCGCTGGTGCGCTTGTCCGAAATCATTCCCGCCACCCGCGACGCGGATAGGCTGGCCAATGCGGGCTCGATTCAAGTGGTGGTCTATACCGAAGGGAAGCGCACGGTGGGCGTGATCGTGGACCGCATCGTGGACATCGTGGAACAGCGGTCGGAAGTCGAGCGCCTGGTCCCGCGCGCTGGCGTCGTGGGCTCATTCGTGGTCCAGCGCCAGGTGACGGACCTGCTGGATTTGCCCGCCATCGTGCGGGCAGCCCTTCCCGGGCTGCTGGATGCACCTGAGACCGCAGCGGAAGGCACATAGGAGCATGACATGGCAACCGAACAGTTCTGCACGTTTTTCCTCGCGGGACAGCTTTTCGGAGTGCCGGTGCCCCAGGTGCAGGAGGTGATCGGCCCGCACGAGATGACGCCGGTACCTCTGGCGCCTGAGGCGGTCAGCGGCATGATCAACCTGCGCGGCCAGATCGTGGTGGCGATCGATCTGCGGCGCCGGCTGCAGCTGGCCCGGCGAGCCGAAGGTGAACTACCCATGAACGTCGTGGTGTGCTCGCTCGAGGGTGCGGTCAGTCTGCAGGTGGACGAGATCGGGGACGTGATCGAGGTGGAGGCGGCTACGTTTGAGGCTCCTCCGGCAACCGTGCAGGGCCCGGTGCGGGCGATGATCCTGGGCGTACACAAGCTGGAAGGGAGCCTGCTCCACGTGCTGGACAAAGAAAAAGCGTGTCAGATCGGAACCGGCCCTTGACGGGGGCGGCGTCCTGACCACGCTGCATCTTGATGCTTTTCGGGGCAGAAGAATCGGTCCCTTTGCTCATGTCGCCGCACCAGGATTTTCGCGGGGGACCGCAGCTCCGTGCTTCGGGGGTAGCCCTTGCCGCTAAAGTCCGGCCTCTGTCAGTCGATGGATTGAACGGCAGGCAAGCGTTCAAGGGCAAGCTCCGCGAGACCACTCCTCCGGCGTCCCGGGGTGCCGGTCTCATCTCGTCCGTCCCCTCGCTCCATCCCAATACGGCCTTCTTCGGTAACTCATGCTTGCAGGGCGAACGCCGATATACAGATTGGTCAGCGCCAGCCCGCGAGGCGTGGGTGCGTTTTCGGGAGTGGGTGCTGCCCTTTGCAGCCCGCAATTTCACGATGCTCGCAAAAACCAGTCAAAGGAGCTGTGCAATGAAGCGAAAACTGTTACCCCTCGTCTTGTTGTGTGCTTGTGCCGGCCTGGCGAAGGCGCAGGACTTCAGACTTTTCGGCCGCGACGTTCAGGTCCACGGTTTCGCGTCCCAGGGATTCGTGCACACCGACGAGAATAATTGGCTGACCATGGACAGCGCCCACGTCGGCAGCGGGGAGTTCACCGATTTTGGAGCCAACGCCTCGGTCCCGATCACGGATAAGTTTCGCGTCGGGGCGCAGATCTACGACCGCAACCTTGGACAGCTGGGCAAATGGCATCCCGAACTGGACTGGGCCTATGCCTCTTACAAGTTCAAGCCTTGGTTCGCGGTTCGTGGCGGCAAAGTGAAAACTGTGATGGGCCTCTACAACGACACGCAGGACTTGGATTTTCTCCACCCCTTTGCGCTGCTGCCGCAGAGCATTTATCCGACCGATATGCGCGATTCGACGATCGCCCATCTGGGCGGAGATGTGTTCGGCGACATCGCTCTCAAGAAAAACAAACTGGGAACCTTGAGCTACACGGTCTATGCCGGGCGCCGCCGGGACAGCCAATACGGCGGATATCCGTATTTATTGAAAGACGTCGTTCGCTACAACCCTTATGGCGGTTTGCAGTATGGCGGGGA
>DATNHL010000221.1:0-7664 GCA_035604995.1 Occallatibacter sp. | reverse complement strand
CTTCAGCCGCCTCGCCAGTTCCGTGTCCTGCGGGTGCTCCTTCAGATAGTCGCGCAGCTCCGTGGCCGAGGCCGGGTTGGCCGAATCCCAAACCAGCGCCCTGCGCAGCGCCGTCTGTGCGTTCAAGTCCCGCGGATATTCTCTGAGGATGCGAATGCCTTCCGCCCTGGTCTTCGGCTCGTAGGTCAGCATGGTGCCCAGCTCGACGGCAAATCGTGGGTCGCCTGGATTGCGCCCGGCCGCGCCCCTCATTCCGGCAATTGCCTCCTCCTTGCCGTGCGCCGTGCCATACAAGGCCTGGTAGTAGGCCAGCGCAATATCCCCGTCCGGCGGGCGATCGCCATACAACTGCTTGTACAGGCGCATGGCGTCTTCCACTCTGCCCTCTCGGGCCAGATCCCCAGCCTGGCGAAGCTGCGCATTCTCGGCGCGGGTGCTGGCCATCGCCTGGATTTTTGCAATGTTGGGATCGTTGGGATGCGCTTTGCGCAACCGGTCCAGCGCCTCGATGGCCTTCTCTGAGCCGGCCAGCTTCAAATCCCTGGCCAGCCCTTCCAGCGATTCGGTGTTGTTCGGATCGGAGAGCAGAATCTGCTGCCACAACTGAATCGCCAAGTCCGGCCGGCCCCGTGCTTCCAGAACATGGGCCTTCTCCACCATCATCGTGCGCGTGGCTTCGGGGGAACTGCCGCTCGGCTTGCGGCCGGCATTTTGCGCAAGGCTTGGCTGCAGCGCCAAAAGCAGGCAGCCCACAAACATCGAACCCCTTCCCAACGCCCCGCAGCCAACGCTCATCAGCGCTTCCATTCTACGTTCAGTTCACCACTCGCACCAAACCGGAATCGACCGTCGATAAAGCCGGTAGCAAACAGGGCAAGATTCTGATCGTAATATGCCAACTCCTTTCCGTACAATCCCGTGGAGGCATCGCGCATCCTGCTCATGCGGATCGTCTGCTGGGCGCTTGGCCTTGAGAAGTCGGGGAACGCTCTCAGGTAGGGCAGCACCGCAGCCGAGAATCCCACAGGTCCATCTTGCGCCATGGGAATGCCCTGGTCACTGACCTTTTCCGGGGGGGCATCATGATTGGCAAGGTACACGCTCATCGCCGGCACGGCGCTCAATACCTGCGCGCGGATAGTGCCGCCTCCGTCGATCATTCCCGCCCACAGATAAACCCGGATCGCGTCGTAGCTGCCGCCGGACACCTCGCTGTCCTTGTTGCCCGTTTGCATCGGCGGGGCCGGGTAAAATCCGTCCCCGGGTATGTAGTTCACCCAGTCCATCGCATAGCCGTGCCGCGCGCTCCCCTCCAGCATGCGTGGAATGCCCAGGGCAATCTGCTGCCAGGGGCCCGCCGGGTCCACCTTTGCCAGCCGCTCGAACAGAAACAGCGGCATGTAACTCGGATTGAGCGTCCAGGTCTGGTCATGCTGGAACCCGCTGGGGCCTGGCATCAGCATGGGACCGAAGCCGGGCAGATTGGCCACTTCGCTCTTGGCGATCTGGGCCATCATCGCGCGGCCCAGGCTGGTATAGGCAGGCGCCTTCCATAGTCGCCCGGCCTCAATCAGCGTATAAGCCATCCACACATCGGCGTCTGCGGCAGGGTTGGGATCCAGTTGCTTCCATTCGCCGTCCTTGGCCTGGCCCCACAGCCATCCCGGCAGGTGGCTGCCCAGGTCCCCATTGGCCATGTTCGCCTGGGTCCAGTCGAGCACGCGGTCGAAAGTAGAGCGATCATCGTCGGCCAGCGCGAAGAACATCGCGTAGGCCTGGCCCTCCGAGGTGGTGCGGTCGCCGCCGGTGCGGTCGATGACGCGGCCCTGGCCGTCGATAAAGCGTGTCCGGTAGGCGTCCCACAGCTTCCATGAACCCTGTTTGCATCCGCCCGCGGGGTAGAGCGCCAAAAGCAACACCATCAACAGCCAATGCTTGCCCAGCCGGCATCTCCGTAGGCCCATCGCACATGTTCTCCTGGAAGGGGGTTATGGCGGTGATGAAAGCATAGCAGCCGGCAAAAATCCGCCCCCGCGCACCCTCCCCGCGGGGTTGCCGGATCTGCCAAAGCGTGAGCGGCGCTGTCCCTCAGCCCACCGCCGCCGGCAGCGTCTCCTCGTCGCCGTGTAGGGGAACAGTCAGTCAGCCAGGCTCACCCTCCGCCATGCAGACCGAAGCCGCACAAAGTCCCTAGTCCCTCAGTCCCCAGTCCCTGTTCCCTGCTTCCTGCTTCTAGTCTTCAACCATCTTCAGCCGTGCCCGCGCCTTGGCGCGCAACCATTGCCTTGCCCAGATGGCCAGCAGGAAAGACAGCAGGAAGACGACAACTGCGGCCACATAAGGGTATTCCATGAACCACAGGTTCGCACGAACCCACCACGGCAGAACCCCAACGTGGTAGACCCTCGCCCCGATGCGGAACGATTGGAACCCGGCGCCGTGCAGCACGGAAACCGAACCTGAAACTTCGCTCGACTGCTGCACCTTCATAAACGCCGCCATGAACGGCTCAAATGAGGTTGCATCCTTCAGGTGGATGGCCACGATGCTGCGGTCGCCTCCTGGGCCATAGGGCGACATCACGCCTTCGATGACCCCGTCCGGCGTGCCGCCGGCCGTCAGGTCGCCGCTCTCGCTGTGCTCGCCCGTTTTGAGCTTCCACCAGGCGTTGTGCAACACCGGGGCAAAGAATCCCTGCGTGTCGCGGACCTGAATCTGCCCGCTGCGCAGGGCCACGGGCAGATCGTTGTTGAGTTTCTCGAATCCCGGCTGGTCGTCGCCCGTGCCGATGACGAGAAAGTCGGTATCTGCGCCCTCGCGCAGAGCCTCCACGCCGGCCACGGTAACGCCCAGCGCGGGAAAGCCCGTTTGCCTGCTGAAGTGCCCCATCAGCGTGACGAAGGTTTCAATCTCCTGCTCGGTCGGCGCGGCCGGCAGCACCACCGTGGTCCCGCTCAGGTCGGACAGCCGCGTGAACGGGAACCCCGCGTTGGCGAAGGTCTCCAGATTGGGCAGCGGCGCGTAGTGCGGATACCCGCGCAGATCCAGGTACGTGTCGCGCAGGATCGCTCCCTGCATGTTCGCCGGCGTCGTATCCTGGCAGCCGACCTTCCTGACCGGCTGGAAGGCGAAATCGAACGAAAACGAATTCGAAAACGGCCGCAGATTCACCACCGGAACCGGCACATCCACCTTCATCTCGTGTGAGGCCTCCTTTGCGGGGACCAGCGGTACGGAACCCAGAAAGGCGTTGTTGATCCGAATCTGCAGGCTGGAGATGGGACCGATGGGAATCGAGTTGTAGCGGTAGACGAGCCGTAGGACGGCGTTCGCTGGCTTGCCCTGGTAGTAGACGTCCGGCGGAATGCGGAAGTACACGTTCAGCGGAGCCGACCCGTCGGTCTGCAACTGGTCCACCGCGGCATAATCCCACAGCGCGATCGATTGGTCGGTGCGCGCCCAGCGCGGCGCATCGTCTGGCTTGCGGTGATCCGGCAGTCTGAAGTTGTCGATCGCGGTCTGTGCGCCGTTCAGCATATCGCTGTGCAAAGCCACGGCCTGGGCCGCAATCAGCGCCTGGTCCGCGTTGGCCCCGGCGATCACCAGCACCTTGCCAAACGGATCGCTGGGATTGGTGCGCATGGCCACCGTGGGCGCGCTCACATCGAACAGGATCAGCCCCGGCGGAAGATTGCCCCGTCCATCGGAGATCACAATCGCATTGCCCTGCGGAAGCTGTCCGATATGCACCGGAAAGCGCACCGGCCGGCCCTCCGAAATGAGCCCGAAGTAGCTCGATACCACACCCGCCGCCTGAATGGCTTTGAAGCTCGGCGCCGTGTGGAAGACGATGGGGATACTCAGCGGCTGAATCACGGCCGGGTCGAGAAACGGCATCGGCAGCTGCTTCAGATCGTCGGCCAGTGGCAGCAGGTCCCCCTCGATGTCGAGGTAGCTGTTGCGATGCACGCGCGACCACAGCGTGCTGTTGGCCGGGTCCTCGCACACCGTGGTGTAGTGGCCGATGAACTCGATGGTCAGCGCGTTGCTGTGCACCAGCAGTTCCGGCGGAATCGTGAACTCCGCCTCGCCGTCCTTGCTGTCGGACCCGCCCCGCTCCCCCGGCGTGGGCTGGATCGTGCCAAACAGCGTGCCGTTCATCGTCAGCTTGATGTGGCTCAACTGCGGCAGAAGGCTGGGAGAAAAAGCGTAGTAGATGTGCAGCTTCGCCGTGCGCACCACGTGGGTCTGCGACAGCGTGAAATCGATCTCGTGGCGGCTGTCGATGCCGTGCAGCTCAATCTGCGGTGAACCGGCGTCGTTGAGCGTGAATGTGTCGCGGTACTCGCCCGGTGGGACTGCTGCGCCCTTGTCCGCCGGTCCCGTTCCTGTCGCGGTGATTGCGCCGACTGGCGCATTCTCGAACTGCGCCCCACCGGTCTGCGCCTGCGCCCTCAGGCTGCCCGCCAAACCCGCCAGCAGCGCGGCAACCACAACAATCCCCGCAGAACTGGCCACGGATAGTGACCCGGCCTTCTTGCCGGCTCCCTTGCCGCTGCCCCCGAACAGGCTCTGGAACGTCTGCATGAGGCCTCGCATCGAAATCTGGAAGATGCGCCCCATGCTGCGCAGCACATTGTCGCTCTCCCGGGCCTCGCCCCAGCCCAGCCACGAGTCCGCGCGCGAATACAGCACCATGGTAAGAACTTCCTGCTCGGCAATGGTCAGGTCGTGGAAACTCACTCGCAGGACCGGCCCTTCCGACGAAATTACCGTGGCAGGCAGTTCGGTATCGACCGACGGCAAGGGGAAGGCAAGCCGCACCTGGGTCTGCGGCGCGAACTCCACCCCCTCCGGAAAGCGCAGACTGCTGCCGCCGGAAGACATGTCGATGGTCTCTCCCTTGATCAGCCGCCCGTCCGGCATCCGCGCCATCACCGGCAGCGAGACACTGATCCGGACGTTGGTCCGCACCTGCCTCATCTCCCGCGCCACCGCCGTGCAAACTCCCAGGATGATGATGTTGAAGATGCACCAAACGACATTCATGAGCACCGTGCCGGGACGGTCGCGGTCCCAGATGAAGAAGCGCGGAATGGCCACCAGCAACCCGAGCAGATTGAGCACCAGCAGAATCAGAAACGGCTGCGCAATGCGCGAATCGAAGAACGTGCGCTTCACCGCCCCGCCCTTGGCCGTCACGTTGAACCTGCCCGCCTTCGGATTGATCAGCGCCATCATGGTGGGCAGCAGAATGTACGGCGACAGCACCGTCTCGTAAATCTCGTTCCAGAATGAGTGCCCTTGCTCGCCATGAATCCGCGAGTTGGTAAGGTTCGACATCGTAAGGTGGGGCAGCGCATAGGCCACAATGGCCGCCCAGAAGCCCGGTATATTGGTGTGGTTCAGCAGCAGGTAAATCAACGGCGCGGTGAGGAAAATCAACCGCGGAAGTGCATAAAGAAAGTGGGCCATGGCGTTGAAGTAGCACAAACGCTGCGCAAATTTCAGGCCCGGCGCAAACAACGGATTGTCCGTCCGCAGAATCTGGATCATCCCTCTCGCCCAGCGGATGCGCTGGCCCACATGGGCCGAGAGCCGCTCCGTGGCCAGCCCGGCCGCCTGCGGAATGTTGATGTAGGCCGTGCCCCAGCCCTTCATCTGCATGCGCAGCGAGGTGTGCGCATCCTCGGTCACCGTCTCAACGGCGATGCCCCCAATCTCGTCCAGCGCCTTGCGCCGCAACACCGCGCAGGAGCCGCAGAAGAACGTCGCATTCCAGAAATCGTTGCCGTCCTGCACAATGCCGTAAAACAGCTCGCCCTCGCTGGGAATCATGCGGAACTGGCCCAGGTTTCGTTCAAACGGCTCGGGCGAATAAAAATGGTGGGGTGTCTGCAACATCGCCAGTTTGGGGTCGTGCAGCATCCAGCCCATGGTCATCTGTAGAAAGCTGCGCGTGGGCACATGATCGCAGTCGAAGATGACCACGTAGGGCGAGCTCACACTCTCCAGCGCGGCGTTGATGTTGCCCGCCTTGGCATGGGCGTTGTTCGACCGGGTCTTGTACCCGATGCCGGCCTCGAAGGCGAACCGCTCAAACTCCCTGCGCCGCCCGTCGTCCAGAATGTACACGTGCATCTTCTCGGACGGCCAGTCCATGTTCAGCGCGCCCAGCGCCGTGTAGCGCACCACGTCCAGAGGCTCGTTGTAGGTCGGAATCAGAACGTCCACATGGGGCCACTCCTGCACCGACTCCGGCAAAGCCACGGGGGCGCGGCGCAGCGGCCAGATGGTTTGAAAGTAGCCCAGAAAGAGAATGACGAAAGCGTACGTCTCGGCCAGCACCAGGCTCAGAATGAAAAACGCGTCCAGCGCGCCCCAGTGATTGGCCGGATCCTGAAAGAAATGCACCGTCTGCGTCAGCCGCCAGTAGCCGTAGCGCAAGGTGCAGAACATCGACATCGCCATCAGCGAGAGCGTAATCAGGTAGGAGTCCGAGCTGCGCGCCAGGGCCAGCGACAACAGCAGCGTCAGGAACCCCAGAAAGGCTTGCGGAAGCCAGGCGAGTGGAAGAACAGCAAGGAAGCAGAAAATCGCTCCCGCCAACAGCAGGAATGCCAGTCGTAGAAACTTGGTAAGAATATTTTCCCCGGCCCCGATGTCCTGCCAAAGGCCCGCTGCCGTCATCGTTCACTCCAGCGGACGCCGCGATAGCTCGCCATCGCGGGCGCGGAGAGGCTCTTCACCCATCCCGCCAGGGTGGCGAAATCCTCGGCCAGCCCTGACCCTGGTGCGTAGTCCATCACCGTCATGCCCTCGGCAAGCGCCTCGCTCATGGCGGGCGCGCGCCGCAGCGCAAACGGCAACAGCCGGTCGGCCAGTTGCTCGCGCAACACCTCGCGCACATCCAGGTGCAGCGGCAGTGTGGCGTCGAACTGGTTCAGCACATAGTAGGGCAGCGCCGGCTTGCCGGCCTGGATGCTGTTGTGTTCAAAGAACGCATCGATGGAGCTCACACTGACCACTGAATTCATGTCCGGAACCACCGGCACCAGCACCAGCGGCGCCATGCGCATGATGCGCCGGGTGGTCGCGCCTGAAGCTGTCGCCAGGTCGACGATCACGCGGCTGGCTCCGCGCGAGAACTTTGCGATCTCTCCGCTCAAGCTCTCCTGGCCGCCCTGCTCCGGGCCCAGCCCCTCCGGATCGATGGTCACCATTTGAACGGGTGCGTCGCTGCTCACCCCGGGAGGGCTGAAGGTCCGCAGCTTGCCCGGGCGCTGATCGGTGGCGCCGAAGAAGAACGGCAACAGGCCAAAAGCGGCCGTGTCCACCAGCAACACCCGCTCGCCCCGCGCTGCAAGCGCTCGCCCCAGCGTTGCCACAAGGCTGGTTTTGCCCACCCCGCCGGCCAGCGAAAAAACAGCCATCGCCGGGGCCCGCGAAACCATCGGCGCCGGAATCGGCTCGGGCTGCGCGGGCGCTCCGTCGAACACGCCCCGCAAGGCGAACCAGCGCGAGGTCAGCCGGTCGCGCGATCCCTGCAGCGCATCCTCCGGAGACTGCGGCAGCGGCGGCCGCACCAACGGTGGCTGTGAAAACAGCGCCTGCGGCAGCGGAGCCGGAGCCTGCGGCAGCGGCGGAGGCGCCGGCGGCCGCCC
>DATNHL010000220.1:0-23777 GCA_035604995.1 Occallatibacter sp. | reverse complement strand
CTCAACGCCGCATCAGGGTCCTCCGCGGCAAAAATCGTGAAGCTGGCCACCAGCGGACGCGGCCGGCGTTGCGGCGCGTCGAATCCTGCAGCAGCACTGTGCAGCCGCGCCATAGCCTGCCCAGCGGAGCGCGCGTGCGCCGGTGCGTGAAATGGCGTCCACGAAAGCGCGTCCCCATAAAGATCCACGCCTACGGGCGCTTCGTGCACTTCATACATCCATTCGCCGTCCTCGATTGCGGTCTCAGCCGATCCGTTCGCAAGTACGCGCGGCACCGCAGCGCCTTTTTCAAACAGGTACTGCAGGAACCGGTGCTCCTCCAGCAATCCCTCCCGGTCGCGCACGCTTCGATGCTGCCGCTTGATGAAGACCTTCCCGCTTTGAGTCGCGACCACACTGGCCGCTGAAAACGGCCGTGGACTCGCGCTTAAGATCTTGATGGGCTCACCGCACCCGGGAAACTGGCTCAACAGCGCGCGCACTTCCTTGAGCGCCAGCGGAGCCCAGTCAGGTTCCACCAGCGTGCCGTCCAACCCGTGAGCCTTCACCGCTGCGCACATCGCAGAATCATCTTTCCCCCAGCTCGGCCAAAGTCACAATGGGTAAATCAAAAAGTGTAATGCGCCGAGAGCCGCACCGTCGTTGGCGCGCCCAGGTGGATGAACGTGTCGCCATAGTTGGCGCCGGTGTCTTTCCAATAGCGCTTGTCGGTAATGTTGTCCGCATAGATCCTCAGTGTCATGCGTCCCCGCTCGCCGCCTGGCGTCAAGCGCGCGCCCAGGTTGAACAGGTTGTAGCCTGGCACGCTCACCAGGTCGTCCCGCGTTGCTTCCTTGCGGCCCGTGTAGCTCCAACCAGGCATCAGGTGCAAGCCGCGCGCGTGCGGCAGTGCAATGTCCGCGAACGCCGCCGTGCGTACGTGCGGCACGTTCAATACCTGTTTCCCGTCGAACGCCGGCGTGCCCGTATCGTCGGAGATCGCTCGAATCGCCGATGCCGATGCCGTCAGCCGCAGCCAGCTCGCAGCCTTACCCTCCGCGTTTACTTCCACGCCATCGTGCGTCTCGCGGCCTCCCTCTTCAAAGCACAGTGTGCCCGGTCCACGGAACTCGCTTGCCGAACAAAAACTATCCGGCGCCTGGATCAGCTTGGGATAAAAGAACGGCGCTCGCATGCGATAGAACGCAGTGGTCAGAAGAATGCGTTGCCCTGGCTCAAACTTGGCGCCAATCTCCGCCTGGCGCGTAAGGAACGACGAAAGAAACTGGTTCGCGTTGTCCACCCACCACGGCCCTTGCGGCCCCAGCGACAGCAGTACACCATAGTTGCCATAGAGCGTCAGACTGCCAACGGGATTGAACGTGACCGCATACTGCGGCAGCCATCTGGGTTTATCAGTGTTCACCCCGGCAGAGTAGTTGTGGTCGCGCAAAGAATCGTACCGTCCGCCCGCAAGCAGTTGAAGGTGCCCCGGCAAATGAATTCTGTCCTGCACCACCGCGGCTGCCTGATGGTTGTCTTCCCACAGCGCGCGCGGCCCGGCAGTCTGTACCGGGTCCTCGATCGGAAATGCAACAATCGGCTGAAAGATATTCTCCGAGCCAACGTAGGTATACACCGCACCATTCTGCACAGTCGATGGCGCATTGGCCGGTGGCGCGCCTGGCTGCTGCACGCTGCGCCGGAACAACTCGCCCCCTCCCGTCAAGTCCTGCCCTATCACCCCATTCTTGCCTGCACCGCTCCTGATGTGTCCGGTCGCCAACGCCTCGGCCTGCGCGTCGATCCTCAACTCGCCGGGATCGCGGTAGTCGTAGATGTCGTAGCCGCCGTCGGGAGCGAAGAAATAATCCGGCGCAGTGCCGCCATTGCCCTGGCACAGAACCTCGTATGAGCATCCATACGCATACACCACGTTGTCGTCGATGAGCGAATGGCTGTAGCTAGCCGCGGCGAAAGCTCGCCAGGCGCTCGACAGATCGTAATCCAACCGTGCTCCGGTATTGAATGTGTCGAAGGTATTCGGCGGTGCCCACGACTGCTCGCCGAGCATGGTCGACGGATAGACCTTGTTGAGATCGGGCACTGTCGTTCCGCCCAGCAACTGATAGCCGCACACCGAGTGTTCCACCTTGTGCTGGTACTCGAAGTCACCCTTCAGAATTGCCTTCGGGCTCATCTTCCAGTCGGCCGCGCCCGAGCCAACCGCGCGCCATCCGTTGGCGTCGTTCACGTAGCTCGCAATTCTCTCGCCGGCCAGGTTGATTCGTGCGCCCACCTGCTTCTGCCTTCCGAAAAACCTTCCCAGATCCACCGCTCCATACGCCGTTCCGCGATGATCCGTCGCCAAGTCCACAGCCTCCACCGCGGCCGGCCGTTTGGTCACATAGTCGATGAGCCCGCCCGCCGACGCCACGCCGCTCTCCACGCCCGCAATCCCTTTGAGAAACTCGACGCGCTCCTTATTCTCCAGCGGCACATCCTGCTCACCCGCAATCGTCATGCCATTGATTTCAAGTCCTGTGGCAAGATCGATCGTGAAGCCGCGAATCTCGTAGTCGCCGTAGTAGCCCACCGGCGCATAATCTTCGCCGATCGACGCATCGTTCTTCACCACATCGCTGAGCAAGCGCGCTGTCTGGTCGTTGAGCAGGTCGCGTGTCACCACCGTGGCTGAGAGCGGAGTTTCCTTCAGCGTCGCGCCGTCCAGCGTCCCAACCGAAACAGCGTCGGGCAGATAGTCGTCCTTCAACTCGCCATGCACAACAACAGTAGTCGTAACGCTCTGCACCTGCGGCCCGCTCTGTTTTGCCGCGCTGGTCGTTTGAGCCGCTGCGCCTGTCCCAGTCGGGCTTTGCGAGTATCCGCAGACAGAAGCGCCCAGACCGCACGCCAGCGCCAACGCCATCACTTGAGCCCGGCGTTTTGCAATAGGCGCACGCGCCTCATCCGCGATCGAGGCAGGCGTACGGCGCTCAGCGCGCGCGTGACCGATTGCGGTCCAGGATTGTTTTGGATTGCGAAACGAGACGCTCTTCGCAACTTCAAGCATGGTGTCCCCTTGTTTCCAACCATCTGAAACAGGAGAACTCACGCTGAAATTCGAGGAAGAGGGCCGCGAGGCCAGGGAAACTTCCCACGCCGGTATTATCCGGATCGGGTTCTAGGGTATTTCTCAGCCCCACACCGTGGAGCACCCCTGTTTCAATAAGGTAATTGAAACACTCCGCGCAGGGTTTGGCAAATTGCCTTGTTCATCGCATAAACGGCAGAGAGGACGCGGGCATCCTCCTGCGGGCGCCCCCAACCCCGGTGTCAGCGCCACAACGATTCGACCAGCGCGCGATAAGTGCCAAGTTGTGGCACTTCGAGTCCGTGCACCTTTGCCGCGTCGTCCGCATGCCTCAGCGCCAGGGCCTCGCGCGCGTGTGGAAGGGCCAGGAACTCCTCGGCCTCCGCGGCGCTCATCGGACCACCCTGCAAGGCCAGGCTCTCTTGCGAAGCAGGCGACAGTGCGGACCTGTAATCCGGTTCCGCGAAGCAAAGGAACCGCTTGGCAGCCACATGAAGACGAATGGGATCGAGGACGGCGGCGGGCAGGTGCTCGCCGAGAGCCGCTACCGCCAGTTCCTCGTGCTGCGTGTCCAGCCCGCGCGTGGCCGCATCTTCGCCCTCGTCGTGCAGCAGGTGCCCCAGGTCGTGCAGCAACCCGGCCGCAATCAGAGCGCCCTCGCCGCCCCCGCGCTCGACAAAGCATGCCGCCTGCAACGAGTGCTCCAGCACCGTGACCGGCTCGCCGAAGTAAGCCGTGCCGCCTCCGCTCGCGAGCAGTTCAAAGACTTCATCTATGGAAGAGAGTTGTTGCATCCCGTTCAGACCTCCGCCACAACCGGCGCGCGAAGCCGCTGATGTGCCGCGAGCGCCAGCGCCACCAGCGCCGTCAGCAGCGCCACGCCCGCCATGGATAGAAATGCATTCTTCCAGCCGAAGGCCACCGTGATGCGCGCCACCGTGTCGCCGGAGAGCCAGCCCGCCAGATAACCCACGCCGTCGATGATCCCCGCCGCCGTCGCGCTGCCGCGCTTGCCGCCAAAGTCCAGGCTCATGGCTCCAGCCAGGTAAGAGTAAGGCCCCAGCAGCAGAAAGCCTACCAGCGCGACCAGAACCACCGGCGTCCACCGGCTGGCGTGTCCCGGTGTACGCGCCAGCACCACCAGGCAAACAGTGGTTGCCGCCATGCCGACCACCAGCACCAGGTTGCGACCGTTCAGTCCCAGCTTGTCGCTCACCACTCCTGCCAGCAGAACGCTGATGCCGCCGAACAGCGGGAACAGCGCGCTGCGCGCCGCCGCCTGGCTTCCCGTCAATCCCACGAATTGCACAAAGTAAGTCGGCGTCCAAAAGTTGAATGTCTCACGCAGCAGCGTTGTGCCCAGTGAGAGCAGGCACACCAGCCAGAACGGGAAACTGGTGAACAGCGGCCGAAGAATAGCTTGCAGGCCAGGATGCTTTTCGTCCTTGTGTTCTCCGTCGGCTCCATAAACATTCAGCGGATTGGCCTGCGGAGCCGGTAGCCCGCGCTCTTCCGGCGTCTCGCGCAGAAATACAACGTTGGCCAGCAGCAACGCCGCCAGCGAGCCGGCTCCAGCCAGAAATACGCCACGCCATCCCACGCCGTGCGCCAGCAGTTCGCTCATCACCCAGCGGCAAGCCGCATCGCCAAACAGAAAGCTCAGGCTCAGCACCGCCATCACCGTGCCATAGGTCGAGTAAGAAAACCACCGCGATGCCACCTTCACCAGCCCCACCCAGCCCGTGGATTGAAACAGCCGGTTGCCCACCCACGCCAGCGTGAACAGCGGAAAACCGCCGCTGAGCGCAAACACCAGCGTGAACAGAATCGACCCGGCCATGCCGCCGAGAAAGTTCCGCCTTCCGCCGAACATATCCGCCATCGACCCGGAGACGAACTTGCCCACTGCATAAGCCACCGTGCCTGCCGATGCGATGAAGCCCAGGTGCACCTGCGCCTCGCTCGCCGGGATGCCGCGTTGCGCCAGGTCGTGCATCAGATCGGGCAAAACCACCGATAAGTTCGAGCGGCAAAAGTAGTAGCCCGAGTAGCCCACGCCGAGCAGCAAGATGGTGGCCGCATGCCAGGCTGTGAAGCCGGGCTTCCGCGCCGGTTGCCCAAGCGGTACTTGTTCCGCGACTGCAGTCTTTTCTCTCTGCACATCGGCAGACTATCATGGACAAACCGCAATTGAAGACGAGCCAGCGCCCGGCGCGCCACGGCCGTGGCCATCTCCCGTTCCGCAGCGAAAATTTTTCAGCAAAAATACCTCGTTCTGCGCCGTCGCAGGCGCTACATTTGAGATGAAAAGAATTCATGGGCGAAGAAACAGCGTCTCTTCCGTCAATTCCTCTTGAAAGGTTTCTTAATGCGTGGTTTTTGTTCCCCTGTCCGCTGTCGCCGCCGTGTGGTTCCGCGCTTGCTGCTGGCCTTTTGTCTGGCCGCACTTGCGGCCTGCCCTTTGCTGGCCCAATCCACTTTCGGCGAAATCCTGGGCACGGTGCGCGACTCCAGCGGAGCCGTAGTCCAGGGCGCACAGGTGACCCTGGCCAATACCGGCACCACCGCCAGGCGCACCGCAGTGACCGATGCCAATGGAAGCTACGCGTTCAAGAACATCGACGTGGGCGCCTATACCCTCACCATCACTGCGCCGGGCTTCGAAAAGGAGTCCCTTCCCGCCATCTCGCTGACAGCTCGCGAAACGCGTCGCATGGATGCAACGCTCAAGCCCGGGGCCGAGACGCAAACCGTCGTAGTCATTGAGGACGCAGAGCCCGTCATCACCACCGACGTCTCCAGCCTTGCAGAGACCAAGATTGGGGATGAGCTGGTCGAACTCCCCGTTGCCATCTACTCCCGCTCCACCGGCTCCACCAGTCCCATCTCCACCCTCACCACTGAAGCCGGCGTCCAGACTGACGACAGCGGCAACCTGGCCGTTGACGGTACCACCGCCGCGCTGCTCTCGGTCACCATCGACGGCATCTCGTCGGTTGGCGTCGAATACTCCGGCCCTGTGAACGAGATGTTTCCTTCCTTCAACTCCATCGAAGAGATTCGCGTTTCGGAGTCCAACAATGGCGCCGAGTTTGGCGGCGTGGCCGACATCACTACCGTCTCCAAGGCCGGAACCAATCACTTCCACGGCGGCACATTCGAGAACCACGAGAACACCGTTTTCAACTCCAACAACACCTTTGCGCTCTCCAAGCCGAAGATCATCATGAACGACTTCGGCGGAACACTGGGCGGTCCGGTCAGAATTCCGCATCTCGTCAACGGCAGCGACAATACCTTCTTCTTCATCAGCTTCGAGGGCCTGCGTTTGCCGCGCGAGACGCCCATTGTGCTCAGCGTGCCTTCCGCGGCCATGCGCACAGGCGATCTCACCAGCTACTACGGCTCTTCCGTACCGGTTCAGATCGCAGTGACGCCCATCTCGGCCAATATCCTGACGTACCTCTTTCCGCAGCCCAACTACGGCGCGGTGGATTCTTACGCCAACAACTACCAGATCAACTTTCCCTCTCCCATCTCGTCCAACCAGGGCGACGTGCGCCTGGACCGCACACTCTCCTCGCGCCAATCGATCTTCGCCCGCTTCTCCTACAAGAACCGCCAGGTCACCACCGCGCCTTCGGCCGCCTGCACCTTCACCTATTGCGCCGAGGCCGGCAGCCCCCTGCAAGGCGCATACAACACACCGGAGATTGACGAGGGGCTCACCTTCGCCCACAACTTCATCTTCACTCCCAAACTGCTCAACGAGTTTCGCGGCGGCTACAACGCGCAGCACACCTCGGAGACGCAGAGCTATTCGACGTCGACAATTCTGGGCCAGACCGGCATCACGGTTCCTCAGCCTGATCTCGCCTGGTCCGAGGCGCCGCAGGTGCTCATCAACGGATTCATGTCCACCGGCGCGGGCAATCCCGGTGTGCAGCGCGGCCAGATCATTCAGGCCCTGGACAACCTGACCTGGTCTCCGGGAAAGCACTCCTTCAAATTCGGCGCCGACTTCAAGCGACTCACCGACCACGACGACAACGTCTTCGGCAACTACCGCTCCGGCTGGTATGTCTTCAACGGATCATCCAACGTCGGCGCGGCCATCGGCGACCCTTACACCGCCTTCCTGCTCGGCTACCCGGACTACACCGAGTTCAGCTCCACCAACAATCCCACCATGAACGGCCTGGGGTATTCCTACGCGTTCTTTGGCCAGGACGACTGGAAGATCACGCCCCATCTCACCCTGAATCTGGGCCTGCGCTACGAGCTGCATCCCCCGATCAGGGAAATCCACTCGAACACCGCCACTTTCTTGCCCACCTACAACGGCCCGGGAACCGTCTCGGGCTCAACCGTTCCCGGCGCCGTCGTCGTCTCCAACGCCCAGGCGCAGTCGCAGACGTCTTCCGCACTGTTGGCCGCCATCTCGCCCACGCCCATCCTTACCGCCGCACAGGCCGGCATTCCGGAAGGGCTGCGAACCACCGACCACACCGATTGGGGGCCGCGCCTGGGCTTTGCCTGGCAACCTTACGGCAGCGGCAAGACCGTGCTCCGCGGCGGCTGGGGCCGCTTCATCGAATCCCCGCTGGGCTTTGCTCTGGTCTCCGGCTGGGCCGTCCACTCCAGCTACGTGGCCACCTACAACCAGGGCTATGAAGCCGACGGCGTCACGCCGCTGCTCTCCTTCGCCGCTCCCATCTACAGCACCAGCGCCGGAAGCGCCGCCGGAACCGCCGGCTTCTACTACGCCTTCCCCATCCACTATCACGACCCCAACGTGCAGCAGTGGAACCTGACCCTGGAACAGGACTTCGGCCACTCCGTCGGCGCGCGCTTCTCTTACACCGCCAGCCACGGCCAGAACCTCGAGGCCATGGTCGACCTGAACCAGGTCCCCGCCAATCCATACGGCTACTTCAACGCCCAGCCCGGCCCCGCATCCACCGCCGCCTGTGTCTCCGACAACGGAACCTTCGTCGACGACCACCGCCCTTTTCCTTGCTGGAGTGTGATCCAGAGCGTCGCCAATCTCGCCGAGAGCAACTAC
This sequence comes from Occallatibacter sp., assembly GCA_035604995.1. GTDB lineage: Bacteria > Acidobacteriota > Terriglobia > Terriglobales > Acidobacteriaceae > Telmatobacter. The sequence goes on along the minus strand of DATNHL010000220.1, from coordinate 15,639 downwards.
TCCGCCGGCGCCGTCGAAGTCTCGCGCCACAGCGGCAAGTCGCTCACCTTCGACGCCAGCTACACCTTCACGCGCGACCTCTCCAATGCCGGCGGAGCCACGCCCAACGCCTTCGCCGTCTCCGGCGGCAGCTTCCTCACCGACCGCTTCCATCCCGGCCTCGACTACGGCAACGTCATCTACGACCGCAGGCACCGCTTCCTGGTCACCTGGCTCTACGATCTGCCCTTCGGCAAGGGCCAGCCCTGGCTCAGCTCCGGCGGCGCGCTCAACCGTCTCGTGGGCGACTGGCAACTGGCCGGCGTGACGATCTTTGAGAGCGGCCCGTTTCTCACGCCTTATCAACAGAGCGTCGATCCGGCCAACACCAACATCCTCACCACCGTCGGCCAGGCGCGGCCCGACCAGTTGCGCAACGTCTCGGTCTACGCTCCGCAGCGCACCACCACCCAGTGGTTCAACCCCAACGCCTTTCCCTACCTCAATCTGCAAACCGCCGCCAGGAACGGCATTGGCCGCTTCGGCAACGCGCCCGTGGGCGGCGTCGTCGGCCCCGGCACGGCCAACTACTCCCTGTCCCTGATGAAGAACCTGGCCATCACAGAGAAGAGCAAATTCCAGTTCGGCCTGGAAGCCGCCAATCTGTTGAACCACCGCAACTACGAGCCGCCCAACATGCAGGTCGATTCGGCCGCCTTCGGGTCGATTACGGCGCTGCAGACGGCGGAAGGCGCGGGGCCGCGGAGTTTGGAGCTTTCCGGGCGAATTACGTTCTGAGCGGAGTTTCTGACGGTCGTCAGATGCGCTTGAGCAGGCTGAATTGAAAGGACTGGGGCTTGCCCCACGGAGTCAGGTGTATTTCCCGCTCGCTCTTCAGGAGCGCAAATTGAGTGCCGAGTTCCCTGGCGAGCGTCGGCCCGTCATAACGCTGAACTTCGAGCCCGCTGCACTTTTGCGGCCCATCGAGTGCGAACGAACCGATCACAGCATGCCCGCCCACCGGAAGCGATTGCAGCAACAATTTTTCATAGGCCGCCTGGTCCTCCGGGACGGTAAGGAAGTGGAAGACCGCACGATCATGCCACACATCGAAGGTTCCCATATCGGGCCCGGCCAAAACGTCGGCGGCAATCCATTCGATCCGGCTTGCCTTGGTTCCGAGCCGCTTGCGGTGACGCTCGATCGCCGCCTCGGAGATGTCCAGAACGGCAACTTGATAACCCCGATCCAGGAGTCTTTCCGCCAGAACTGACGTCCCGCCGCCCACATCGATAACCCGGCCGGAAGAGCACGCCTCACCGATCAGCTTCAGAGACATGAGCGGCTCGGACTGTGTCCAACTCATCTCCTCTTCAGCCTTGGAGCGATAGATCGAGTCCCAGTGTTCCCTGCTATCCATTGTTCTTTTCCAATGTCTTGAATACGGCTGGGTGGTCCCTGACGCCCTACTTCCCCGTCCCCTCCGTAATCGTCACAATCCGGTCCACTCCCGGCACGGTAAACTTCTCCACCTTCCCGCTCGGCCAGTGAACCTCGATCGCATCCACCGTCGTCGCCTGCCCCAGCCCGAAGTGCGGCCGCGGATCATTGGTAGAGAGATAGCTGCCGCCGCTGATCACATCTCCGCGCTGCTTCATGCCGTTGGCCGTCACGTAGACCGTTGCTCCCACTGCGTCGCGCGGGCTTTTCGGGCCGCCCACCATCTTCAACTCCAGCCAGTGATTGTGGTCCGGGTTCACGTTGCGCAGCAGCACCGGGTGCCCGTCCATCACGTTGATCACCGCGTCAAGCTTGCCGTCGTTGAACAGGTCGCCCACCGCCATGCCGCGCCCGGCGATCACGTCCGCAAGGCCCGTACCCTCGACGGCCGGAACCGCCTCGAAGCGCTTACCTTCAATGTTATGGAAGAGCATGGGCCGCTCAGCCCAGCTTGTGCCCCAGGCGTATTTGTCCGCCTCGGGATAGACGTGGCCGTCGTCCATCAGCAGGTCTTTCCAGCCGTCGTTGTCGTAGTCGAGGAACGCGTCGCCCCAGCTGAGGAAGGGAACCGAAACCTCGGCGATGCCCAGTTGATAGCTGATGTCGGTCAGGTTGCCGTCGCCCTCGTTGCGGTAGAAGGGCTTGTAGTCGTCGGAGAAAGTGGTGTCGAAAATGGCCAGCTGCCCGTTGTTCTGGTAGTCGCCCACCGCGATCCCCATCGACGCCGTCTCGCGCCCCTGCTCGTTCAGCGCAAAGCCCGAGGCGTAGCTCACATCCTCAAACGTTCCGTCGCCCTTGTTCAGGTACATGTAGTTGGGCGTCGAGTCGTTCCCAACCAGCAGGTCCACCTTGCCGTCGTTGTTGATGTCCACAAACACCGCGCCCAGCCCGTAGTAGCCCGGCTTGTCGTCCACGCCGGCCTTTTCGCTGACGTCGGTGAAGGTGCCGTCGCCGTTATTGTGAAACAGGTGATCCGGCTCGCCCTTCAGCCCCCTCGGCCCGCAGGCCACCTGCTCGCCGCGGAAGGTGCAGAAGGCGTTGTTGCCGCCGTTCTCCTTGCTCGATGGCAGGTTGTTCCAGTCCCAGTGAATGTAGCCCGCGACGAAGAGGTCGAGCCGCCCATCGCCGTCGTAGTCGCCCCAGGTGGCTCCCGAGGACCAGTTGCCCAGTTGCACGCCAGCCTTTTCGGCCACGTCGGTAAACGTGCCGTCGTGGTTGTTGTGGTAGAGGCGGTTCTTGCCCACGTTCGACACAAAAATATCGGGCCAGCCGTCGTTGTCATAGTCGGCAATGGCCACGCCCGTGCCCCAGCGGTCGTTGGTCACTCCCGCCTGGGCCGCCACGTCGGTGAAGGTCCCGTCGTGGTTGTTGCGGAACAGGGCCGCATGCGGCGGCGTGGCCTTGCCGGTGAGCCCGTCCACCGTGGAGCCGTTCACCACGTAGATCGACAGCCAGCCGCTATTGTCGTAGTCGATCAGCCCCACGCCCGAGCCCTTGGTCTCGATGATGTAGTCCTTGGCCGGGGTCCCCATCTTGTGGGTCCATTTGGTCAGGCCCGCCTTCTCGCTCACATCCTCGAAGACCACCGGCCCCGTCTTCACAAAGCCGCCAGCCGTGATCGGCCGGTGCTGGGCGTCCAGAAGTGGAGGGTGCGGTACGGCGGTTTCCTGCCCGCCCGCGGCTGTTTTGTTGGTTTGTGAGGTCTGGGGAAGAGCGCCGGAAGCTGTAGCTTGTCCATAAACCAGCGCGGGAATTCCCGCCGCCAGCAGTGCAAGGAAAGTGGTCGCGCGAAGAGCTCGAAACATGGCAGCAAGTATACGGGGCGAGGTGTCGGGCAGTCTCGGCCGAAAGGTGGAGACGCCCTCCACCGGTGGTACGAGCCAAACGGCCTGCGCACAGGTTCTGCCGCGCCGGCCCTTGCATCGGCAACCGGCACGAAATCGGCTTCATCAACGCGCGGGTGAGCCCGTCCGCTCCAGCCGAAAAAAGCCTCTTTTGACGGCGCAGAAACAGGTTCCGCGGCGCTACAATCGAGTCCATGATACCGCCCGTGGTTCGCCGATTCCGCAACCCTCTCGCTTGCGCCGTGGTTGCCCTCGCCGCGTTGAATTGCACCGCTCTGCCGGGCCAGAGCGGCGCGGGCGAAAGCTCAACAGGGTTCTCGGTGCGCAGCGCGGTGTACAACCCCGCCGCCAACACCGTCGTCGTCGAGCTGGCCAACGACACTCAGAGGTCTGTGACGGCCTATGGCCTGGACATTACGGTGACGGCGGGCGGCAAGGCGATCGCTCACACCGGCTATGGCGCGGATCTCCTGAACCTGATTCTGAACGCGCGCAGCAAGAAAGGCGCGGCGGATTCATGGGATGGGGCGATCCGTCCGGGCGGTGTCCACACGGACACCATTCCCGCCAATGTTCTCGCCGAAGCCGAAGTGACGGGCCCGGTCGAGGTTCGCGTGGACGTCACCGTGGTCCTCTGGTCGGATGGCGCCGTCGAGGGCACAAACCAGTTCATGATCAGGCAGATGCAGGATGGCCGCCAGGCGACCCTCCGTGCCGAGGGAAAGGTGCTTTCGATCCTCGATGCGCACAGCGGAGACCCGGAGATTCAGAGCCGCATTGGAGGGGTATTGAATGACCTCGCTCTGCTCGTCAAAGGTCCCGAGCCGGGGGCCGATGTGCCTGCGTCGGAGATGCTCAACTCCGCGGTCCTGAGTGATGCCGTTGCGAATCTGACGAAGATCCGATCATCCAACAACGCCGCAGCACAACTCCAGGCCTACGCGGCGGATTTCACCGCTCAACATGAGCGCCGCGTCGCTCTCACGCAGTCGATGGCTTGAAGGTATCGACCGAAAGAGAGGCGCTCCATGGCCGTTACGCCGAAGTTCATTGCGATGGGCTTGTTGCTGCTGGCCACGCTTGGAACCGGCATCTGGCTGGGGCAGCTTGGGAAGCCTCTGAATCCGGCTGTTTCCACAGTTCACAAGCTTCTTGCCCTCGCATGGGTGATCTTCGCCGCAATCGGGATCTACCACGCGGCCAGGCTGTTTGAGCCTTCGGCCGCGCTCTTCGCCTCGATCGTCATTCTTGGCGTGTCGATGGTTGCGTTGGTCGCATCAGGGTCCGTGCTGACGGTGCCGAAGCTCGAGAGCGCTGCCTGGCTGGCTGTGCACCGCATCGCATCCGTAATCGCCGTGGCCGCATTCGCCGTCGCATCGAGGATGCTGATCCTCTACAAGCACTGACGCCGCCCAAGCCCTGCCGGCTTACTCTTCGCCAATCTCGTACGGAATGCCGAACCGCCCAATCTGAATCAGCGCCTTGTCGCCTGGCGGCCAGATGTGCAGGCTTTCCACTCGCCCCGGACCTGCGATACGGCGTGCATCGGCCGTCCCGACCAGCGCCCCCGTCGCCGCTTCGTGGAAGTGCAGGTTGAGCGCATCGCCGCCGCTCGCACGCGTCCATCCGAACACATACTCACCGGGCTTCAGCGACACTCCGCCGATACGCACCGGGACCTGCACCAGCAGGTAGTGCGAGTACTTGCCGTCTGCCGAGTAGCCGGCCGTCAGCAGCACCACGCCGGCGATGAAATGCCCCTTGCCGTTGACGATGCCCGACGCAGTGCGCAACTCCGTCTCGATGTGTTCCTTCTCGACAGGCGCGCGGGCCGGCAGCAGCGACGCAAGCTCCGCGTCCGTCGCCTGTCGCCACGCGGCCTTCTGCGCGGTTGCGAGCGTGCACGATAAAAGCAGAATGAGTGCAGAATAAATAAGCTTCCTCATGGTTTTGGTTTCCTCAAGGTCTCCAGCGGAACAATCCCGCGTTGAATGGCCGCCGTGGCCGCCTGCGTGCGGTCGGTCACGCCCAGCTTGCCCAGCAAGCTGTTGATGTGCGTCTTCACTGTCGCTTCGGAGATCTCCAGCTCCGTGGCGATCTCCTTGTTGCTTCTGCCCATCACGATCTGTTCCAGCACATCGAACTCGCGCGGCGTCAGTTCCTCGGTGCCCATGCGCTCGGCCAGCTTTTCGGCAATGGCCGGCGGAATATGCGACTTGCCCGCATGAACCGCGTGGATGGTCGCAATCAGCTCCTCGCTGGTCATGCCCTTCAGCAGATAAGCGCGCGCTCCGGCCTGCAGCGCGCGATAGATGTCCTCGTCGCCGTCGTAGGTGGTGAGCACAATGAACCGTGCTCCCGGCGTCTCCATCCTCAGGCGCTGGATCACGTCCACGCCGCCCATGCGCGGCAGCCGCAGGTCCATCAGCGTAACGTCCGGCTGGTGCTTGCGGAACTGCGTGATGGCTTCCACGCCGTCCGCGGCCTCGCCGACCACTTCCAGGCCTTCCACCACGTTCAGCAGCGCCACCAGCCCCTGCCGCACGACGTGGTGATCCTCAACAACCAGCACGCGAATCGATTCCTTTGTCACGCTCACTCCTTCGTCTGCTCCCGTATCCCACCACCGCTGGTGCCCCTCCTTCCGCGTCCTTTGCGGAAGGAGGGGAAACCACGAACCTCAATCGCCGTGCGGTTCTCTTCTTGCCGGCACGCGCAGCCTTACCGTCGTCCCGCCGCCGGGTTCGCTGGTCACCTCCAGCGTTCCGCCGATCATGGCCGCGCGCTCGCGCATTCCGGTCAACCCATAGTGCCCCGGCTCCGGCGCCTCATCGGCCGCAAATCCCTGCCCGTCGTCGCGCACTTCCAGCGCAATCGCGCCGGGCCCATACTCCAACTGAGCGTTGAGCTGCCGCGCCCCGGCGTGCTTCTTCACATTATGGATGGCCTCCTGGGCCACGCGCAGAATCTCGCGCTCAGTGCCCGGCGGCAATGGCCGGTAAGCGCCGAAGATGCTGAACCGCGTCTCCAGCCCGCCGCCCTGTTCCCCCTCGACCATGCGCCGCAGATTCACCGGCAGCGTCATCTCGCCCGAGTCCTGCGAACGCAACGCCCAGATCGACTGCCGCGCGTCGGCCAGGCCCTCGCGCACGTACCCCCGCGCCAGGTCCAGGTGCTTGGCCGCCGCTTCCACTTTGCTCATGCGCAGCAACTCCGCAAGCACCTCCAACTGCACGGAGATGCCCACGTACCCCTGCGCCAGCGTGTCGTGAATCTCGCGAGCGATGCGGTTCCGCTCCCCGAGCACGGCGTTGAACTCGCGCTCCGCGCGCGCAAGGCGCATCCGCTGCACCAGCACCACCATTCCCACAGCGGCGAGGATCAGTAGCGCGTAAAACCACAGCGTCTGGTAGAAGTGCGGACGCAGTTCGAAGGTCAGCGCCGCGCCCTCTGTGTTCCAAACGCCATCGTTGTTGGCTGCCTGCACGCGGAAGGTGAGGCGCCCTGCCGGAATGTTTGTGTAATACGCCGTGCGCCGCGCGCCGGCCTCGGTCCATCCGTGGTCGAAGCCCTCCAACATATAGCGGTAGCGTACCTTCTGCGGCGCAACAAAACTCAAACCCGCGTAGTCGAACTCGAAATGGACATGCCCGGCCTCAACTCTCAACCAAGGGCCCGCCCCATGTAGTGGATCCGCTGCATGCAATGCCAGTGGAGCATCGTCCACGGCAAACCGCTCCAGCGCCACCGGCGGCGGTGTCGAGTTCACCGGGAAATGCGCCGGGTCCACCTCGACCAGCCCCTTGGGCGTGGCAAACCAGAGGTGCCCATCGCGCGAGCGCCACGCCGAGGGATGGCTGTTGGTGGCCGTCTCCCGGCTGCGCAACCCGTCCGCAGCGCCGAACTCCATCCAGTGCGAGCAGCCTGTGCCCTTCATAGTGCCGCCCATCGCATTGCAGTCGCAGCGCGCAATCCCGTTCCCGGTTGCAAACCACAGGTGATTGCCGCCGTCCTCCATAATGGCGTGAATCGTGGTCTGCTCCAGCCCATTGCCCATGGCCGCGGAGAAGCGCATCCCGTCCCACTGGTTCCAGCCGTGGTCCTGCGTGCCAATCAGCAGCGTCCCATTCGCGCGCGGCAACAGCGCCGTCACCACGTTGCTGCTGAGCCCGTTGGCAGTGGTGTAGTTCTCGATCTTTCCTCCGTGCAGACGCGACAATCCGGCCAGCGTGGCTACCCACAGGTCGCGTTTCGCGTCCCGCGCCATGGCTCCCACCAGGTCGCTGCCCAGCCCGTTGGCCTGGGTGAATGTCTCCATCTTTCCGCCGGAGCCGCTCACACCCGCTGCCCCAACCAGCCAGTGCGTCAGCCCGCGTCGCGTCCCAATCCACAGCGACCCATCGGCGTCCACCAGCAGCGAGCGGATGAAGTCGTCCGGCAGCCCATCGGCGGACGTAAACGCGGCGATCGTCCCTGCGTGGATCCGGTTCAGCCCATCCGGCGTTCCCACCCACAGGTCCCCATTCGCCGCCGCCAAAGACAGAATCACGTCGCTCACCAACCCATTGCGCACCGAGTAGCTCTTCACCGCGCCCGTGCCCGTTCCGGCCGGTCCTTTGCCGATCGCGTTCAGCCCGCCGCCGCCGGTTCCCACCCACAGCGTACCCGCCGCGTCCTCAACAGCGGTCGTCGTAGCATCGGAAGAGAGCCCCTCGCGCGCCCCCAGCGTCTTGAACCGCTGATCGCGCAGAATGTGCAGCCCATCGGCCTCGGTCCCCACCCAGATGTTCCCCTCGCGGTCCTGCATCAGCGAGAGCACCGACGCCGATGCCAGCGGATCGGTGACAGGAAGCCGTTGCACAGTCCTTCCATCCCACCGCGCCAGCCCGTTATTCGTTCCAATCCACAAGCGCGACTCGCGATCCGCAAGCAAAACCTGAATCCTGCTCCCTGGCAGTTCCTGGCCCGCTGACAGCCGCATCGTCAATCCGCTACCGCTTCCCAACATCAGGGTGCTCTTGGTGCCCATGGCCGTCGATTCGCTATTCAGTCCCGCCAAGAATTCCAGCCCTTCCCGCGGCAGTCCAGCCTGAGCCGCCAGCCGCCTCCACTCATCGCCAGAATCTGGCGTCACATCGACCCAGGCATCGGCGCGGCCCTGACTTGTCACAGCGGTGATTACGCTCCCTGGCCGCCAACTCCCGGCTGCGGCAAATCGATCGTGATTCTGCCGCACCAGTCCCGCATCCGTATAAGCCCATACCAAGCCCCACCGGTCCTCACCCAGCGCCCGGACCCCATCGCTTGGCAGCCCGTCCTTGGTCGTGAACACGGTAACCACCCCATCTTTCCGCCGCGCCAGCCCCTCGCTGGTCCCGATCCACAGCGCCCCGTCGTCCGCCACCAGCAAACACCGCACATCGTTCCCCGGCAGCGCCGGGCTCGTGTTCTTGTCGAACACCTGGAACCCATTCCCATCGAAGCGGACCAGACCCACCTCGGTCCCCAGCCAGACAAACCCGTCCCTGGTCTGCACCAGCGCCTGCACCGTGTTCTGCGGCAGCCCGTTCTCCATCCCCCACGCCTGGCGCCCGTAGCTGGCCAGCGGCGTGGTGGGTTCCAGAGCCAGCCCCACGGCCGCGCACCCCGTCAAGACCGCCGCCATCAGGCCGATTCGCAGTCGAAGCCCGAGCCCGGCAGCGCCGCTGAGCCGCACCCCAACTCTGCCCAACACAACGTTCGAATTGGCACGATTCTTAGCCACAAATGCGAGTGGAGCGTCTCTCCGGCAACGCCCGGCCGGCGCCAGGTCGCGCATCCCCAAAGAGTTAGGGGAATTCGCAACCGTTCCAGGGCGGCGAAGCAGGGTGCAACCAGACTACCGCACAAAGACCGAGCCCGCTCTCCACCCATTGATGGAGCTTACTCTCACCCCAATGACCCAAGACACGCCACGCGCCTGCCGGTACTCTTTGAATGTCTCCTGAATTGTCTCCTGAACTGGTCTTTCAAGGTTCTTTTCTCGGGTGGCCGCCTCATCGCAGGGCAGCCGCCCGATTTCTTTTTTTGAGGCAGCTTTTCTCGGGCTGCGCACAGCGGTCACCTCCTCGACCCCTGAATCCGCGGCTGTATTCTTCTCCCTCCGCTTCAGCACCGGCATTTTGAGTCACTACAATGGTCTCGGCCATCGCCGCCGGGGGAAAACCTTGCTGAAAAAGTCCGTTTGCCTTCTCGCCTTCGCCGCAACGCTGCTGCCCTGCAGCTTCATTCAGCCGCAATCCACGCCCCAGATCGTCGTCGAGCGCGGCGTCGCCATGAAGACCCGCGACGGCGTCACCCTCCGCGCCGACATCTACCGCCCCGCGGTCGAGGGCAAGTACCCCACGCTTCTCCAGCGCACCCCCTACAACAAGGACAATGCCGCCGAGTTCGCCCGCAAGGCCGCCGCGCGCGGCTACCTGGTCGTCGTCCAGGATGTCCGTGGCCGCTACACCTCCGAGGGCGAGTGGTACACCTTCAAGCACGAGTCCGAGGACGGCTACGACACGGTGGAATGGGCCGCCGCGCTGCCCAGCTCCAACGGCAAGGTGGGCATGTTCGGCGGCTCCTACGTGGGCGCTACGCAGATGCTCGCCGCCATCGCCCATCCGCCCCACCTGGCCGGCATCTGTCCCGTCGTCACGGCCAGCAACTACCACGAAAACTGGACCTGGCAGGGCGGCGCCTTCGAGCAGTGGTTCAACGAGTCCTGGACCTCCGGCCTGGCGCAGGACACGCTCAACCGGTACATCCGCGACAACACCAATGCCCGCGTCGGCAGCTCGGTCCTGCCACTGAACCAGTACCCGGTATTCAACGTGCCCGCGCCGCAGAACGCGGCCGAGTTGACCAGTGAGTTCGCGCCCTACTTCCTCGACTGGCTCGACCACCCCACCTACGACAGCTACTGGAAGCAATGGTCCATCGAGGAGAACTACCAGAACATCCAGGTCCCCGCGCTGACCATCGCTGCCTGGTACGACATCTTTCAGGGCGGCTCGCTGCGCAACTACACAGGGATCAAGGCCCACGGCGGGTCCGAGACTGCCCGTGCCGGCCAGAAGCTCCTCGTCACCATCGGCGGCCACGCCGGCGGCGGACGCAAGATCGGCGCGGTCGACTTTGGCCCCGCGGCCGAAAAGTATGACGACAACGACATCACGCTGGAGTGGTACGACTACCTCTTCCAGGGCAAGCAGAATGAGTTCGCCACCGGCAAGCCAGTCAAGATTTTTGTGATGGGTAAGAACGAATGGCGCGACGAAGAAGCCTGGCCGCTCGAGCGCGCGAAATCCACCAGCTACTTTCTGCACTCCGTCGGCAAAGCCAACAGCGCCGCGGGCGACGGAGCTCTTTCGACCGCTGCCCCGCCGTCCGATCCCGCCGACACCTACGTCTACGACCCCGCCAACCCCGTCCCCACTGTGGGCGGCCCGCTCTGCTGCGACAGCCAGCACCTGGCTCCCGGCCCGCGCGACCAGACTCAGGTGGAAGCCCGTCCCGATGTGCTGGTCTACTCCACGCCGCCGCTGACTGAGGATCTGGAAGTCACCGGCCCGGTCACCCTCGACCTGTTTGCGAAGACTTCAGCCGCCGACACCGACTTCACCGCCAAGCTGGTCGATGTCGCCCCCGATGGCGTTGCCATCAACCTGACCGAAGGAATCCTGCGGGCGAAGTTCCGCGAGTCGACCACCGGCGCGCCCCAGCCCATCGCGCCCGGGCAGGTCTACGAGTACAAAATCGATCTGTGGTCAACGAGCAACGTCTTCCTGAAAGGCCACAGGATTCGTCTGGAAGTGAGCAGCAGCAACTTCCCCCGCTTCGACCGCAACCTGAACACCGGCAAGGATGCCAGCAGCAGCTCCGAGTTCGTCAAAGCCACCAACACAATCCTCCACGACGCGGCGCATCCCAGCGCGTTGATCTTGCCGGTGGTGGGGAAATAGAGGTCAGTGATTTCCCAGGTCTCGGAAGCGAGACCTGGGGCACCCGGCCGGGAGCAACAGGTCATGTCGGTAACGTTGTTTGTCAAGCTTCGGCAGCCAATGTCTCTTCACGATGTTGAATCATCCTCTTCGCTTGCGTTGCAGGAGCTGCTCAATCTTGAGGTTATGCCGGCAATCAGCGCGAGGTTTGATCTCTCGAGCCGAGTCGGCAACTCATCGGAGATGCTTCTGAGCGAGAAGTCAAAAAGAATAGTGTGCTCGCTCCCGGGACACGAGGAAGAGGTCGCCGTCATTCCGCTCACGATTCCGGTTCAGATTCCAACAAAGGACGGCTCCTACGCGTTTGCTGATCAATGCGAGGTTAGCGTCCGGTGGGAGTACAAGAGGTCGCCCCTCTGTTACGCGTTGAACGCAGCCATAGCGTTGGGACTCGCAAGAAATCAGGGTTCGGAGATTGAGGACAACGCTGGATTCTTCACCCTGGCTAATGAACAGGCGCCGGAAGAGTTTGCCCGGGTTTTGACGCTATCCGTGCCGCAGACAGATATCGGACGAGCAGTTGCCGAGCTTTACGCCAGGATGCCCAAGTCCATGCAATTGATTGAGCGGTTAAAGAGCTGATGGGGCGTGGCAACCGCATGTGGGCGCTCGGTGCCCCATGGCTCGGTCTCGAGACCTGGGAAACCACAATGACAAGGGCTACCCGACCGTCTGACCCGCTGGCTCGCTGACCCGCTGACTCGCCACAAGCTCCTTCGCCGCCAGCCTTCCCAGCCGGATGCAGTCCGGAATTCCGATCCCGTCGTAGGCGTTGCCAACCAGCCGCAGCCCCTTCAGCGCGGCCACCCGCGCCGCAATCCTCTTCGTCCGCTCCTGGTGCCCCACCGAGTACTGCGCCATGGCGCGCCGCCAGCGCGAAACCTGCTGATACTCCGGCTCCGCGGTAATACCGAGAATCTCGTTCAGCTCGCGCCGCACCGTCGCCACCAGCGCTTCGTCCGGCTCGGCGAGCAGCGCCTCGTTCTTCATCCCGCCCAGAAACGCCCGCAGCACCGCCTTGCCCGGCGGCGTGCGGCCCAGGAACTTGCGGTGCACAAAGGTGCAGGCCAGCATGGAGCGGCCTTCGCTGGTCGGAACCAGGAAGCCGAAGCCGTCGGGCAGCTCGCCCAGTTTGGCCTCGTCGTAGACCAGGTTCACGGTAATCGAGGAGGAGTAGGGAATCGCGCCCAGGTCCTCGCTCAACGGCGCGTCCACTCCGCTGAGCAACACGCTCGCAGCCCAGGCCGGCGAGGCGACAATCACCGCATCGTAGCTCTCCGCAACGCCGCCAGCCTCCACCGTCCAGCCCTCTTCGACTTTTTTCAGCGCGCTCACCGGCGTCGAAACCCGGATCCAGTCCGGATTGAGCCGCGCCACCAGAGCATCGACAAACTGCTGCATGCCGCCGCGCAGCGAAGTAAAGATGGACCGTGCCGCCGTGGGCCGGCCGCTGCCGCCCCCTTGCCCGGTGCCGTTGAGGGCCCCGTTATTCTTCGCGGCTTCCTTTGCCCTGGCCCGCATTTTGCTGTGGGCAGCCAGCATGCCGCGGGTCAGCGAGCCGTACTCGCTCTCCATTTCAACAAGCCGCGGCAGCACCGTCCGCGCGCTCAGTTGCGCCGCATCCCCGCCATAGATCCCCGACAGCAGCGGGTCGGCCAGCCGGTCCACGGCCTCGATGCCGAAGTGCCTCTCCACCAGCGCCGCCACCGACTCATCCTGTTCGCTGGGCCGCGGTGGATGCAGCAGCTCGAGGCCCATCCTCACCTTGGTGGGCAAGCTGAACAGCCGCGTCAGCGCCGTCGGAATCAGCTTTGTAGGCACCAGGAACATCAGCCCATCGGGCAGCGGCACCATGCGGTTTTTCACCAGAATGTAGGTCTTGCGCGCCTCGTCGTTGGAGGGAACCAGATCGGCGCCCAGGCCGAGCTCGCGGCAAAGTTCCGCCGCCGCCGGCTTCTCTGTCAAAAACGAGTCCGGTCCCCGCTCCAGCACCGCGCCGTTCACAATCTCCGAGGCAAGCGATCCGCCCAGCCTGTCCCGCGACTCGAAGAGCGTGTACTCGAGGTCAGCTCCCGCCGCGCGCGCCTTCTCCAACTCGAAAGCCGCCGCCAGGCCCGCAATTCCCCCGCCAATGATCGCTGTTCGCATCGTGATGCCCCGTTTCATCTTAGTGCAGTCAAGGCGGGTCGCTTGGGGAAGTTTCCGCGCTTCTCGAAAGAATCTGCCACAATCAGGATCGACCCCAGGGCCCGTGAGTGCATGTGATTTAAATCACGCGAATCGCCACCAACCTACTCCCATTTCGAGCCAGGGGGAAGGGCACAAAAAGGAGGGGGCTCATCGAGAGCCCCCTCTTTCCCGCTGAACGGTTTTACAGGGTTACCAGCGGAGTAAAGTCCGCGTGCTGGAATGCCTCCGCCTTCTGCTCCAGATCCGGGTCCCAGTTCTTCGGCTGGTAGATGCAGCAGGGCTCCTGCGCCAGCGGGTCGCCGGTCAGCGCATAGGCCCGCGCGCGCGAGCCGCCGCAGATCTCCTTGAACTCGCAGGCGCCGCACTTGCCTTCCAGCTTGCTGGTGTCGCGCAGCGCCTTGAAGATGGGCGCCTCGCGGTAGATCTCGGCCAGCGGCGTCTCGCGGATGTTGCCCGCATGGATGGGCAGAAAGCCGCTCGGATAGACGTTGCCCACGTGCGAGATGAACATGAAGCCCTTGCCGTCGTTGACGCGCCGCGTGGCCCAGCTTGCGGTGCGGGTTTTGGCGTCGGCCGTTGGCGCGCCCGGCTCGTACTTGTGCCCGGCTGCGGCGGCGTGCGGATGGCCGCTGCCGTGCCCCATCCTGCGCTCTTCCAGGTTGTGCTGCAGCAGGTAGCGGCGGTAGTGCATGGCTTCAGTGGTCTTGATCTGGAAGCTCACTCGGTGGCTCAACTCGTAGATCTTGCCGAAGACCTGTTCAAATTCCTCACCTGACAGCAGGTCGGCCTGCTGCCCGCGACCCACCGGAACCAGGAAAAAGACATTCCACATCACGATGGCCAGCTTTTCGAACAGTGCGCACAGGTTGTCCAGGTCGTGCGCGTTGTGGCGGCTGATGGTGGAGTGCACCTGGATGGGAATGCCCGCCTCGTTGGCCCATTCGATGGCCTGAATAGTCCGCGCCCACGCGCCGGGCAACCCGCGGAACTTGTCGTGAATCTCAGGAGTCGAGCCGTCCAGCGAGATGCCCAGCCGGACCAGCCCGGCTTCCTTCATCTTGAACATCGCCTCGCGGGTCAGCAGCGGTGTTGCGCTGGGCGTCACCGCAACCTGGACGCCCTTGTCCGCTGCGTATCTGATGAGTTCGAAGACGTCTTTTCTCTTCAGCGGGTCGCCGCCGGTAAAGACGAAGATGGGCACATGCATTTCGGCAATCTGGTCGATAAGCTGCTTGCCCTCTTCATGGGTCAGCTCGTCGGGGTGGGGAATCGGCTGGGCCGCGGCGCGGCAGTGCTTGCAGGCCAGATCGCAGGACTGGGTGATCTCCCAGATGGCCAGAAAGGGCGTCTCGTCAAAGTTCAATCCGCCGCGGGCGGGAATGTTGTGCATCGGCTTCATACGGCCTCCAGTGGAACCGGGGCGGACTGGCGCGAAACGGGTTCGGCGCCGGGGATCGAGCGATTCGCCAACTCTTAAAGAATTCTAAGACGCTGCCGATAAGATCATCTCCCAAGGGAGGAAACCTCTTGTGAAGCCTTCGGCAGAGCACCCTGACTTCAAGAAAGACCGGGCAGGGAGTTGGAGAACCGCACGGGAGCGCCACGATTCGGTACCAGAAGAGCAGGCTGGAGGCAGGAAATGCTGTGATTGGGATCACTTGACCTCGAGCAATTCGGCATCTACATCTTCCGGTGGTATACAAATTCGCAAAAAGGGCGCA
Organism: Occallatibacter sp.; assembly: GCA_035604995.1. Taxonomy (GTDB): domain Bacteria; phylum Acidobacteriota; class Terriglobia; order Terriglobales; family Acidobacteriaceae; genus Telmatobacter. Next base: position 378 of record DATNHL010000220.1, on the reverse strand, counting down.
CAATTCGTCTCAAGTGAACGAAAGCTATCGGACCTGCGTCTTTATTGGTCAAACGATTGCTTTCCAGCACGCCGGGAGCAGCAGCATTCGTGGCCGGGATGTGATTTATCTCACTCCGACCTGTGCCACCGGTCACCGCACCCCGATGGCGACCCTGCTAACATTTTTCCGCACCTCTAGGAGGTTCCCATGGTGTCCGTAATCAAGCCGGGTTGGAGCAAACCCTCCACCATTCTCTTCGCCTCCGAGCTCCCCGCCAACCAGAAAGCCTTCGCGTTTGCGCTGGCGCAGGCCAAAGAGTTTGGTGCGAACCTCATTCTCTTTCACGCTTATGACACGCTGGTGGTGGCCGCCTCTGAGACCTCGGGGATCCGCTAC
>DATNHL010000219.1:0-5131 GCA_035604995.1 Occallatibacter sp. | reverse complement strand
GGCCATTGCCAGCGAACTTCGGCTGAGCGAACACACCGTGAAGAACTACCTCTTCAAGGCATTCGAGAAATTGGGCGTGTCCAGCCGCGTGGAGCTGCTGTTCTATCTGACGGCCCGAGGACATTCTTTTGACATGCCCATGACCGAGCCCGAGGACCGCACTGCAGCAACCCTGATGGATGATCTGGGAGGGGCGCCGGCAAAACTTGTGGGCTGTTCCCAATCCATCTCAAGCAAGTCCAGGGCGCGCAATTTGGTGCGCACCGGCGACAGCCCACTCCTCACCAGCCCATTACCTTGCTGACGGTGCCGCGGCGTAAGCTCGATCTGAAGCCTCATCCCTCTTCCCATGCATCGGCAAGACAGCCGCCGATGCCTCATGATGAGTATCTGTGCTGGTTACCGATACATGTGGTCATGGTACCTGGGATTCCTCAACCACGCGCCTGGCTTTACTAAAACCTGGCTCCGAAGACATTTGTTCTGGTGGAACGCATACCTCTTGCGGACGGTGTGCGCAACCAGCACCGAGAAAAGTTTCGCGGAGACCTCAGTCAACTGCTTCGTATCGCCGGGATGGCTGAGCAAATCGACAAACTGCACCACAAGCCTGCTCAGGTCGGAAGACTTGATGGCCGTGCTGCGCTCCACCAGCGCATGGTCTTCGCGGATGACGATCACGCGATAACGGTCTTCGGTGACCAGCGTATAGAGCACGACTGTCTGTTTATCCAGCTTGCTGACCAGGTCGGCGAGGCCGGGTATGTCGTCGCGCGCCCGATCGAGCTTCTGCTTTTCCGCGGCCTGCAGCACAGTGTCCAGATGATCGAGCAAGTCCTCGAATTTGCGCGAACGCTGCTGCACCTGAGCCTCGAGGTCCTTCAACTGCGCCTTCTCGCTGTCGGTGAGGTCCTTCTTCGCGTCCAGGGCCGACCACGCTGCGTAGTTCGCAATCAGATCTTTCGTCGCCCCTTCATACGCGTCTTCCAGCTTCTGTTCTTCCGCACTCAAAGACGCCGGCCGCGTGGCTTCCTTCGTCTCATCGCGCGTGAATTCATTAAGCTGCTGCTGCTTCATCAGGTCGATAACTTCTTCGGCCTCGGGTAGTCGGCCCTGATCGATGAGCAGATTGGCAAGGTCGTGATAATGCGCCAATTTCGAGGAGGGAAAGCTCGATTGCAACTTCCTGTCCATCCCCTGAATGTTGCCCCTCACCTGCTGCGCCATGTTCACTGCCTGCTTGCCGTAGAAGATGGCCATTGCGGGCTGGTTAGCTTTGAGGTTGAGCATCAAACTGCGAAAGACCAGGGCCTCGCGGAGAGGATCCGCAGCTGCGATAGCAAGCGGCAACGCCCGAAGGTGGTACTCCAGCGCCTTCTGCCTGTCGCCGAGGTCGTCGTAGACATCGCCAATGTTATTCAAGGTACTGCCTGTGTCGCCGCCGCCACCGCCGCTCTCGCTCTGGCGAATGCGCAGCGCCTCGGTGAGGGATTCGAGAGCCTTTTGATAATCCTTCAGATCGCTATAAACGAGTCCCATGTTATTGCTCAGGGCCGTGGCTTCGCCGCCGCTGTTGCCGATTTCGTGCTGAATCGTCAGCGCCTGCAGGTAGTAGTCCAGCGCGTCTTTGGGGTCTCCGAGGTCGTCGTAGGCGATGCCAATGCTGTTGAGGGTTGTGGCTTCGCCCTTGCGCACGTGCACGGTACGCCAAATCGTCAATGCGTGATTGAGGTCTTCGAGCGCTTTCTGCTTCTCACCAAGCACGTTTTCCAGGTTGCCGATTCCAATAAGCACGCCGGCCTCGGTGGAACTGCTGCTTACTTCGCGAGTGAGCACCAACGCGCGACGGTAACAGTCCATCGCTTCCTGCGACCGCTCAAGATCGGAATAGATGTTGCCGAGGTTGAGCGGGGCAGCGGACTCGCCCGCTGTGTCGTGGACTGCATGAAGAAAGGTGAGAGCCAGCTTGTAGTAGCCGAGCGCTGCCTCTTTCTGCCCGAGAATTTTGTAGACGATTCCGATATTCAGCAGCGTCTCGGCGGCGCCGGCGCGGTTGCAAGCGGGAGCGCCAGCTTCAAATATTTGAGGGCTGTCAGCTTGTCGCCCTGTTCCGCGTAAACAATGCCGATATTCCCCAGCGTCGCGCCCTCGCCGCGCCGGTCGCCGGCAGCTCGCCAAAGGTCGAGGGCCTCGTTGTACGTCTTCAAAGCCTTTTCCCGGTCTTCCGTGGCGTCGTAGACAAGGGCGATGCGGTTGACTATGGAAGCCTGCAGATCGATGTCGGCCGCTTCCACCGCCAGCGGCAGTGCCCGGCTGTGAAACTCCAGCGCCTCATCATTCTTGTCCTGGTTGGAATTCGCCCATCCAAGACCGTTCAGCGCCTCGGCCTGGCCTCGCAAGTCTCCCCAGGCTGTTGCCACGTCCAGCGCCTGCCGATAGATCTCGATCGCCTTCTGATTTTGCCCCTGCGCACGATAGCAGTTTGCAACGCCATTCAGTGCCTCTGCCTCTTCAACCACGTTCTTTGCCGTTCGTGCCGCCGCGAGCGCTTGCGTGTAGTCTTCAAGGCCCTGCTTTGTAGTCCGAGGTCAAATAATTCACCTGACCGGTCTGATTCAACGTGATTGCCTCGATCTTCGTGTCGCGGTGTGCACGCGTCGCCTTCAGCGCGTCTTTCAGCTTGTCCAACCGTGCCAACACCTCGGGGGGCAGTTCCGCGCTCTTCGCAGCATCCTCCGGCACCGGCGCCGGGGTCGTCTGCCCGGCCAGGCTGGAAGCCAGCAGGAAGGTTCCAGCCAGGAGGAGCAGATCTCGGGGGAAGCTTCTCGGATGGGAACGGGCATTCACCATACGGCATACCTCGCAGCGTAGGAGGGTTGGGGAAGGCAATGGAATGTTCCAAAGCCTACTACAGACCCATGACGACAAGCCACGCGTGCGTTTCGAGGGGGGGCTTCACCCCTGATGCCTCTTTCCAGCTTTTCTCAGTCGAAGACGACCGTCTTGTTCCCGTAGCACAGGATGCGGCGGTCCAGGTGCCAGCGGACGGCGCGGGAGAGAACAATCCGCTCCAGGTCGCGACCCCGGGCGACGAGGTCTTCCACCTGGTCGCGGTGCGAGATGCGCGCCACGTCCTGCTCGATAATGGGGCCATCGTCAAGCAGATCAGTGACATAGTGGCTTGTTGCGCCAATCAGCTTCACCCCCCGCGCATGCGCCGCGTGGTAAGGGCGTGCGCCGGTGAAGGCGGGCAGGAAGGAGTGGTGCACGTTGATGATCGCAGCCGGGTAACGGGAGACAAAGGCGGGCGAGAGAATCTGCATGTAGCGCGCCAGAACCACCAGATCAATCTTTTTCGATTCAAGCAGTTCCAGTTGTTTCGTCTCGGCCTCGGAGCGGGTTGCGGCTGTGACCGGGATGAACTCGAAGGGGACTCCGTAGAAACCGGCAAGCTTCTCCACATCCCGATGATTCGAAACGATTAACGGGATCTCGCATTCCAGCTCGCCGGAGCGCCAGCGGTGCAGCAGGTCGGCCATGCAGTGCAGATACTGCGAGCAAAACAGCGCCACCCTGGTCCGTCGCGCCCTGCTGCTCAACTGCCAGCGCATGTCCAACTCCGCGGCGAGCGGCGCAAAGGCTTCCTTAAACCCATCCAGGTCAAAGATTTCCGGACCAGACTCTGCGCTGGGCGGCCCCTCCAGAGCCCACTCCACGCGCATGAAGAACAGCCCCAGATCGTGGTCCTGATGCTGGTCGGCGTGGAGAATGTTGGCGCCCCGCTCGTAGAGCAGGCCTGAAACCCGGGCCACCAGCCCCTTGCGGTCTGGGCAATCGATAAGAAGAACAGCGGAATCGTTCATGTTCTTCTCAGCTTACGGCAAAACCGGGGACCGGCGCCTCGGCCGCTACCGGCCCGGACCCAGTATCCCCGGCTTTGACCTGAATCCCTAGTTGCCCGGTTTGGTCGCATCGGCCGGCGCCGCGGGAGGAGCGGCTGGCTGGCCCTTCGACATTCCACGAATGTAAGTAATGAGGCCCCAGATTTCGTCATTCTTGGCGCGGCCCGCATCCTCGGCGGGCATCTTGTCCTTGCCCTTGCGAATAATGTCGAACAACTGCTGGTCCGGCATGTTGGCCAGGGCCTTTGGATCGGTCCAATCGGCCAGCGTTACGCCCATACTCGTGGCCAGATCGGTTTTTCCGTTGCCGTTGTCGCCGTGGCAGACGGCGCAATCGATCGCATAGAGTTTCTTCGCCTTTTCCTGCGAAGCGGCCGTCGGCTTGACCGGATTTGTGGAGGGGGGTGGAGCGTCTTGAGCCGTTCGCCCCGAAGCGAGCGTGGGATTCGGCGTGGGAGCGATCAAAAAAAGGACCGCGGCGGAGAGGACCAAGAACGGCTTCAGCATGTGAGCCTCCTCAGTTGCAGGCGCCGTCAGCAGGCATCCTGGAACTGATTCATTTTCAGGCCGAATTATATGCCCTCCAGTCCGGCTTGCGGCTGTGAGCCTGCTCACACCCTCAGAACAGGCCCAGATCGCCATCCGGTACGGGCGCATGCTTCAGCAACCCCAGCTCCTCGGCCAACCGTTCCAGTTTGGCGCGCGTCGCGGCAGAGGGCGGGACGAGCGGCAGGCGGACGTGGTCGGAGGTGCGGCCCATCAACTGAAGTACCGTCTTGACGGGCGTTGGGTTGGAGTCCCAGAAGTTGGCGTCGATCAGCCGCGCGTAGCGGCGCTCCAGGTCGCGGGCCTCGGCCCAGCTGTTGCGCAGCGCGGCGCGGATCATCTGGCCCATCTGGGCCGGTATCTCGTTGGCGGCCACGCTGATGAGCCCCTGCGCGCCGACGCCGATGGAGGCGAGGGCGAGGTTGTCGTCACCGGAGAAGATTTTGAAATCGCGCGGCAGAATGTGCACCAGCTCGGCAATCTGCGGGAGCTTGCCGCTGGACTCCTTGATGGCCTGGATGTTGGGAGCGGCCTCGGCGAGGCGGAGGACAGTCTCCGGGTCGAGGTTGACCCCGGTGCGGCCGGGAATGTTGTAGATCGTCACCGGCAGCGGGTCCACGGCCTTGGCCAGCGCCTGGAAGTGCTGGAACTGGCCCTCCTGCGAAGGCTTGTTGTAGTAGGGG